>JAZDOR010000081.1:0-6080 GCA_043798435.1 bacterium
AATGGATGGGGAGGAGGAGTTACAGTAGATGCCATGGCTACTATTTCCTGATATAAGGTTGTTGGCAAGCCTTGGGTCAGCACCGTTTATGCAGTCTATCCCATCAGTTGCCCCGGTTATCTTAAACCCGGAGATTATGGCATTATCCGCACCATTACCATCAAAGGTTACACCAGAACCAGCCACTGACGGGTCGATTACAGGTGTGCCAGAGCCAATCAAGGCAATCCCCTCATTGATATAAACCGCCTCAGTATAAGTCCCGGCAGAAACAGAGACTGTGCCACCGACAGGACAAGCATTCACGCCCAATTGGATAGTATCCGTAGCACAATTAAAGCTCCCACCAGCATTATAAACCGTAACCGAACCTGCCCCATAACCTGCCCCTGCCCCAAAAACCATCCCCAAAACCATCCCAAAACCTAATACCCTCTTCAAACTTTCCATCAAACACCTCCTATAAATTTATCCTTATTATTGTATATACTATTCAGGTCTTTTTGCAAACCCAAACTGAACAAAATGGAAATCATTAGTAAATGCCTCTGTAAGTTTTTGCCATTTCATAATGGCAAAGGTAATACAATCAGTGAACGAAAATTTCTTATCATCGTATTTTTTAAATATTTTCCATCCCTCCTTTTCGATCTCAGGGGTAATATGAATTACTTCAATTAGCCCTGCTTTTTTAGAAATCTGTATCCCCTCTCCAAATTCAACTGCTATTTTATGGGTTGTATTATTTCTTATCAATGTATAGGTTTCACACAGGATAAAGTTAGTAGTAACATACTTATAACCTTGCTCTACTAAAATTTCATCTATTTTTGCTGCTATCTCATGGTGGGTATCCTTCTTGTTTGCTAAAGCACACCATGCCCATGTATCTACAAGAATCCTTTTCATTATGGGTTAACTTTGTAAAGGTATTTATCATGATTTTCTGCTAAATCATCTGGTCCTTCAAAAAGCCCTTTCCTTAATTTGAGCAAGAAACTTT
Organism: bacterium; assembly: GCA_043798435.1. Taxonomy (GTDB): domain Bacteria; phylum UBA9089; class UBA9088; order UBA9088; family JAGUXG01; genus JAGUXG01. The sequence goes on from JAZDOR010000081.1 coordinate 1,004, forward strand.
TTGCCTGGTTAAGTTCTTGATTATGATGCAACCAATCTAAAATGATTGCTGATGTAACTTCTGGTATAGGTTTTTTTTTATTTTCAGCTATTTGATTCAAAATCGTAAATTCCTTCTTAGGAATTGAAACTTGTAAAGCAACTCCTTCCATTTTAAGAATCCTCCTTTTTTCTCCTCTCTATTGCCCCAGTTATCATAAATCCAGAGATTGAAGCATTGTTTGTAGTATTGCCCTCAAAGGTTACTGTATTACCAAACCCACCTGCAATAATCGTAGGTGTTTCTACCCCAACCAGGGCAATTCTCTTATTGACATAGACCGCCTCTGTATAGATTGCCAGCAGAAACTGAGACTGTGCCTCCTGTTGGACAGGCAACTATCCCTGCCTGAATGGTAGTGTAGCTTCCCTGAATGCTTCCACCAGGGTTATACACCGTAACCGAACCTGCACCATAACCTGCCCCTGCACCATAAGCCAAAGACCCAATACCCATCATCCCCAAAATCCCCACAATTCCTAAAAACCTCTTCATTTTCTTACCTCCTTACTTAAACACAAAAAAAGCACCTCCATCGCACAGATTATGCGACAAAGACGCTTTCTCTTCTTTCAATTCACGATTCGCAATTAACGATTCACGATTACTCTCTCTCTCTCTCTCTGATAAACATCATTCTTCATCTCCTTGAAAGCAGAATTATAAACCTTTCTTTATTGGACAGCAAGCATTTTTTATGCATGACAATCTTTGTCCACCTGACATTTTTATCGCACAAAGCCACAAAGTTACAGGGTCAGATCCGAGATTATCCGCTATTTATTTTTTAATAACCATTCTGCCTACCTTGCTCACAGTCTTTCCGTTCTGAGACGCTTCTATCTGGAAGAAGTATAAGCCGTTTGCCAGCTTTTGGTTCCCTGTATTCAGGCAGGAGAATTTAGAGCTATAGATACAGACCTGAGCCTTCTCATCAATAGCCTTTTTTGTTTCTAAAAGCCCTGTCTCTGCAACAACCTGGCCAACGATGTTATAGAGCTTTACCTTGAGGTCTGCCCCTCCTGTCCGTAAAGTGCTTCTAAAGGTAACCTCTCCTGAGGTTGGATTAGGATAGCTGATTACCTCCGTTATCTCCAGCTTCTCATTGATAATCCCACCCTTTGCCACCTTTATCTTTAATTCTGAATTCTGAATTCTGAATTCTGAATTCTTCCTCATATCTATCACCTTATCCCCATCTATCAGCCAGACACCGTATTCCTTTGGAATAGCAGAAACATCAGACCACGACAAAGTAACAGGCTCACCGGTCTCATTAGAGAGGAGGGAGATGTTCCAAACATTAGAGTCTTCCATTCTCTCTCTGATATCTCTGGCAAACCCTCCGATAGAAAGCCTGACATAACTTCCCCAGGGTATTGGTGGTTCACGGTCCAAAGTACCCTTGCCATATTTTCCTACACCAATGAGGTTCTCTGTATCAGAATAAATACCTGAGCGAGCAGAGAGCTTGATAGACCATTCGACGGGTGATGCATCAAGGATAGAAAGAACATTTACGCCTGTGCCGTCATAAGGTGTAGGTGAAATGGTCAAGTTGCAAGGCATATCTGCATAGACAAAATAGCCTTTCCAGGGAAGAATGGCATCTGAGGACTTATACTCTGTATCTGTCCAGCCCCAGAGGTCAGATGATAGAGATTGTGTGCCTATTTTAATATTCTCCTTCTCCACCATAAAGTTGAATGGATTTCCTATCTGGTTCCAACCAGAGGACAGGGGTATAGTCTGGGTGCTTGAGTTAGCTATGCCATCTACCTTCAGGTTGACAGAGTTTCCATAAGACTTGAACCAGTAAGATTCGCCTGTTTTTATCACGGGTGGTCTTATATATTTAGAATAGAGCGGGTCATCTGAAGCATCTTGATTCCATCTGTATGTTCGCATCTCTAATCCTCCTAATTGATCAATCGTGCCAAGGTCTTTACCGATACTAATGGTATTCCCGGAGACTGTAGTTGCATCTAAAGGATTTGCTGGAGGCGAACCCATTCTCCATGTATTGGCAGCGATGTTTCTGGAAAGCGGGCATAGACCAACATCTTGAGTTGAGTCAGAGGTTATATTTACAATTCTTGTAGCTGGGTAGTATTCCGGGCTTCCAACAACAAGGGTATAATCTCCAGGGGTAATGTTAGTAATGGTGTAGCTTCCATTTGCAGTTGTTGTAGCTATCTTTCCTCCCATAGTCACTGTCGCAGAGCCAATCCCATCCTTTGTCAGCAGATCCCAGACCCTGCCTGATATTTTAGCCATTCTCTTAGCCTGTGTAGATGCTGTGGCAGTAGCAAAAATAGCATGACCGCAAGTATCCGTTCCTGTAATTACAGCGGTATTCACTAGATTTAGGTCATTTTCTACTGTATCGCAGATAGTCGCCACAAAGCTGATTGTGTATGTTGCCATAGAGGTTAATAAACCGATAGACCAAGTAGTAGTCCCAGCAGTCACGCTTCCTGGCAATGTATCAGTAATCATCACATTGTCTATGTTAATCTTTCCAGTATTCGTAGCTATGATTGTATAGGTAATTGTGCTGCCCACAATACCTGTAACCGGTGCAGATTTGGTGATGGTGAAACTACCTTTTCCAATTACAGTGATAGTAGTTGTGGCAAATAATGTTGTGGTTACAGTGGCTTTGATGGTCTGTATGCCTGGTGTGACAAGATCAGATATAGTGAATGTAGCTGTGCCATTTTGGGTGGTAGCTGTTCCCTTAAAGGTGTTGCTCAGGCTGAAGTAGACAGTGGTGGTAACAGTGTTGTTGTTCTGGTCAACAATGTATGCAGAAGCTGTAGCTGTGCCAATATCAGCAGAGACTGAGGATAGTGCAGTCAGGGTGATGGTAGCTGGGTTGCCTGGGGTTACAGTGATAGTTCTGGTGGCAGAGAGTGTCTCTGTAACTGTGGCAGTGATAGTGTATGTTGCTGGTGTGGTGCAGACAAAGACTGCTGTGGCTGTGCCATTTGTTGTGGTTGAGGTTGCGATTATTGTGCCACCTGTTGTTGTCCAATAGACAGTGGTGGTAACAGTGTTGTTGTTCTGGTCAGTAATATAAGCAGAGGCTGTGGTTGTGCCAATATCAGCCGAGACTGAGGTTGGTGCAGTCAGGGTAATGGTAGCTGGGTCGCCTGTGGTTACAGTGATAGTGGTCGTGGCAAATAATGTTGTGGTTACAGTGGCTTTGATGGTCTGTATGCCTGGTGTGATAAGATTAAGTATAGTGACTGTAGCTGTGCCATTTTGGGTGGTAGCTGTTCCCTTAAAGGTGTCGTTCAGGCTGAAGTAGACAGTGGTGGTAGCCGGGTTGTTGTTCTGGTCTGTAACATAAGCAGAAACTGTGGTTGTGCTAATATCAGCACTGACTGAGACTGGTGCTGTCAGGGTTATGGTAGCTGGGTCGCCTGTGGTTACAGTGATAGTGGTCGTGGCAAAGCAAGCTGATAGCTGATCGCTGTAAGCTGTGATTACCTTTATACCTAAACCTTGGTTATCAACTGTAAAGGTGGCTGAGAATGTGCCGTTCTCTGCGGTTTCTGCGGTTGTTATTGTTTGATTTGTACCAAAGTCTATCCTCACTGACCCCTGATCCCCGAACCCTGACCCCTGAACAGTAACAACTGTGCCTACTGGTCCTGAAATTGGTGAAACTAAAATCTGTGGCAAGATAAAGAATATGCCTGTAGAGTAGCCAGTGCCTGATGTGGCCGTAATGATGGTTGTCCCATAGAGCTGGATGTCTATGATAAAAGTGACACTGAAGGTTCCATCCTCACTTGATGTGGTTGTGGTAATAGCAGGAGTGTTGCCAAAGTCAAGGGTGACCTTTGTCTCTGAGCCAAACCCTGCACCCTGAACCGTCACCACGCTTCCTACAGGGCCAGATGATGGCTGAATAAGGAGTGAAAGTGTATTAGAGACTTGGTTGGTCACTGTAGAAAAACTACCACAGGTCACTGTTGCCATATTACTAATAGCATTGACAGAAAGCGAACCAATAGGAAATATTGACCCTGACCCTTGTCCTGGTATAAAAACCATGCCCATCAGCCCAAAACCAATTAACCTTTTTATTACCTTTTTCATTTTATTCCTCCTCTTTATATCTTTTTTTTAGACACTGATTAACACAGATATTCACTGATAAAATTAAAAAATTATCTAAAGTCTATCTGTGCAAATCAGTGTCTAAATATTCCTTCAGTATTCATCTGTGTCTAAAAAAAATTGGTCAAATATCTTCCTTTTAATCTCTATTTTCTTACCAAAGTTTATCAAAAGACCTATTTCTATCCTTGTCGCTTTCAAATAATTAACCAATTGCACCTCATGAATTTCGTTTAGGTCTCCTACTGCCTTTATTTCCACAATCACTTTCCCATCAACCACTATGTCTGCTATATAATCTCCAACAACTTCCTTTTCATAAAAAACCTTTATTGGTTCTTGCTGTCTAATCTCTAACTCTTGTTTCTTTAACTCTACAATTAAAGCATTCTCATATACTTTTTCTAAGAAACCAGTACCCAGGGTATTATAGACCTTATAAGCCGCTCCTATTATCTTTTTCAGTAATATTACTGTATTTATAATCAGTGTCCATCAGTGTAAATCGGTGTCTAAAGAATATTGCTATCCCTTTTTTATACTATCTCCAATAAAGAAAACCTTTCCTTAACCCTACCTTCTTTAGAATCCCTATCTGAAGCATCTAAAATATCAAGAAACTCCTTCCTAAACAAACCAACTGCACTGGAGAATGATTCAAAATCCTCCTTTTTAATCTCTAAAAGAACCATATCATCGCTTTTTCTTTTAAGTCTTGTTTCTAATCCTAAGCTCATCTTCCTCAAACCTCCATAGTCTCGTAAACCAATTTCCCATATTTCGCACCCTACAATAGGGATTAGCTAAACTTTTTGAACTTTTGAAAAAATACTTAAGGTTTATACATAATATGCCGATATATAATATGTATGCAACCTATTTCTGAAGATAAGATCAAATACTTCGC
>JAZDOR010000085.1:0-5568 GCA_043798435.1 bacterium
TCACGACTAAAGTTCCTTCGTGTTCTTTGTGGTTAAAAATATTTTTTTCTGGTTTTCATTCTTTCGTGTTTTCGTGATTATATTTTATTTCTCCGTGTCTCAGTGTCTCTGTGGTTAGTCTTTACTTCAGATGGCTAAAGTGTTACGAATCTTATTGCTTCTTCAAAAATTAGGATTAGGAGAGAGGATTGGGTCGTCATAGCACAGGTCTATGAAACCTTTTTCTTTAAGCGTAGGCAGAAGGACAGAAAGTTGAGCCAGTTTTTTATTAAGCTCTTTCTCTTTTAGTAAAACCGAAAACCAGGTGTCTTCTATCAAAAAAAAGCACCTGTCTTTCTCCTTTTTCATCTCCCTTATCTGATTTTTGGGCAGAAAGGCCTGTATCCTTTCTGTAATAAGATATAACCCTTGCACATCTATCTTATCGCCAGGTTTCTTTTCAGAAGCGGTATGAAGATAGGTAGTGTGTGTTTCTTTGGTTGGAAAGACCATGCCATCTTTATCTACACAAAGCCCTTCTCCTATCTGGGCAAAAGACTTTCTTTCCGTTACAAAGATTATCAGCGTATCTATCGGTCTCTTCTGTATCTTCACACAAAGGAGCCTCACATCAGAAAGGAGAAACCTTCGCAGGCTATTTCTTTCTAACTTAAAGAGGTTTGGTCTGAGACCTAAGTAATTCTCTTTGCAATAGTTATTAAAGAGAGAGATTATCTCTTTCTTCTCAAGGTTTCCATCCGTTTCTACCTCTACCTTTTTTATCCGAAATATATCAGAGAAGATAAATTGCCTCCCTCCGAAAAAGACCAGGCCACAGACGAAAAGAAAAAACCCAATCTTCCTTATTCTCTTTCTGTCTCTTTTGCTAATCATATTTGTTTAGAAGTAACCGTTCAGACTATGTATCAGAAGTGTAAGAAGGGGGATATGGAGATAAAGAAGATATGGAGATTATTCATTTATAATTTTTAATTCAAAATTTTATCCCCTTATCTCCACAATCCCCCTATCCCCTTTTCTTGCACTACCGCAGCGATTAAAAATCATACCCAAGGCTGAAATGGGTCATCCGTTCACCCTTTCTTGGATAGGCTACATCTATTCTGATGGGCAAGAACCCAGCCAACATTCTAAAACCAAACCCAGTAGAAGATAGGGTTTCTTGTGGCTTCTCTTCTTTTTTCCAATATGTGCCGATATCATAGAAAATGAGCATTCTGAGGCTCTTTAGAGAAAAACCTAAGGCAAAGTCTATTCTTTCAATAAACGGGATTCTAAGCTCAAGGTTGGCGCAGGCTTGCCCCTCTCCCCAAAACTTGTCTATCTCATAGCCCCGCAGAAGGGATTCCCAATTTATAGGAAGAAGGCTTATTCCGCCAAGGGGGAATTCCTGGGCATCCCTTCCAAAGCTCTCTTTATAAAAGAGCCGTGAAGCCAGAACAGACTTTTTGCTTAGCCTGAAGTACTTACGAATATCAGCCTTGGCTGTGTTGAACTCTAAGGTATTTGAACCAGAGGTCGGGTTGACAGCTACATCATAGACCAATTTTGCCCGAGAGCCAGATATAGGCCCAACCCAGGACCAATTGGCTGTATCCTGAACAAGACCCACTGATATGAGATTGACCTTTACGCTTCTATCCCCTACATCTTTCGGCTCGAGGTAATCCCTATCCCATTCCTCGATAAGTGCAGAAAACTCTACTCTCCGAGACCTTGAGAGGGGGTAATCAATATAACCCTCTATGCCAGACTCTGTATCAACAAACTCTGTGCTTGTGCCAAAATACCTTCTTTTTTCGCTGAATATCCCCACGCCCATAGACGGACGCTTCTCTAAGTAGTGATAAGAAAAGGCAAGGTTTGAAAGATTAGAAATACCTGAGGCATAATCCGTATAGAGGATGAGCCTATGGTTTCCAAGAACATCTGAGGCGGCAATATTCATTCTTCCTGTCAAACCCTCTCGGCTGTCATAGAGAAAATCACCCCTTCGATAGTCAAAGGAAAGGTTCGTAGAATAGGCTTTCTTCTTTAAGTTTGGCAGGCAGACCTCCTCTTTTAAGATGGGTGTAAAATCAGGAAGGTCTTTGTATGTAAGTTCATCTTTTAGCTCCATAATATAAAGCTGGTATCCACTTTGATGATAGGCAGAGAAGGCAATTTTATCTTTAGATGGATTGGCTGCTCCGTATCGAACCCCTCCGACAAGGTCAGTTATCTTAGCATAGCTTTTCTTCTCAATATCACAAAGGTATAGGTTGAAACCTCCGTCCTCATTGGAGATGAAGAGGAATCTGGTCTCATCCACCCATGCAGGATATGTATGGACTTTTGCCAAAGAAAAGAGTGCCTGGCTTTCACGGGTCGCCAGGTCTAATATCCAGATAGAGGATGAGCCATTCTCCTCACGAACAAACAAACACTTATCTTTATAGCAAGAAGGGAATTTGTCGCAGCCACTTGTCAAAGGGAGAAGCTGGCTTGAAACTACATCCAAAAGATACAGCCCGCTTCTTCCGTCCTTAAACCCTGAAACCACTAACCTTTCATTATCAGCAAAACTTATCTGTTCTGCCTCATCTAACTTGATAGGAATCTCCTTCGCAATCTTGTCAGCAAGTACAGAATAGATACATAGCACATCGCTCTTCTCCTTCCTTACCAAAAAACCTATATTTTTCCCATCAGGTGACCAGGATAGGGGTGAATTCTTGGCAGTTTTTGCCACCCTTTTTATTACCTCGCCTGTCCCTTGTTTTATCAAAAGAATCTCTGCGTCTTCTGAGTTCACGCTAATCATATCTCCACCAGGAGAAAATGACGGAAAAGAGTAAGAATCCCCTATCTTCTTGCCTATATCCTTTCCAGAGCTTTTTTCCTGGACAAGTGGCCAGTATCTCTTCTTCAACTGCCGTATCCAGCCCTCTTCAAGTTCAGAAAGGCTTATCCCCAAAGAAGACTCCACCAGCCTATCAAGGCTTATCCTTCCAGCAAACTTCCTGTGCATAACAACCAATTTATCCTCTCCATACATTTCAGCAATATAGTCAATCAAGGAGCGGCTCTCCTGATAGGCAAGGTAAACATTATCAAGCATAGAAAAGTCAGAGAGCTGATCTAATGGAATGAACCCGCCCTCAAGCACAGCATCCCGCAAGACCATTTCTCCCTCTTCTGTTATTGGACCTGCTTCATATTCTGCTAAACCCTCAATAAACCAGAGCGGAGGTTGGGCTATAAACTGGTTTGTAAGGATTGACTCAAAAAGGTCTGGATACAGGAGTTGGTAGGAGAAGATATGGGTAACCTCATGGGTGATGGTGTGATGTAGCTCTGAGAGAGATCCCGAAAAGGGAATCGCAATCCTGAACTTAAAGACCTCAGCAAACCCTCCCACACCCTCATCAATCAGATCTAAAATGATATTTGTCTGTTCAAAGTCATAGTGTGAGGAAAAAAGGACAAAGGGAATCTTCCTTGACACATTCATTTTCAGGTGTGAAGATATCTGGGTATACGCCTCCTCCGCCCAAAGAGAGGCTTTGCTTGCCAATTCCTCTGACCCTTTCGAAAAGTAGATATCAAAGTGCTCTGTCTCAGCAACATTCCAGGTAAACCCTTTGTATCGGACCTTATTCTTTCCAAAATCTTGTGGCCAGCAAAAGGAGGAGATGAGAAGAAGTATCAAAAATGGACTTTTCACGAGGTAAATTATCTTTAATCTAAGTGCTTTTAGCAACCTTTATATTTCTGCAAGAGTAATGCCTCAGTTATTGATGGGGCAAACATAGGGAAGTTTTTAACTGTAGGGTACACAGAGGTTATGCAGAGTCCGCAAAGATTAAGATCTCTTTTTATTCTTCTCTGCGACCTTTGTGGCAATCTTTCCTAATTGAAACTCGGGGATTGCAAAGTGTTACGAAAAATCCTTATCAAACAAGAATGAGCCATTATAAAATTATAAAAATGAAATAATAAATCATTGACAAAAAATGGGTAAAGAGGATATAAAGTATAATAAATTTTATAGTGGAGGGAAGATGGAGATAGTAGATAAGGTAAAGAAAATTATTCAAGAGCTTATAATTCCTGAACTGGAGATAATCAAAGGAGAGAATGCAGAGATTAAGACAATTCTGCAACTTACGAATAAGCGGATTGATGACATAAATATCCATCTTGTTGATCAGAGCAGACGGATAGATGATTTTAGAGTAGAATTGAAAGATGAAATAGCTAAAAATACTCTGCGGATAGATGAGACGAATAAACGGATAGATAAGTTATATGAGGTAATTGTTAGAAGAGATGAACACAAGAAATTAGAGACAAGGATTATTACACTTGAGCATAAAGTAGTTGAGATACGAAAAGATGTCCAGCAAAGATTGGCAGCATGAAAGATTTTGTTTGATAACATAGGAAATTATACCTCATAAGTAATCTTGGCGAAGCCAAGATTTTTATAATTCTTGCTCTGCAATAATTATCTTGACAAACAGAAATGAGCCATTATAAAATTCACAAAATGAAAATAAATTTTAATTCCACTCGTTTAATCTCTACCAAAGTTGCGGAAAGAAGGGGGGGGTAAGAACTCTAAGTATTTTAAGGAATCTTTATTATAAATATAGCAGAGCAGGTCAAATAATGGCTTGCTCTTTTTTTGTCTAAATATTTTTTGCCAGAGCAAAAAATATAAATTTAGGAGGTGCTTAGAATGAAAAGGATGGTGTTTGTGGGATTGGTTTTGGGAATGGTTTTGGGGCTTGGTGTCTATGCTGAAGGTAGTGTGCCTCATCTGATGAACTATCAGGACAGGCTTACAAATGCAAGTGGTGTCCCTGTGCCGAATAGGAATTATAACATCCAGATGAGTATCTATGAGTCTGCTACAGGTGGAACTGCAACATGGACAGAGACCCAGTCTATCGACATCAAGGACGGCATCTTAAATTTGATGTTGGGCAGCGTTACTTCCATAAACCTACCTTTTGATAGAGACTATTGGCTTGGAACAAGGGTTGAACCAGACCCTGAAATGACTCCAAGACAGCAATTAGTCTCTGGTGCTTACAGCTTCAGGGCAGATCAAGCAGGCACAGCTACCTATGCCTTGACAGCAGGCACAGGAACACAAGGCTTGCAAGGGATACAGGGGACTACTGGAGCAACAGGTCCAGCAGGTGCAACAGGAACTACCGGAGCAACAGGTCCAACAGGAGATACTGGTGCAACAGGAACTACCGGAGCAACAGGTCCAACAGGAGATACTGGTGCAACAGGAACTACTGGTCCACAAGGAATTCAGGGAACGCAGGGGGCAGTTGGAACAATTGGAGATACTGCCACTTGGGCAAGCACAGCTACTTATGCTAGCACAGCTACTTATGCCTATAACTCAGGCAAGCTCACCAATAAGCTACCAGCAGAGCTTACTGTTGGCACAGCTACCTGGTCAAGCACAGCTACCTATGCCTTGACTGCAGGTGGTCCAAGTGGTCATTATGTAGGCGAACTCTACCAGGGTGGCGTAGTATTTTATGTTGACCACACAGGAAATCA
>JAZDOR010000086.1:0-6210 GCA_043798435.1 bacterium
TGTCTTTATAGGTATCTTCTTCATTCCTTATACACTCATAACTCTAAACTCATAACTCTAAACTCATAACTCTAAACTCATAACTCTAAACTCATAACTCTAAACTCATAACTCTAAACTCATAACTCTAAACTCATAACTCTAAACTCATAACTCTAAACTCATCACTATTCTTCATTTCTCCACAAAGACAGGCGTGAACAAAGCCTGCTTAATCCCTGCTCTATGCAGGATAAACCTGAATAAAGCCCAGAGGGTAGAACTGCCATAGATTGTGCTCTCTATTATATTCGGAGAGGAAGCCTCCTTGAAATACCTTGTTGGAACCTGAACCTCAAGTATCTTAAAACCAAAGGCTATTATCTGCAAAAGCATCTGTGAGTCAAAGACATAGTTATTTGAGTTTAATTGCCAGGGGATAGTCTCAAGAAGCTTCCTTGAGTATGCCCGAAAGCCTGTGTGAAACTCAGAGAGATTAGAGCCTGTGCCAATGTTTTCCATCAGGGTAAGTGTTCGGTTGGCTATATATTTATAGAGGGGCATGCCACCAGCCAGCGTCTCTTCTCTTGTCCTGATTCTTGAGCCTATCACACAATCTGCCTGACCAAGAGTAATAAGTTTTATCATCTCAGGCAATAAGGAGGCATCATACTGATAATCAGGGTGGAGCATAACCACAATATCTGCCCCTGCTTTTAATGCCTCTGTGTAAAGAGATTTCTGAGAGCCTCCATAACCTCTATCTGTTGGATGACAGAAGACTCTTATCCCCAAGTTTTTTGCCACCTCTACTGTTCTATCCCTGCTATTGTTGTCAACAAGGATAATTTCATCTGCTATCTCCCCTGGAATGTCGTTATATGTCCTCTCAAGAGTCCTCTCTACATTCCGAGCTGGCATTACAATGACTACCTTCATTTGTTTTTCAGGGGGTTTCTTTTCAAAAAGATACTTCCATCAAACCTATCTTTTCCGATACCAAGTAAAATACCTATTCTACCGAAGGTAAGCCTGCAACCCACCCCATACTTTTCTATATTATCACATTCAGCTAAAAGGGCTATATTCTCTTTTATGGGTATTTCTACTCCCAAAAACCACCTCTCTTTATTCTCCTCGGCCCAGAGATAGCCTCCACCAAAATGGAGTGTGGCTTTCTCTTCTATCGGCAGAGAAATGGCAAGTAATGCCTGCTTTCTTACCTCTTTCTCCTTCTCTGCCATATTATATTTAGAATAAAAGAGGTCAGCTCCAACCCATTCATTCAACCCATATTTTAAGCCTGCACCCAATCCTTCAATTCTCACCTCTGTCTTCAGGTCTCCTGTGGGAAGGCCTGCCCGCAGAATAAAGAGGTTTGGATAATTCAGGCTTATTATCGCCTCCCCTTGTTTTAGTGCATAAGCTGTGGGAATCAAGATAACCTCAGGATGAACCTCTTTTTCCTTTATAGGAAGGGAAGGGAGTTTTGGAAGAAGCGCTGATGTCAAATCCCTTCTTAACTGGACATCACCTTCAATTAAAACCTTTTCAGAGAGGGTGAGAAATCCATCCTTTTCTATCCGCACCTCATACACTCTTCCTGGAATATTAGAAACAGAAAAAGGCGTAAGACCAACAAGCTCTCCATCAAGATAGACCTTGGCGCTGGAAGGGCTTGTAACCACAAGGAGAGAGCCTTTTTTCTCCTCTTGTTTAGTCAGGGATGCGAAGACCAAGAGAATATCAAGAAAGGAATTTGCTTCTACATCTTGTGGGGCAATCTCCATTTGAAAAGGAGAATGACCTTCGGCAGAAAGAGAGAGCAAGCTCGCTTTTGCCACCTTCTTGATTAAATTAGGGGTCTTGCCAATAAAACCCCTGTCTAAAGAGATGTTTGCTTCTGGGCTGCTGGTGATAAGACAGGCTATTTTTCCATCTCCAGATAAGATAGCAGACTTCCTTACAGAGTCAAAAGTAGAAACCCTTTCTGTAGAGGAATAAAGAAGCTCCGATTGACCCTCTTTTACCTTTGTTACCTCACAAGTTCCAATCCTTTTACCTGCCTTGATTATCTCTAACTTATCCCCAATCTTAAACTCTCCAGAGATTACAAGTTCATCATTTGAGATGACCTTCTCTATCTTATAAGACCTGCCAAGCTCAGACCAGAAGAGGCTGAGAATTTTGTCCGCAAGGGTTGGATCAAGCTCTCTCCTTGCATTAAGAAAAGAGCAGGTAATTATGAGCGTGCCTTTTTTAGGCTCCGAAATCTTACCCTTTACCAGAATATCAGCAGAGAAAAGCTCACCTAAGGTCTGGGCTATCTCCGGGGTAAAATTGCCTATCTCCTTCTGGGTAGCCAAAGGAAGAACCTTTTCTGCCCTATCCTGACCTTCTGCCAAAGAAAACCCTTGCTGAGGAAGGATACTTGAGATAAGTATTGATAGCCTCTCCTTACCCTTTCCATCAATAGTCTTATCCTCATAAGGCAAGAATGCCATCCTCTCCGCAAAAGCCATATTCCAAAAGAGTAACAGAAATAAAATCTTTTTCATTTTGCCTCCTTAAATATTTCTCGCAAAGGCGCCAAGTTTGCAAAGAAAGACAGACTAAGGAACCATTTCAAATCCCATCAGTCTAAAATGACTATCAAAAGTGAAGATTTTGTTGATATTCAGCCTTCTCATTATTGCTGATGAAACAGAGTCAGTAAAACTTAAGCCCATTGAACCCTCTTTCTTAAAAATATTCCAGCCTTCTTCAAAGTCATCTTCAGATACCCATATCATCTCTACTGCCTTTGAGCTAATTATTGCCTCTCCAAACATCTTTGAGATTTCAAAAGATTTTGTCCTTGCAAAGATTGTGGTAATAGTCTCATCAATTATATAGTCAGATGTAAAAATTTTTGTTTTGTCCTGCTTTATCCTCTCAAAGAATTTTGTTGCTTCATTATGATACCTATCCTTTAGATGGAATCGAGATATGAAGGCACTGGTGTCAATGAATATCATTTTTTACTTACCTTCGTACAGGATTTCATCAACCTTTGTTGATAGCTCTGTATCTCCTAAATCTTCAGCCTTCACTGTAAAAAGAGGGTCATTCAGCCAAACATTATCACGGCTCTGGCGAGATTCTATCCTCAACCCTCTTTTTATCCTCTCCACCTCAATCTCACCATTCTTTGGCAGATACCCCTTTTCAAATACCTCACTTGGAAGGGTTATCCTGCCGTTCTCAATTATTGCTTTCATTATCTATTACCTCCATCTCATAACATAATCATATCCCCACTTGCCGCATTCGTAACACTTTAGCCATCCGAAGAAGAGATTAACCGCAGAGATCGCAGAGGGCACAGAGAAATAAAAACTTAAAAATTTTGTAAATTCTCTGCGTTCTCAGCGTACTCTGCGGTAAATAATTATCTTCTACTTCACTTGAGTAAATAGTTACCCGCATTCTTTGGCCGCCTGAATGGTTGCTAACCCCCAAACACATACCTATCCGCCGTGCCTTCTCTACTTCACCTTTCTAAACCCTTTATCTTTCCCTCAATGATGGTCCTTATCTCTCCTCGAGCATATACACTTTCAGGATACGAAAGAAGAAGCTTTTTATAGGTTTCTATCGCCTCTTGTTCCCTATTTAGCTTTATGAAAGAGTCTGCCAAATGATAGAGGCTGTGGCTGGCAAGGTCAGAGTCTGGATAGCGGGTAACAAACCCTTCCCATTCTAATGCCGCAGATTGATAGTCACCTTTTTCATAGTAGGCTTCCCCTTTGCCATAAACAGCATAAGTCGCCCAGTAGGATAGAGGGTAGGCCGCGAGAAGCTCATCATATTTTTTAAGGCAAGAGGGGTAGTCTTTTCGGAAAGACAGGCTCCTGGCATCATCATAAATCTTCTTTGCCTTTTCATTGGCAAGCCTTTGATTGATCTCACCCATTATAACTACAGCCGTCTTAGCATACCTTGTCTGGGGATACAGTTCAACCACCTTCTTAAACGCCTCAAAAGCCTGGTCATAATCCTTTTGCTCTAAATAACTCTGTGCCTGTTTGAAGAGATCCTCAGCACTCTTTTCCTCTGATTGAGCCGAGATATTATTGAGAATAGCCCTTGCCTTTTTGGTGTAGGCACCCTCAGGGTATCCATCAATGATTCGCTGAAGACGATTGATTGCTTCTTTATAGTCGCCAAGCTCATAGTAGTTCATCGCAATCTCAAACCTTCTCTTTACATCATTCTCAGTCAACTTTGCCTTTGCCTCAGCCATCTTTCCTTTTGCTGGCTCTGCATACTGTGAGTTTGGAGGAATCTTGGCGAGCCTTTCAATCGCCTCAGAGAATCTCTCCTTTTCCATCAGCCTCAAGCCTTCTTTATAATTTTCCTCTGAGGCCTTCTCTCCTTCAGTATCTGCAATAAGTGCCAGCTTCTCTTCGGACAGCTTAGCGTATTTTGTTGTCGGAAAATCCTTTAGTATCTTCTGGAATGCTGCCCTGGCTGAACCTGCCTCTCCCTTTTGAGATAAGACCTCTGCCTCTTTATAAAGAGCCTCTGCATCTTGTTCTTGTTTCTTCTCTTGAGCTTGAGCAATAGCCTTCTTAGATAACTCTGTCCAATCTGTCTCTGGAAAGTTTGCAATTACCTTTCTAAACCCTTCTATAGCTTTATCCCATTCCCCTTGTTTAAGATAACCTATTGCCTCATCATAAAGGTTTTTTATCTCTGAATATGAGCCCTCTGCCCGTATCTTATTCGCCTCTGAAAGAAGGCTATCTACCTCAGGGAGTTTTATATCAGAATACTTCTCCTTTATTTGAGAGAGCAGACCTGCTGCTTTGTCATACTCCTTATTTTGAAAAGCCTCTTTTGCAGACAGGAGTAAGGAGTTTGCCTCAGACTCTCGTACCTGGGAGGCAATCTTATCCTTTAACTTTATAGCTGATGGCTGGTAAGAAGAGTCAGGGTATTTTTCTAAAAAATTAGACACCTGCTTATATGCCTCATTCGGGTTGTTTATCTGATAATATGACCAGGCCAGGGTATAGTTAGCGTAAGGTGCATACTTTGTCTCAGGGTGGTTTAAGATAACATCTTTATAAAAGGTTATTGCTGGTTCAAATTTCTTTTGCTGATATAAGGATTCGCCAGCCTTGAGCCTGGCATAAGCAAGGTAGCTGCTCTTGGGATAGTCCTCTATAAACTTGGCGAAGGATTTATAGGCATCATCCCATTTCTCATCCTCATAAAGCTTTTTTGCCAATGATAGAGCAGAAAGCTCCTCTTTGGATACTGCTAACACCTCTGGTGCCTTAGCCTCCTCTTTCTTTATGGCAGACAAAGAAGACTTAGCCTCTTCTGACTCCTTCATCTGGGGAAATTTTTTGATAACCTCTTCATAAGCCTTAATGGCATTCTTGTTATCGCCTATTCTGTAATAAGAATCCCCTATTCTAAGGAGTGCTAAAGGAGCATAATCGGAGGTGGGATACAGGTCTGCTGTCTTCTTAAAGGATGGGATGGCTTCCTTGAATTTATTCAACTGAAAAAGGGATTCTGCCTCCTGGAATTGGGCTTTTGGGGCATCCTTTGCCTCAGGCCAGAAGGTAAGATATTCTTGATAAAGCCTGATAGCCTCTTCAAATCTCTTATCTTTGAAGTTTGTCTCTGCCTTTTGCAGAAGATTCTCACCCTCTTGGGCTACTAAAGAGGAGGCAAAAAGGATAAAAAAGAGGAAGGCTCTCATATAAGAAAATATAGGTTAGAAAAGGATATAGAGTCAAGGAATTTTTGGTGTGAATAAATGAAAAAATTACAAAGCACTCTAAGAAGCTGTAAGCTATAAGATTTAAGCTAAGATTATCCTTTTGGTAACTACTCAGCTACATTGGTTGGTCGCAAAAGAAGACCATAAACTACGAAATACGCAAAAATACGCGAAAGATTTGTCCTTAACTCTTGCTGTATCCCGTTAAGAAATTCACCCACCCCCTCTTCTCGATGTCCTTATTAGAAACATTGGTTAAAGCAGTTTTCTTTCTTCCATCTTCTTCCTTTTTTTCTTCATTCTTTCGTAATACTTTAGCCATCTGAAGTAAAGACTAACCACAGAGACACTGAGACACGGAGAAATAAAATATAATCACGAAAACACGAAAGAATGAAAACCAGAAAAAAATATTTTTAACCACAAAGAACACGAAGGAACTTTAGTCGTGA
>JAZDOR010000135.1:0-18143 GCA_043798435.1 bacterium
ATGATTAGCATCCTTTTTACCGCTAAATATACTACTTACCTGCTTCTGCAGTTCCTTTTTCCATTTACCAATCCGATTCGCATGTACTCCATATTCCGAACTCATTTGAGATATCGTCTTCTCCTCTTTAAATGCTTCCAAAGCTACCTTGCCTTTAAATTCAGCTGTAAAACTCTTTCGCATTCTGAACCTCCTTTTTCCGCTGTAATTATATCTTCCTTTACACCTTATTTATTGGCTCAAAAGTGGGGACAGTTTTTCCCGACCATTATAGAATAAGAGGAAACCATAAGGAGGCTGAAGCACATCTCCAAGAAGCATTTGAGCTTGCCAGAAAGGTTGGTATGCCAGCACTTGAAATCGAGGCTTTGCTTGAATCAGGCAGACTGCACCTTGATACCAAAAAGTATGAAGATGCAATCTGTGATGCCAACCAAGTCCTGAAGCTATGTGCCCGCACAGGCTTCAAATTCTACGAACCCGATGCAGAGCTGATCTTAGCCAGGGCATATCTTAGTATGGAGTGCAGTGTCCATGACACTGCATGCATCGACACGGTCGATGCACTCCAAAATAAAGCCAAGTCCTATGCCCAATCTGCCTACGACAAAGCCACAAAGATGCACTACCACTTGCCCAAAGCCGAAGCCAAACAGCTTTTAGAAAAAATTAGTGCTTTATAAAGTCTCTTTAGTGTTATAATAGTATTCAAATGAAAATAAAGAGGAGGTTTTGAAAAATGGAAAAGATAGTCTTTAATGTAGAAGAGATGGCACAAATATTGGGGGTAAAACCACTTACCATTTACCGGAGTGTTCAGAAAGGTAAACTACCGGCAGTAAAGATAGGCAAGAATATACTCTTTCCTAAGGAAGTTATGCTGCAATGGCTTAAGACAAAGGCATGGGAAGGATATAAGGAAAAGACTAAGACCGATGAGGCAAAAGAGGAGCCATTTGTTCTAAAGAAATGCCCTACTGGACATCTTGGCATAATAAATGAAGAACTCATTACCAGGGAGGCAATCTATGGCGACTACTTATCTGATAGATTCTAATATCCTTGTTTATTCTTATGATATAAATAGCCCTTACCACAAGAAGGCAAAGGAGTTAATGGATAGAAAGGTTTTTTTAGGAAAGATAAATGCCTGTATTGCTCATCAAACCCTCTATGAATTTTACGCTGTTATTACTGATCCTAAAAGGGTTGTTTCGCCATTGAATCCGGTCAAGGCAAATGAGGTTATTGAGGCTTACCAAAAAGCAGTCAACTTAAGGAAAATATTTCCATTGAGTACCACCTTAAAAACTACCATAGACCTGCTCAAGAAATATTCTGTTTCAAAACAAACCATTTTTGATTTGGTTCTAATTGCCACAATGTTAGACAATGGGATAAAAGGTATCTATACGGCAAACGAGGTTCATTTTAAGCCATTTGACTTCCTGGAGGTCATAAATCCTATAAAGGAAGGATGAAGGATGGAGGAGCAAAATATAACTATTGCCGGTAGCCAGGATATCCAGATTATCCAGGCAGGCGGAGATGTGCATTATTATGAGGCTGAAAGACCTCAACAGGAAGAAAGAGAGGAAATGGACATTAAAGGGTTAGAGCCTAACACGAGCAAAAAGAAAGAAAAGGGGGAAAATCAAGGTAGTGCTGGGATTCAAGCTATAAGAAATGAATTAAAGGTTGAGGCAATGCACCGCTGCTGTCTCTGCCTTCAACATGAGAATATTATTGAGATTCATCACATTGTGCCTATAAGTGAAGGAGGACCTGATACAGAAGAGAACCTTATTGTCGTCTGTCCAAACTGCCATACTCTGATACATCAACCAAAAACGATGTACACACCCAAACAACTTAGAATGTACAAGAAAAAATGGGTCAGTTTCTGTGCTAAAGGTTTTCCCCTTGAAACGCCCATCCCCAATCTGCATAACCAGACACCACTTGAACCAAGACTCATCCATATCACCGAACCAGAGCCAAACTGGGTTGGTAGAAAAGAGGAACTTGCCAGGTTGAATCAATGCTACCAGACAAAGGAGATAAGGGTGGTGGCTCTTGTTGGATGGGGTGGATTCGGCAAGACTACCATAGCTCGAAAATGGTATGAAGAACTTTCCAAAAACAATATCTTCCCAGACGGTATCTTTGGCTGGAGCTTCTACAAGAATAGGTCACAGGATGCCTTCCTTGAGGCAAGCTTAGATTATTTGAGTCAGGGAAACCCTGAGGTCCGAGAATTGAGGAACGCTCCAGCAAGGTTTGCTAAACTTGAGGAGTATCTGAACAAGGGTAAATTTCTCTTTATACTTGATGGGCTTGAGGAGATACAGGAAGATAACCAATCAGACAAGTTTGGCAAAATGAAGGATACCTCAATGCAGGGATTCCTTCAAAGTTGGGCAGGAGGTGCGATAAGAGAGAGCTTCTGTCTCATCACCACCCGCTTTCCAATGACAGACCTGAAGGATTGCAAAAATAAGGGTTACGAACCCATAAATATAGAGGAGCTCAAGAAAGAGGATGGGATAGAACTCTTTAAGAAACGAGGTGTCAAGGGTGGTAATGATGAACTTGGCAGGCTGGTAAATGAATACGGTGGTCATGCCTTGAGCCTCACCTTAGTCGCAGGTTTTTTGAATGACTTCTGTAATGGGGAGGCAAAAATGGCTAATGAGATACCCTTCTATGAGATGAAGGACGAAGAGAATAAGACCTTGCGTATTCTGAAGGCTTATGATGAAAGACTCACTCAAGGACAACAGGTCTTTTTACAGATATTCTCCTGCTTTCTAAGACCCATTGATGATGATGCCATAAGCCAGGTCTTCAGAAAGGAGATAAGATTAGATGATGGGAGAGTCTTTAATGAATCCCTCATTTCTATCCCTGATTTTGAGTTCAAACAGATGATTCACCATCTTGAGGAAAGGAGGCTGATATATAAAGGCACCACCCACCCTATCATCAGAGGCTACTTTGAGAAGAGCCTATCTAAGGAAGCAAGGATGGCTATAAACCGCAGGCTCTACCATTACACAGGAGGTTTAGCCCCTGAGCAACCTGAAACCTTAGAGGAGATGCAGCCTTTGTTTGAGCAGGTCTATCATGGCTGTTCTGCAGGGATGTATGATGAGGTATTCAATGATGTTTATCGGGAGAAAATATACAGAATGGAAGAGCGTTTTATTACACATAAACTTGGTGCCTGGGAGACTAACCTATCACTTGTAAAGATGTTCTTTCCTAATAGTGATCTTTCCAAGATGCCGCTTGTGAGTAAAAAAGATGCCCAAAGCTTTCTTTTCAATGAAGCAGGGCTGGCACTTCTTAATACAGGCAGGCCAAAAGAGGCTGAAGAACCATTTTTGACTGGAGTCAAGATGACCATTGAAGCAAAAGACTGGAAAAACGCCTCTATGGGTTATCAAAACTTGGCTGACCTTCAGTTTAGAACAGGTAGGCTAAAAGAGTCGCTTGAAACTGTTAAAGAAGCACTTAAGATGACAGAGGAGGCAAAGTTTGATAAGTATATTGTGTATTCAAAAGCCTATCTTGCCTGGATATTCTATCTTTTAGGCAAAACCAAAGAGGCAGAGAATTGCTTCAGAGAGGCAGATGAGCTTGAGAAAAAGATAAGTGGTGATAGGCTTTACAGTTTAAGAGGGGTTCAGTATGCTGACTTCCTCATCTCAATCAAGAGAACTGATGAGGCACTAAAACTTACCTTGGCAAACCTCAAGATTTGCCAAAATGTTTTGAAAAACCCAAATGACATCTGTCGATGCCATCGCATACTCTCTGCTATTGAAAGGATAAAGGGAAACAAGAAGGAGGCAAGGATTCATCTCCAAAATAGCCTTGAGATTGCAAAGAGGGTTGGTATGCCATTTCTTGAAATAGAGGCTTTGCTTGAGTCTGGAAGGTTACACCTTGATATGGAAAGATACGAAAATGCTATCTCTGATGCAAATTATGTGCTTAAGCTATGCAGCCGAACAGGCTTTCTGCTCTATGAACCCGATGCAGAGCTCATCTTAGCCAAAGCATATCTTAGTGTGGAGTGCAGTGTCCATGACACTGCATGCATCGACACGGTCGATGCACTCCAAAATAAAGCCAAATCCCTTGCCCAATCCGCCTATGACAAAGCCGACTTAATGGGCTACCACTTACCCAAGCTTGAGGCGATTGAATTAGCAAATAAATTCAAGGAGTAAAGATGAAATATAAAATTTTCGTAAGTGGTGTTCAGAAGGAAATGAAAGAAGAAAGGAATGCGGTAAAAGAGCTTGTTATTGAAAACTATCTCTTAAAGGACTATTTTACGGTCTTTCTTTTTGAAGCCCTTCCGGCAAAAAGTAAATCGGCAGAAGAGATATATTTGAAGGAAGTCAACGAGAGTGATATATACATTGGCATATTAGGAAACGAATATGGAAAAACCGGAGAAGATGGATTATCTCCAGTCGAGAAGGAATATCTTGAGGCAAAAAAGGCAGATAAAGAAATATGGTTTTTTATTAAAGGTGAGGATTCCCATAGAGAAGATAAATTAAAAACCCTGATTAAAGGAATTAGGAAGGGCCATTGCTACCAAAGATTTAATACAATCACAGAATTGAAAAATGGACTCTTCCTAAGCCTTATTGATTTTTTAAAAAGCAAAGGCATAGTGAGCAAAAATGCTTTTGATGAGTCCGTCTGCGAAGATGTAACATTTGATGATATTGATGAGGAAAAAGTAAGATGGTTTCTTGGGGTCGCAAGGAATAAGAGAAAATACCCGATAGATATAGATACTTCCGTAAAAGACATGTTTATACATTTAAACCTGCTGAATGGGGACAAATTGACAAAAGCGGCTATACTTCTTTTTGGAAAGGCTCCAAGTAGACATTTACGTCAAGCAGAAATAAAATGCATACAACTTGCCGGCACGCAGTTTGAAAAACCCTTCTCGTCTTACCAGATATATAATGCTAATCTGTTTGAACAGATAGACAAGGCTGTTGCATTTGTGCTTGATTCAATAAAGTTTCCAGTTATTCAACAAGAGCATACAGCACAGGTAAAAAGGCAACACGAAATACCGGTATTTGTAATACAAGAGGCAATTGTAAATGCGGCAATCCACAGGGATTATAATAATACCGGAGCCGTTCAGGTAATGGTTTTTATTGATCATGTCGAGATATTGAATCCCGGTGGGCTTACAAATCACCTGACAGTAGAAAAACTAAAAAAACATCACACATCATATCCGACCAATTCTCTTATTGCACATGTGGTCTACCTTGCCGACTATGCCCAAAAAGCAGGTTCCGGTACAATTGAAATGGTTAAGCAGTGTAGAGTAGGAAGAATTCCCGAGCCGGAGTTCGTATCAACACGCCAGGACTTCAAGGCAATCATTGCCAGAGATATTTACACTGAGAGTGCTCTTAATAAACTTGGATTGAATGAGCGACAGAAAAAAGCCATACAATATGTAAAAGAAAAAGGTAAAATAACAAATAAAGAATATAGAGAGATGTTTAGTATTACTGATAGAACAGCACTCTATGACTTAACAGGGTTATGCAGTAAAAGAGTTTTTGAAAGGTTGGGAAAACAGGCAGAAGCACAGTATATGCTTTAACCCGAAATAAACCCGAAAAACCCGAAATAAACCCGAACCAAACCAGACCAGAACTTCATAATCAGACCCCACCTGAGCCGAATTTTGTGGGTAGGGTTGAGATGCTTTCTACTATCACGCAGTGGTATAAAGACCCAAAGGTGCGGATTGGTGCCTTGATTGGCTGGGGTGGTGTGGGTAAGTCTGCCTTAGTTAGAAAGTGGTATGATTCTTTTTTGGAGTGCATCAACCATGTTGATGCATGCAGTGTCACGGACACTGCACTCCACATTGACGGTATCTTCTGGTGGGGGTTTTATCGCAGTGCGTATCTTGAAGCCTTCCTGAATGCCTTATTAAGATATGTAAGCCAGGGAGAAATAGACCCAGGGACGATGAAGAGTAGCTATGAGAAGGTAGATAAAATAAAGGGGTATCTTCAGCAGTCATCATACCTGATTATCCTTGATGGACTTGAGCAGATGCAGAAGGGGGAATCAGGAGAAGAATTTGGAAGGATGGAACATTACGAATTGACAGAACTGCTCCATTATTTGGCTGATGCTGATATATCAAGTTTCTGTCTGATTACTACCCGCTATCCATTAAAGAACTTAGAGGAATGGAATGAGAGTAGTTACAAAAGACTGGAGTTGATTGACCTGAGTATCCCTGATTCCTTGGCTATGCTCAAGAAGCGAGGGACAAAAGGAGATGATGAGGATATAAAGGAGATTGTTGCCAGATACAAAGGTCATGCCCTGAGCTTGACCTCCTTAGCTGGATATTTGAAGAGATACCATAATGGGGATATAAAACAGGCATCAGATATTGAGTTTATCTTTGGTGATAAGGAACGATTCAAGGATATGAACAGGCTATTACAAAGATACTCTGAGAAGATGTCTGAGGCAGAGCTTTGTTTTTTGAATATATTCTCGTTATTTCGCAAAGAGGTGACTGAGAAGGAGTTCTCTGGTGTCTTTCAGCATAACATAGGATTCAATGATGTGTTGGTCAATATGAATGAGCTTAGTTTCAAGGATTTGCTCAATGGGCTTGTTGAATGGCGGCTCATATCCTTTGATGAAACAAAAAGCTCCTATACCACACACCCATTGACAAAAAGCTATTTTGAATCCGCCTTTAATGAAAAAGATAAGAAACTATGTCATAAGCGTATCTATCACTATTTTGGCGAATATGCACCAGAAAAGCCTGAAACTTTGGAAGAGATGCAGCCTCTGTTTGAACAGGTCTATCACGGTTGTTTTGCCGGACTTTATGATGAGGTGTTTAATAATGTTTATTTGGAGAAAATACATAGAAGGAAGGAGCATTTTATTATATATAAACTTGGTGCTTGGGAGACTGACCTATCCCTTGTAGAAATATTCTTTCCAAAGGGCGAGATTTCCAAGATGCCACTTGTGAGTAAAAAGAGTGACCAAAGCCTTCTTCTCAATGAAGCAGGGAGGGCACTCCTTTGTACAGGCAGACCAAAAGAGGCTGAAGAGCCATTTTTGACAGGAGTTAAGATGTTCATTGAGGCAAAGGACTGGAAAAATGCCTCTGCAGGTTATCAAAACTTAGCTGACCTTCAGTTTCGAACAGGTAGGCTAAAAAAAGCGATTGAAACTACCAGAAGTGCACTTACGATGGCAGAGAGGGCAGAGTATAATGAATATATCAGGGATTCAAAAACCCGTCTTGCCTGGATACTCCATCTTTTAGGCAATACTGAAGAGGCAGAAAAGGAGTTCATAGAGGCAGATGAGCTTGAAGGAAGGATCAGTGGTGATCGGCTTTACGGTTTAATAGGAGTTTGGTATGCTGATTTCTTCATATCAATCAAGAGAATCGATGAGGCACTTGAGCTTACCCAGAAAAATCTTGAGATTTGCCAAAAGAATAATTGGACAGCTTACATCTCAAGGTGCCACCGCACACTCTCTGCTATCAAAAGGATAAAAGGAAACCATCAAAAGGCTGAAGCACATCTCCAAGAAGCACTTGAGCTTGCAAGAAGGGTCGGTATGCCATATCTTGAAATTGAGGCCTTGCTTGAATCAGGTAGACTGCACCTTGATATGGAAAGATACGCAGATGCTATCTCCGAAGCAAACCAAGTCCTGAAGCTATGTGCCCGCACAGGCTTCAAACTCTATGAACCCGATGCAGAACTAATCTTAGCCAGGGCATATCTTAGTATGGAGTGCAGTGTCCATGACACTGCATGCATCGACACGGTCGATGCACTCCAAAATAAAGCCAAATCCTTTGCCCAATCTGCCTACGACAAAGCCACCTCAATGCACTACCACTTGCCCAAACTTGAGGCTGAGCATTTACTGACAAAAAAAGAATGATACAGGATTTATTTCGGATAATATCTTTGTTGGTAGCGTCTTTGGTTCTGGGAATCCTTGTGAATGGGTTTCATCCTATGGGTCTGCCAGTCTGGCTGACTGAGGTAAAAGAGCCAGCAATGCCAGTCTGGGTATGGAAGGGCTTAGAGACAAAAGATGCCCCGGCTGCTTTTTGCAAGGTATCAAATGGAGAGGGTATCCTGGTGGATGTGCGAAATAAAGAGGATTACAGAAAAGGACATGCCAGGGATGCCCTTAATCTGCCATATTATGGATTTTCCGAGCATTATCCAGCCTTTGCAAAGAGGGTAGCCAAAAAAGAGCATCTCTTCATATACTGCTATCATTCAAAGTGCGTTTTGGACATCTGGGTGGCAAAGAGATTGCTCACCTCAGGGTTTTCCAATTTGACTATCATAGAAGAAGGGTTTGAAGGTTGGAAGAGACTTAAATTAGCCACAGAGACACGGAGAACACAGAGAGAAAATGAAAAAAATAAAGAATTAGATTGAAGACTTTTTATAAATCTCTGTGAACTCTGTGCCTCTGTGGCAAAAAAGGAAATTCCTATATAATGAACTTACCAACTACAAAATGAAAGTTTGGATACAAAGGGTGATAGGAGGTTCTATGTTCTATGTTCAAGGTTCTATGTTTAAGGTTTGGATACAAAGGGTTTTGAGGCTTACAATAGGAGGTTCTATGTTCAAGGTTCAAGGTTCTATGTTCAAGGTTTGGATACAAAGGGTTTTGAGGCTCACAATCGGAGGAATATTCGTCTATGCCAGCATAGATAAGATAATCCAACCAGATAGATTGGCTGAGATAATTGTGGGCTACCAAATCCTGCCCCTTGGTCTGGTCAACATCTCTGCTATCTGGCTTCCATACTTAGAGCTTCTGCTCGGGGTCTTTGTTATCCTCGGAATATGGCTCAGGGCCTGCTCTCTTTGCCTGATATGCCTATCTTTAATCTACATTTCTGCAATTCTCTCTGCTTTGGCAAGGGGCATTCCTTTGGTCTGCGGATGCTTTTCAGTAAATTCTGCAAGCTACAAAACATGGTACTCTATCTGGCAAGAATCTTTGCTATTGCTTGGCTCTCTCCTCCTATGGGCAATAACAAAAAGGTAACACTTTACTCATCTGAAGAAGAGATTCACCGCTGAGACACGGAGACTTTGGAGAAATAAAATATAATCACGAAACCCCGAAAGAGCGAAAACCAGAAAAAAATATTTTTAACCACGAAAGACACGAAGAATTATTCAGAATAATTTTTAATATTTTTATCTTTCTCTGTGCTCTTCTCGGTGCTTTGTGGTTCAACTCTCTTTTTCCCCTTTCGGGATTTCTCCCTTTCGGGCTTTCGTGTTTCTTCTTTCTCCGTGACCTCTGTGTCTTGAGTGGTTTATATTCTTTGTTGCACTTCACTCTCGGTAAATAGTTACACAAAAAGATTAGGAGATTGACAAAACCAGAGCTATTCTCTATAATAAAACTATGAATTTTTGGAGTAAAAAGAGGGTTTTTGTTACAGGTGCGACAGGGCTTCTTGGCTCTTGCGTCAAGAAAAGGCTGGGAGATTTAGGTGCTTTCGTTGTGGCACTTATGAGGGATAAGGTGCCTCATTCTGCCTTAGATTATGATGGTCTCACTATAGTCTCTGGTGAGCTTTTGGACCCCTATCTCATTGAAAGGGCTTTGAATGAGTATGAGATAGACACAATCTTCCATTTGGGAGCCCAGACCATAGTTGGTGTGGCAAATACCTCTCCTATCTCCACCTTTGAATCTAATATCAGGGGAACCTGGAATATCCTTGAGGCGGCAAGGCATCTTCCGAGGATAGAGAGAATCGTTGTTGCCTCATCTGACAAGGCTTATGGTGAGAGTAAAGACCTGCCATACACAGAAGAACATCCCTTGAGAGGAAGACATCCCTATGACTGCTCAAAGTCCTGCGTTGACTTGCTATCCCAATGCTATATTCACACCTACAATCTTCCCATTGGAATAACAAGGTGCGGAAATATATATGGCGGAGGGGATATGAACCTGAGCAGGCTTATACCTGGAACAATCGTCTCTCTCCTTTTGGGTGAAAGACCGCTTATCAGGTCTGATGGCTGTCCAAAGAGGGATTATGTCTATGTTGAGGATGTGGCAGATGGACTTATTTTGCTTGCCTCTAACCTGAACAGACCAGAGATTAGAGGAGAGGCATTCAACTTCAGCACAGAAACCCCTTTGAGTGTCCTTGAGGTCACCCAGAAGCTCCTAGCGATAATGAAGAAAGAGGATTTGCCGCCAATGATATTGGCTGAGTCAAGGGGAGAGATAGAGGACCAGTATCTATCCTGCAAGAAGGCAAGGGAGAGGCTTTCCTTTAAGCCGAAGTTTTCAATAGATGAAGGTCTGGAGCGGACAGTTGAGTGGTATAAGGAACATATCTCCTGGTTTTCCAGGTGATGGTAATCGCTGCGGTAGTGTAAGAAAAGGGGATGTGGGGATTATGGAGATACGGGGATAAAATTTTGAATTAAAAATTAAAAATGAATAATCTCCATATCCCCATTATCTCCTTATCCCCCTTCATTACACCTCTGATACATAGCCTGAACGGTTACGGTGACTATAAATGAGAAAAATCATTAAATTGGGTTGTCTAATATTTATCTCCTTGATAATTGGGGACTCAACTTTAGCTACAGAAGAAGGTGTCAAGACGCAGGATTCAGGAAGGGTGAGCATTCCCTGGAAGGATTTCAGGGGGCTTCTTCAGTTAGATAAAGATGAGGTTGTGCTTGAATGGGAAGATTTTCAGAGATTGCTGAGCCAGACAGGAGAAACTACTACTTACACCATAAAAAATGGCAAGGTGGTTCTCACAAGGGAGCAGTTTAGAAGATTGCTGGAGAGTATGAAACCCCCTGAGGTCTCTATGCCTGAACCACCGTTACCTTACCTTATCACCAAAGCAACTTATAAGGGAGTAATGAAGAAAGAGGGCACATCATTTATAGCTACCTTTGACCTAAAGATATTCAAGAAAAAAGGAGAAGAATATATTACAATCCCCTTATTTCCTGATTATATCGCCTTAGAAAAGGTTCTCTTTGATAATAGACCCGCACTTATAAAACTTGAGAACAGTATGCACTGTCTAACTACTAACAAAACAGGTGAACACCTTCTTGTTGTTAACTTCTCCTTAAAAACCTCTTTGGACCAGAATTCCTTCTCCTTTCCTGTGCCCCAGACACCAATCACTATCTTGAAACTTGAGATTCCCTTAAAAGATGCCCAGGTAGAAATTTCCCAGGCTCAAATGACCAACATCTCAAGAAGGGGAGGTCTTACCTGTGTCTCTTCGCTCCTATCTCCTACCACTTCTATTAATGTAGAATGGCATAAAAAGGTCTCTGAATCAGCCAAGGGTCCAGCAAAAATCTATGCAGATACAATCAACCTGCTCTCGGTTGAAGAGGATGCTTTGAGGGTGAATACCCAGATTCAATTTTCAATCCTGCAGAATGCTATCTCGTCACTGATACTGCAGGTTCCTGATGGATATAATATTCTTGGTGTTCAGGGAGAGGGTGTTGGGGATTGGAGGGAGTATGAGAAAGAGAAGATAAAACTCCTCAAGATTCCTTTAGAATCTGCCAGGGGAGGTGATTTTCAGCTCAATATCACTGCCGAAAGATTATTGCCTGAAGCAAGTGTGAGAGCAGACTTTTCTGGTTTCAAGGTGCAGGGTGCTATTCGAGAGAAGGGCTTTGTGGGTGTGGAGTTAAAGAGTGCGGCTGAGGCTAATGTGGCTGAAAAGAATGGTTTGGATCAGGTTGATGTCTCTGAGCTTCCTCCCAACCTACTTAACCTTTCCTTAAAGCCTATCCTCTTTGGTTTTAAGTATCTTCATCATCCCTACTCTCTGATATTGGATATTCAGAAACACAAGGAATTGCCAGTGATAAGCACAGTTATTGACTCTGCCAATGGAATAACCCTCTTTACTGAAGACGGAAAGCTCCTTCATCAGATTGTCTATAGTGTCAGAAATACCTATAAACAGTTTTTGGAGATAGAACTTCCCAGGAATTCCCATCTCTGGAGCTGTTTTGTGGCAGGTGAACCTGTAAAGCCTCAAGGAAATGATAAGGGAAAGATACTCATACCACTCAACAGGTCTTCTCAGGGTGTAGCTGGCTTAGTGGCATTTGATGTGGAGATTGTTTACTACCAGAAGGCTGACAGATTCCAGTGGATGGGTGGTTATAAAAAGACTGAATTCCCTGTGCCTGATGTGATTATGAGCCAGGTGCTCTGGTCAGTCTATCTGCCATTTGGATATACATACCTTAATTTTGGTGGCACAGTAGAGAAGGAGAA
The DNA here is from genome assembly GCA_043798435.1 of bacterium. Lineage (GTDB taxonomy): Bacteria > UBA9089 > UBA9088 > UBA9088 > JAGUXG01 > JAGUXG01. The sequence continues at coordinate 12,403 of JAZDOR010000135.1, forward strand.
GCTGGCCACAGGTATAATGCCTATTTTAGGAATGAAAAAGGTCTTTAGTTGTATTCAGAAGGAAAAAATGAAGATTGAGGGTAAAGGATGGGGTAAATTCAGCCAAAATATTGCTATTCCAGAAGAAAAGATGGACAAACAGATATTACAAGAGGAAAATTTTAATCAGAGGATAGATGAGATACAAAGCAAACCTGAAACTGCATATATAGCTGGCACTTTGCCCATCAGGATTCAGATCCCTACTGCTGGCCAGATCTACCGTTTTGCCAAGACGATAGTCAGTGAAGAGCCTGTAAATCTGAGGTTTACTTATGCAGGAAATGGGATAATGTGGATGATAAAAGGGGTTATACTTTTCCTTATTCTATGGGTGTTTTACAGAATCCGTAGTAGAATAAGCAGAATAACACAGGCTTTAAGAGTGCCTACAAGGAGTTTACAAAATAGCCTTAAGGCTAAACATATTCCCTTTATACTCTTTGCCCTGATGCTCCTATTCTGGTTTATATCCAGAACCCTTTCAATAATCTTACTTTTCTTCCTGCTCCTTTCTCTAATCTCCTTGTGGCAGGCATCCAGAAGGCAAAAAAAATTATCCAAGGAGACAGAGTTAAAGGAAGTATCCATTCAGGTGTAAGAAAGGAGAAAGGGGGAAGATGGGGAAAAGGAGAAAATCAATCACACAAAGACACAAAGATTATTTTCTATTCTTTGTGTCTTTGTGGCTTTGTGTGAGAAAATAAAGCTCCAGACATGCTAAATTTGAAATGGATGGAATTAAAAGCAGTGGGCAAAGTTTTATCATAATGCAAGCAAAGGATAGAATAGAGAAGCTAAGAGAGATTATCAGGCACCACGATTACAAATACTATCAAGCCTCCCAGCCTGAAATCTCAGATTATGAGTATGACCTGCTTCTAAGTGAGCTAAAAGGGCTTGAAGCCCAATATCCAGAGCTAATTACACCAGATTCACCTACCCAGAGGGTGGCCGGGTTTACACAGGAGGGATTCTCCCAGGTAAGGCACAAAACCCCTATGCTCAGCCTTGATAATACCTATTCTTTTGATGAGCTTTCTGAGTTTATAGAGAGGGTGAAGAGAACCCTGAAAAGAGAGGTTGAATGGGTTTTGGAGCTGAAGATAGACGGGGTTGGCGTCTCTCTTGAGTATGAGGGTGGTGTATTTACAAGGGGTGCAACAAGGGGTGATGGTGCGGTAGGGGACGATATTACCCTTAATGTAAAGACCATAGCCAATCTTCCTTTGAGGCTTCTTTCCACACCTCCGGATTACCTTACAGTAATCTGCCCAGAAAAGCCTTGACAGGGTTTTGAAAAGTTGATATGATAGATGAAATACTGTCAATTTTTAAGCTATGAATATAAAACAATCAATAATTGGAGAAATTATAAAAAGTGAAAAAAAAAATAACCAATCCCAATAAACTACCGTTTTTACAAGCTCAAGTTTTACAGAAAATCTACTTTGACTTGTTTGAACACAAAAGAATTACTATTGAAGAATTATCTAAATTAACCGATTACCCAAAGAACAGTAAAATTCTTAATGACGCCATTGAATCACTTGACAAGAAGGGTTTTTTAGATGGAAACTTGATAACTGGTTTCAGAATTTCTGAAAATTATTTAGACCTTTTTTCTAAAATCGTTAAAAAGAACGACTTAAACACAAAAAAATATTCTACTAACATTCTTCAATTTACTACATCAGAGAATTTCACGCTTAAACTTTTTGAAGAAGAACAAACAATTAGCGAACTCAATAAATATGGAACGGTTCATAAATGGTATGACTACTTGGAAGATTTCCCTTTTTCTCTCATTGAAGATAAAATAAAAGAATACAAGATTAAACCAAACTCATTAGTTGTTGAGCCATTTGCCGGGAGTGGAACAACCTGTGTTTCAGCAAACTTTTTTCGGTGTAATTCTATAGGTTTTGACGCTAATCCTTTGATGACTTTCATTTCGGAGGTCAAGACAACTTGGGATATTGACTTGACTCTCTACAAAAAACAAGTTATAAAAATTGCCGAACAATTTTTAGAAAAAATTCACAACTACGATTCTCTAAAATTAGCAAAGGGATTTTTAGAGAATATGCCTAAAAAAGAACTTAACCAATGGATAAGCCCTACTCTACAAAAAGAAGTCAATCTATTAAAAAATTCGGTTGACAGAATTTGCGATAAAAAAATTAAAAATTTATTGTTGCTTGCATTGTCAAAGTCATGTTTAGACGCTTCTTATGCTTCCTTTTGTCCCGGAACAACCTTTTATCCATTTAGAGAAAAGGAGGAATTCTGGGATTTGTTCACTAAAAAAGCGATTCAGATATACGAAGATTTAGAGAAAGTTCAAAAGCACAATCATTATGGAAAATCTAAACTAATAAATGATACTTGTCTGAAGGCTGCAAAATACATTAAGCCCGATACAATTGACTTTATTGTTACTTCACCGCCCTACCCGAATGATTTGGAATATACCCGACAAACACGGCTTGAACTGTATTTACTTAATTTCGTCAAAAATATGGATGATGTTCAGCGGATAAAGAAGAAAATGGTTAAGGGAAGCACTAAACTAATTTTCAAAGAAAGCAAATCGGAAGTTTTTGCCCTAAAATTTAACGATGTAAAAATTGTGTCAGGCAAAGTTTATGAGCAAACAAAAGATAAAAATTGGGGTTTTGATTATCCGAGAATGATACGAGAATATTTTGGCGATATGTATTTGTGCTTATCAGAATTTTTTCCTTTAATGAAAAAAAATGCTCATTTTCTTTTAGTAGTTGGCGACCAAACCGTTAAAGGTGTTTATATTCCTGTTTGTGATATTTTGATTGAAATGGCACAAGAAATAGGATACCGTAATTGCAAAAAAGAACTTTTCAGAATGAGAAGAAGCACAGGACATAATATTCTGCTACCAGAAGAAATTGTAATAATTGAAAAATGAACCCAAACGAAATTTTCACATACCCTGTTGAAAGTAAATTAACTGAAGCAAAAAATGCAGTAAAGAAATATTATTGCAGATTTTTAGAAAGCAAGTGCGATAAGCAAAGCAGGACTATTGAATATCCCATGGGAGTTTGTTCTGTAAATCATAGCGGAACAAAACCTATCATTTGTCCCCATCGCTTTTTAGAAGATAATTTGGTTTTTAAGAATGTTTGCGATGTTGCCTTTGGTAACACAAACAATGTTTTGCTTTTCTCTGAAGTTAAAATTCGTAATGTTGGAAGTTTTGATTTTGTCCTGGTTAAACATAAGCCAATAAGCAATAAAGTTGACGATTTTTGTATTGTAGAATTTCAATCTGATTCCACCACTGGAACTGGTGAATTGGTTCAAGCACTAAAAGATTTTATGAAAGAAAAAGATGTTCTACAAAACAAATATTGTTTTGGAATGAACACTTATAACACCATCAAGTTATCCTATATCCAAATGCTTATTAAAGGACAAGTTATGGAAAAATGGGGGAAAAATATTTTTTGGATAATGCAACGATTTGTTTATGATAATATGGTGAATCGTTTTCGCTTGACGGATTTAAATTACAATGCAAATCCTAAAACACAATATCATATTTATGATTTAGCCAGAAATGGCGCAGTTTATAGCCTTGAATTAATTGACAAAAAATCAACAACTATTTCAAACCTATTAAAAGCATTTACCCACCAACCAACACCGAGCATTGACGCATTTGTTGAAGTTTTAGAGAGCAAAATAAAATTGAAATTAGGACTGACAATAGAATAAAAAACCAGACTGCTAAATTTGAAATGGATAGAATTAAAAGCTGTGGGCAAAGTTTTATCATAATGCAAGCAAAAGACAGAATAGAGGAGTTAAGAAGGGTTATCGGGTATCACGACTACAAATACTATCAAGCCTCCCAGCCTGAAATCTCAGATTATGAGTATGACCTGCTTCTAAGTAAGCTAAAAGGGCTTGAAGCCCAATATCCAGAGCTAATTACACCAGATTCACCTACCCAGAGGGTGGCAGGGTTTGTGCAAGAGGGATTCTCCCAGGTAAGGCACAAGACACCTATGCTCAGCCTTGATAATACCTATTCTTTTGATGAGCTTTCTGAGTTTATAGAGAGGGTGAAGAGAACCCTGAAAAGAGAGCCCGAATGGGTTTGTGAGCTGAAGATAGATGGGGTTGGCGTCTCTCTTGAGTATGAAAACGGCGTATTTGTCAGGGGTGCGACAAGGGGTGATGGTGAGGTAGGGGATGATATTACCCTTAATCTAAAGACTATAGCCAATCTTCCTTTGAGGCTTCTTTCCACACCTCCGGATTACCTTTGTGTAAGGGGAGAGGTCTATCTTGGGAAAAAAGGGCTTTTTGCACTGAACGAAAGGAGGCTGAAGGAGGGGCTTTCAGCCTTTGCCAATACAAGAAATGCCACAGCTGGCTCCCTTCATTTACTTGACCCAAGGGAGGTAGCGACCAGACCCCTGCGTCTCTTTATCCACACAAAGGGAGAAAGCTCAAGGCAGTTCTCTTCTCACTATGAGGCAATGAAGAGCTTCGTATCCTTTGGTCTTCCTGTCAACCCAAACTTTATTCTAACAAAGAATGTTTCAGAGATACAGGACTACTGCAAGAGATGGGAGGAGATGAGAGAAACCCTTGATATAGACATAGATGGCGTAGTGGTAAAGGTCAATTCCTTCTCTGACCAGGAAATTTTGGGTTCAACCTCAAGGAGCCCAAGATTTGCGGTAGCCTTTAAGTTTAAGGCAGAGAGAGCTACGACAAAGCTCTTGGACATTCTCATTCAGGTTGGAAGGACAGGTGCCCTGACACCTGTTGCTATCTTAGAGCCGGTAAGGCTTTCTGGTGTCATGATATCAAGGGCAACCCTGCACAACGAGGATGAGATACGAAGAAAGGATATAAGGGTAGGGGATAGGGTGATAGTTGAGAGATCGGGCGATGTTATCCCAAAGGTTATAGAGGTCATCCCGGCTGACCAGAGGAGCAAGCCCTTTATATTTCCAACAAACTGCCCTATCTGTGGTCAGCGGACAGAGAGAAAGGATAATGAAGCTAAGGTCTATTGCACAGGGAAAGATTGCCTTGGACAATTAAAGAAAAGGATAGAATACTTTGCCAAAAGGGACTGTATGGACATAGAAGGCTTGGGTGAGAAGGTAGTGGCTCAGTTGATAGATAATGGGCTTATTTCCGACCTACCGGATATTTACCATTTGAAGAAGGAATCCCTTTTAGAATTAGAGGGCTGGCAAGAAAAGTCTGCGACAAACCTTATTAATGCCATAGAAAAGAGTAAGGAGAGACCATTAAACAGGCTTATCTCGGCACTTGGCATTCCTCATGTTGGCACAGCTTTAGCCTTTACCTTAGCCGAGGCCTTTGGCTCTATCTCCAAATTAGCCGTGGCATCCTATGATGAGCTGATTAACCTCCCTGATATAGGACCAAAGGTTGCCGAGAGTATCCTTTCATTCTTCTCCCAAGATAGGACAAAGGCTCTGGCAAAAACCTTATCTGATATAAGAGATGAGCTGATTAACCTCCCTGATATAGGACCAAGTGTTGCTGGGGGCATCCTTTCTCAAGATAAGACAAAGGCTCTGGCAAAAACCTTATCTGATATAAGAGATGAGCTGATTAACCTCCCTGATATAGGACCAAGTGTTGCTGGGGGCATCCTTTCCCAAGATAGG
>JAZDOR010000113.1:0-2682 GCA_043798435.1 bacterium
AACTTTAGAAGCAGAAGCAAAGAAATGGGAACAAGGACGTAATAGTAATCAGAAATCGGTGGATTGGCAATTTACGACAGAAGATGCTCGAATACGGCTTAAACGATTATATCCACAAATTCAGATGAAATGAAGCACTATGTCAGCAATTTGTATAAAATATGATACTTTTGAATCGCGAAAGATAACATCTTCAATAATTCCAGCAGAAGGGTATGTAGATTGTTGGTTAAACTTTCTAGCAAATTGCCTTACTATTTTTCTAACATATTTTTCTTGGTTTAAATCAAAATAAATAAGACCGGTGTGAGGATTCTTAGTTGCTACTGATTTCTCTATCAAGTACTCTTCATACATTGATAAATATTCTGTCCAAATTTCTTGAGTGAAAATCTTTATAGGGTTTCTATCATAGGTCTGTCTCCTTTTAAACTCTTCCTTGGATCTAACCACAACAAATAGAGAAAGACTCAAGTTGTCACATATTAAATCAATAGTTTGATTATAAATCCATTTTAAATCATTAGAATGTAATGCAGAGTTGAAAAAGGGACCCCTATGAGAGAAAATTTCAGAACCTTTTAATTCATCAATTACTAAGCCATATTTTTGGGAAATTTGTCGTCTATGCTCTATTATTTTCCAGAAATTTTCTTTCCACTGCCAATCTTCAAATGAGATTCCGGCTAAGATATAATGATCAGTACTATTTTCAGATAGTCCATTATCGCCTGATTCATCAATGAATAAAAATTCCATTAATAATCCTTCAAATGTTGAGATTTATTTGTTGTTTGGTGCTTGGAATTTAAGCTATAGGTTTGTAGCTAATTGCTGATAGTTAAACTCTTAAGCTGTCTCTTTTATCAGCTTGAGGGCAATGATATTCCTCTGTATCTGGTTTGTCCCTTCATAAATCTGGGTTATCTTTGCATCCCTGAAGTACTTCTCAATAGGATAATCCCTCATATAACCATATCCACCGAATATCTGGAGGCAATCTGTAACGACTTTCATTGCTGTATCTGAGGCAAAGAGCTTTGCCTGAGCAGATTCTTTGCCAACATCCTTTATCCCGGAGTCTATCATTCGACACAGAGAGTAGGTCAATGCCCTTGCCGCCTCTATCTCTGTGGCCATATCAGCCAACATCCATTGAATTCCTTGAAATGAAGATATGGGTTGGCCAAACTGCACCCTCTCTTTGGCGTATTTTATAGTGAGGTCTAAGGCACCTTGAGCTATGCCAATAGCCTGAGCAGCAATGCCTGGTCTTGAATTATCAAAGGTTCTCATCGCCACGATAAACCCCAAACCCTCTTTTCCTATAAGATTCTCCTTAGGAATCTTACAGTCTGTAAAGATAAGCTCCCTTGTGGCTGAGCACCGTATTCCGAGTTTATCCTCTTTCTTTCCAAAGGAAAAGCCTGGTGTTCCTTTCTCTACAATAAAACAGGAAAGCCCCCTTGCACCTTTATCTTTATTTGTTGTAGCTATCACCGTATAAACCCCAGCCTCCCCTCCATTTGTAATCCATTGCTTTGTGCCATTCAGCACATAGAAATCACCATCCTTTGTGGCTTGTGTCTTGACTGAGCTTGCATCTGAACCTGCCTCTGACTCTGTGATAGCAAAGGCGGCTAAGGTTTTTCCAGCGGCTATATCTGGAAGGTATCGGAGCTTTTGCTGGTCTGTTCCATAAAGAATGATGGGATAGGCACCTAAGGCTGTGGCCGCATAAGAGACAGCCACACCTCCACAAGCTTTTGAAAACTCTTCTGTCGCCAGACAGAGCTCAAGTGCTCCCCCACCAAAGCCTCCATACTCCTCTGGGATATAGAGCCCAAAGAGGTCAGACTGGGCTATCTGGTTTAGAATCTCTGTAGGAAACTCCCCTTTCTCATCAAGCTCTTTTGCCGCAGGCCGTATCCTCTCCTCAGCTATCTGCCGAGCAATCTTGACAATCTCCTTCTGTTCTTCTGTTAATCCGTAGTCCATTTTCTAAATGTTAAAGATGTTCTATGTTCTATGTTCATTTTTTCTTTACTTCCCATTTCCCATTTATCTATTCCATCCCCCATCCTTAACCTGTGAGATAAACTTTTCTATCTCATCCAGGTCCTCCTCTAAACTATCAAAGATATAGATGCCTTCATGAAAGCCATCTATATGAAGCCTGTCTCTCAAAGCACCATAAAAGTTTTCTAATCCTTTTCCTTCTATGGCATGAATAAAGAACCTTCTTCCCCTTTCTCCTTTAGGGAGCTCATCTGTGCCCTTGCCCTTTTTTATAAATAGGGCATTAAAACCTTTTATTAAGGCAAGGTATCCCTTCTCAGCTACCTGCCTTGCCAAGAGTTCATTCTGTTCTTTCTTTGCCTCTGTCAGCTCATTTTGGGCAAAGAAGATAATCTCTTCACTCTCTCTTAAAACGGTCTCAAAATCAGTCATTCTTCATAACACTTTAACCATCTGACGAAGAAATTAGCCACAGAGCTCTGGTTTGTATTCTTTGTTACACTTCATTCGGGTAAAAATTCGAGTAACCGTTTAGTATTGTGTAGACACACCATTCCCTTGTAACTCAAAAGTGTAGTTTGACAATAGTGAATTTGGAGAGAAGAAGATAGTTATTAAGGACTCCTGATGGGAAAAGTTGGTGTCAGAAGAGAAGTAGTATTG
>JAZDOR010000118.1:0-3377 GCA_043798435.1 bacterium
GCTGAAAAATATGCAGAATTAGCCGAGGGGCTTTGCAAAACCTATTCAGCCAAGATACTACTTTTGGGCGATGAGAAAGACAGGGTTTTAGCTACGAGGATAAAGAATCTGGCAAGGTGTCCGATACAAGACCTCACTGGAAAGACCAGCATTACAGAACTTGCCTGCTTAATTGGAAAAAGCCTGGTTTTTATATCACCAGATACAGGCTCAGCACACATTGCCGATGGTCTGAGTATTCCACATATTGTCTTATTCGGTCCAACTGTGAGGAGCTTTGGCTTCTATCCACAAAGGGGTGCTACAGTGGAGAAAGACTTGCCATGCAGACCCTGTAGCCTGCACGGAGAAAAACCTTGTAAATCCAAAGAATGTCTGGAAAAAATAGAGGTCTCTGATGTTATGGAGGCAATAGACGCTGTTCTTCATAAAAAGCCCTATATCTCTATTAAGCCAAAGAAAATCTTAGTCATCCAGACAGCATTTTTAGGAGATGCTATCTTAACTACACCACTCATTAGAAATCTCAAGGAAAGGTTTCCAGATGCAAGGATATTTTTTCTTGCAACACCACAAGGTGCAGAGATACTCTCAGGAAACCCCTGCGTCTCTGAATTTATTGTTTATGACAAGAAGGGTGTAGATAAGGGGTTTATATCCTTTCTTAAAATGGCAGGGAGGATAAAGGAGGAAGGCTTCTCTCTCGTGGTCTCTCCCCATAAGTCTTTTCGCACAAGCCTCTTAGCCTTTATCTCAGGGGCTTCAAGGAGAATAGGGTTTGATACAGCAAGCCTTTCTTTCCTTTACACAGACAAAATACAGTATGAAAAGCAGTTACATGAAGTAGATAGATACCTGCAATTGATGGAGACCCTTGGCGGAAAGATAGAGGCAAAGCCTGAGGTATTTATCGCATCTGATGGACAAAAAAGGGCAGACAGCCTTCTTTCTTCTTTTGGAATAAAGCCAGAGGATATGGTCATAGGTTTGCTTATAGGCTCAGAGTGGCAAACAAAGAGATGGCATCCAGAGGGTTATGCTGACTTGATAGACTATCTGGCAGAAAGGTTCTCGGCAAAACTTATAATCTTTGGAGAGAAAAAAGAGCTTGCGATAGCAGAAAAGATAGCTAATCTTTGCAGAAATAAACCCATCATTGCTTGTGGCAAGACTACGCTTGCAGACCTTCCACCTCTATTTATGGCTTGCGAGCTTTTAATTGGTGGAGATACAGGCACAATGCACATTGGAGTGGCACTCAAAAGAAAATGTGTCGTCATCTTTGGTCCAACGACCCCTGAACTTGGATTCTCGCCGTATAAAGCAGAGTCTGCTGTAATTATTGAGAAAAAGGGGTTAGCCTGCAGACCCTGTAGTCCCCACGGACCAAAAAGATGTCCAAAAGGACATTTTGCTTGCATGAAGGATATTGGTGCAGAAGATGTGATCAATGCCTGTGAGGGTTTGATATACCAAAATAAATCAGTTCTTACAAAATAATAAATTTTCTTTCCAAATACCATAAATATCCTTATAATTATAATTTATTATGAAACAGCGATTAGTCAGAGAGATTGTTGAGGAATTAGAGGCAAGCATCCTTTCTCCTTATGCCATACTCTCTACCAAAAGTATGGGGAGGCAAAGGGAGGAAGAGCCTTGCTCTATTAGAACGGGGTTTCAAAGGGATAGGGATAGAATCATCCATTCTCGTGCATTCCGCCAACTGAAGTATAAGACGCAGGTCTTTCTTATTCCAAGCGGAGAGTCCATCAGGACGCGTCTTACACATACTATTGAAGTCTCCCAGATTGCCAGGACCATAGCAAGAGCCTTAAGGCTTAATGAAGACTTGACTGAGGCTATAGCTCTGGGACACGACCTTGGTCATCCTGCCTTTGGACATACAGGAGAATTAGCCTTAGCCCATCTCACATCTTTCGGGTTTAAGCACAATGAGCAGAGCTTGCGGGTAGTAGACCTTCTTGAAAAGGACGGCGAGGGCTTGAATCTTACCCAGGAGGTAAGAGACGGAATTCTCAAACACTCCCTTGGGGATGACGATTTTTCTCAGATAGGAAACATCAGCAAGGCTGGTCCGATTACCTTAGAGGGTGTAGTCGTCCTCTTTGCGGATAAGATTGCCTACATTAACCATGATATTCAGGATGCAGAGACAGCAGGGCTTATCTCTGTGGAGGAGCTACCAGAGGATGCCATCAGGATTCTTGGAAGAAAAAGCTCTGAGAGGATAGACATAATGGTTCAGGCTATGGTCACAGAGAGTATGGGCAAGAATAAGGTTGAAATGAAGAGGGATGTTTTGGAGGCAAGTTCAATCTTACGCAAATACCTCTATGAAAACCTCTATCGCCACCCAAGGATTCAGAAGGAATCAGACAAGGCAAAGAGGGTGATAGAAGAACTATTTTATTACTACACCAGAATTCCAGATGAGCCAAAGAGAAGGTTTTCCTTTCTCTCCCATGAGACACCTATTGAAAGGATAGTTGTTGATTATTTAGCATCTTTTTCAGACAGGGAAGCCCTTTCATCTTATAAGAAGGTCTTTTTTCCCACGCCATGGGAAGAAGAGGTTCTAAGTTCTATGTTTTGAGGTTTCTTCTTCCCCACACCCTGGAAGGAAGAAGGATAATTCATTGCAAATTGCAAATTTAGCATTTATCATTTCAAAATTAAATCTAATTCATTTTGCATTGCTAATTTTACATTGATAATTTTGCAATGAGTTAACTCCGTTTATAGTTTACAACTTCTTTTCATCTCTGAATCACCAACCTTTGTCTTCCAGAATACTTCCCTGCTTTGAGGCTTATAAAGTATAAACCCTGGGATAGTTTATCTCCTCTATCATTCTTTCCATTCCAGAATATGGCTCTATCTTGCTTTATGTATAAACCTGCCTTTTTATATCCTGCCTCTATTGTTTTGACCTTCTGTCCAAGGATGTTGTAGACCTCAACTGTGACATCTGCATCCTCTGATAGCTTGAAGGGTATGAAGCAGGAATCAGCAGAAGGATTGGGATATGACTGAAGGAGTATTGATACACTTGGAATAACCTCTATCTTTCCTTCATCTGGTGTTATCTCTGGGACAACATAGTCTTTCTCAATAAAGAGTGTCCGTCTGTTTGCTTCTTCATCAAACTCAAACTTGATAAGGGACTCTCCCTCTGCCTTTACCCTGAAGCTAACCTTAGCAAATAGACCTGCGCTTTCTGTTATAGGCACAAGTGCACCAAGGGCAAGGTCTATCCTTCCTTTATTATTATCTATCCTGTTCATCAGTTCCTGTGGGTTCTGTATCCAGTCTCCTTTCTCGCAAGATTGTGCCTCTAATACATCAGGATTAAA
>JAZDOR010000126.1:0-14338 GCA_043798435.1 bacterium
ACACGAAAAACTAAAGAATGATATTCTTAACTTTATAATTCAATTCGCTTTTTTTCCTTTTCGGGCTTTCATCCTTTCGGGCTTTCGTGTTTCTTCTTCTCTATGGTTAGTCTTTACTTCACTTGGCTAAAGTGTTACCAAAAATTAAGTTTTAAGATGAACATTCACCGCATTACTTACAATCCACAGAAACAATCCTGTTCGCTATATTTTATCGGCTGTAATTTTAGATGCCTTTGCTGTTATTGGAAGCAGATTTACCCCGTTAGAAGTAAGGCGCCAGAGGCGACTGCCCAGCTTTTAGCGGGGACTTCTAACGGAGTTTATGGAAAGGTAGATTTTAGAAACCTACATTTTTTACATTTAGAAGAAGTGCTGGGCATTTTAAGACAGGTTTCACCAAAAAATATTTACATCTTAAGCGGCGACCCCAGGCAAAATACAGAGTTTACACAGTTGCCAAAAGCATTATATAAAGAATTCGGCTGCACTGTAAGATTGCTTACCAATGGTTATATCCTTCCTGATTTAGAAGGCATAACCCATGTCTCAATGTCTATAAAGGCACTCAATGATTCTTTACATACCAGATACACCGGTAAATCAAACAAAAATTCTCTGGAAAATTTTAGGCTTATTCACAAAAAAGGCATTGAGCTATCTACTTCATCGGTTTATATTCCCGGACTCATCGAAAAGAAGGAAATTGAAGATATAGCAAAGTTTATGGCTAATATTGACGAAGATATACCTTATCGCGTTATCGGTTATATGAAAGTTAGTGGCTTAGAATATAAAGAGCCAGATTATGAAGAAGTCAGAGAAGTTGCCAGTTTAGCCAATAAATACTTAAAAAATATCACCTTCTCACGGCCAAAAGGAGAAGATTACACTGGCATCGTAGATTTATTTACCAATAATTTAAGAGTATGATACAGATAAAGAATCTTACTTATACTTATCCTAACTCTTTTGAGCCAGCCTTAAAAGATATTAGCCTTGAGGTTAAAGATGGCGAGTTTGTTTTGCTCAAAGGTGATTCAGGCTCAGGCAAATCCACCTTACTCTACTGCATAAACGGCTTAATCCCTCATATATTTGGCAGCAGCCTAATTGGAGAAATTGAGGTTAATGGTTTTAATCCTAAGGATCTTCCTATTTGGCAAATCTCTAAAAATGTGGGAACGGTTTTCCAAAATCCCGATAATCAGATATTTATGCCAAAAGTAGAAGAGGATATTGTTTTTGGATGCAGGAATCTTGGGTTTGCAGAGGAAGAGATAGAAAAAAGGCTAAATATTTCTTTAGAGGAATTAGGCTTAGCACATATCAAGCATACATCAACAGATGAGTTATCAAATGGCCAGAAGCAGAGATTGGCTATTGCTGGTATTTATGCCATGACCCCAAATATCTTTTTATTTGACGAATCAACTACGGATTTGGATGCAAAAGGAAAACGAGATTTTTTAGAAATATTAAAAAAATTAAAAGCAGAAGGATACACAATTATCCTGGCTGACCATACTTCTGAATATTTAGAAGATTTGGCAGACAAAAGGATAGTCTTAAAAAATGGTATGATATCTAAAGAAGAAAAAAAAGAAAAGATTGACCCAGTTAGAAGTAAGGCGCCAGAGGCGACTGCCCCGCTTTTAGCTGTGACCTCTAACTGGGTTGACCCAAGCCCTTTCTGTAACAAGAAAGAGTCTCTTTCTCTACCCTGGATAAGATTAGAAAAGGTCTGCTTTGGTTATGATAATAAGACAGATGCGTTAAAAGATATCAATTTAGAAATAAGAAAAGGTGAATTGGTCGCCATAATCGGAGACAATGGGAGTGGTAAGACTACATTATTTAAGTTAATCATAGGAGTCTTAAAAGCCCAAAAAGGAAGAATTCTTATGAATGGTTTATCTAAATATTGCTTAGATAATTTAATCGGCAAAGTTGGTTTTCTTTTTCAAAATCCCGATGAGCAATTATTCACCAATAAGGTTGAGGATGAGATCTCTTTTGGGCCAAAACAACTAAAGATAAATTTTGATTTACAAAAGCACCTAAATTACTTTGGCTTAGAAAAGTACAGAGATGTGCATCCCCATTTACTTTCAAGAGGTGAAAGACAGAGGCTTGCTTTTATCTCAATATTAGCTATGCAGCCAGATGCAGTTATTCTGGATGAGCCAACAACCGGGCTGGATCAAAATAACTGGATAAAACTTATGGATTTTGCAACTAAGCTAAATAGTCAAGGCAAAACAATAATTTTTTCAACCCATAATATGAGGGTGGTAGAAAGCTACAGCCAGAGGATAATTAAATTAGAAGAAGGGCAGATTGTTTTAGATGAAATACGAGCATAAAGATACAATCCTGCACAGGATTAGTCCGATTATTAAGATACTGTACAGCATAGCTGTTTCAGTTCTGATTATTATTTTACATAAACCGATTCAGTTATCTTTGTTGGTATTGGCAGTACTGTTCATTTTTGCCTTAGCCAAGCCAAGCTGGCAGAGGATAAAACCTTTGTTTTTTGTGGTTTTGGCTATAGTTATCACCACTGTTTTTTCCCAAAGCTTATTTTATTATTTTGAGCCAAAAACCCCTATCATAACCCTTGTGCCAAAACAGATTCCCGTTATAGGCTGGCTTACCAAAGGGGTATATATTTACAAGGAAGGAATCATCTATGGCTTGATTCAATCATTAAGACTAATCGCTGCCACATTTATGGCACTGACTATAGTATTGACTACACATTCTGCCGATATGATTGCAGCCTTAAATAGAATGAGATTACCTCGTAGTCTTAGCTTTGTCATCTCTATAAGTATCCGCTTTTTTCCTCATCTTCTTGAAGAGACAAAAAGGATAATTCTGGCGCTTAGATTACGAGGCTTAAAAACAAAAGGGATGGCTAATGCCATAAAAACCATGAGGTTTGCTTTAGTTCCATTAGTAATAAACTCATTACGACAAGCAAGGCTTGTGGCTTTGGCAGCTGAGGTACGGGGATTTCAAGCAGAGAATTTTTCAAGGAAAGGTTCAAAAAGGCAATCCAATTTTAATACCTTAGAATTAATCACTATTGCCTTTTTTATTATCCTTATGTACGGTGCTGTTCTACCTTTCAAGATGGGTTTAAGCAAAATACCTTTTCTTCATGCCTTCTTCTTTTCAGTGCCTTTCACTTGCGTTTTGTTTATCGGAATAAGGCTTATTCCCAAATTTGGCACAGCTACTTTTTTAATCTGCGGACATTGTTTATTTAATCAGATAATATCTCGAGGTATAAATCCTCTGTGGTGGCCTTATGCACTAATACAATCTTTAATTTTAGAAGGATATTTCTTATTGACTAAAAATTACTTAAACACTTATTTTTCCGCTGTTACTGGCGGGGCATTACGCGGATTGGTAGCCTATCTTTATTTTTATTGTGTGGCTGGCCCTTTTATCTGGCATAAGTTTTATGCACCCTGGTATATAACCATTCAGACCATTCAAGGAATTATAGGTTCAGGTTTAGGAGGTTTATTGGGGTATAAAATTGGCAAAATAGTTGAAAAGGTCTATAAATATGGAGGATTATAGGATTTTCGTAACTACTCACAAAATTGGGGAAAAGCCACAGAAAAATAAATCTTGCCACAGATACACTTTGGATTAACACTTATTTTTTTGACACAGATCAACACAGATTACACTGATAAGAATTAAAAAATTATCTGTGTCTATCTGTGTAAATCAGTGTCTAAATATCTCTTCAATATTCATCTGTGGCTAAATATTTCCCCAAGATTTTGAGTAATTACGGATTTTCTTTATCTCTTCATTACAATATCTACCTAATTTCAGTAATTGTAATGGGTATAGGAAAATTCCTGGCGAAGAAAGATTAATGTCAAGGGGCAATAATTTTATAGAACGGTCTATTACTGGCATCTTGTCATTCCTGAAGGAGTCTATCTTTGCCGATGAATATGCGGCAAAAAAGGGATTCTTGCAATCTTTGGATCCTCGGATAAAGGTAATAACATTCATCCTGTTTATTCTATCAATACTTCTCACCAGGAGCATCGCTGTTTGCCTTTTTCTATATGCCGTATGCTTGATGCTTGCCTTTTTTTCTAAGGTTCATCTGGGTTTCTTTTTGAAAAGGACATGGATATTTATCCCGCTCTTCTCCCTTTTTATAGCCATCCCTGCCATATTTATTACACCTGGAGAAACCTTGTTCAGTGTCCAGGGGCTTACCGTTACTCGCCAGGGATTGTTTGGAGCGGCTTTATTTGTCAGCCGTGTCATAGCCTCTGTATCGTATGCCATTCTTCTTAGCCTCACGACAAAACATTTTGCGTTGCTAAGAGTCTTACGAATTTTTGGGATTCCACAGGTTTTTGTGATGATACTGGGCATGTCTTACCGCTATATCTATCTTTTTTTGGAGGTAGTTGAGAATACATACCTTGCCATAAAAAGCCGTGTGGGAACGAAGCTGCATTATAAAAAGGGACAACATATCATAGCAGGGAATATATCCTCTCTCTGGCAAAGGTCATATTATATGAATGAAGCGGTTTATAATGCTATGCTTTCAAGGGGCTATACCGGTGAGCCAATTATATTGAATGATTTCAAGACTAAATTAAGGGATTGGGCATGGTTATTCCTGGTAGCCATATTTTTGGTAACCCTACTCGTAACCGTTTAGCATTGAAAAATCATATTTTCTGCTTGATATTTCAATGATGCTATGGTATTATTTATCATCAGTTATTGGCTGACTGGTAACCGTTCAGGTAATGCAAGAAAAGGAGATGTGGAGATTATGAAAGGGGATAGGGGGATAATACAATAATATCTTCTGTCTCCATATCCCCTATATCTCCTTCCCCTTTCTTACACTCTTTGATAGATAGGCTGAACGCTTACTTTTCCAATCACTATTTATTCTCCAGCAAATCCAAAGCATCCTTAAACTATTAGAATTTATTGAGAATAGAATCAAAATAAAAGACTTAGAAAATTGGGCTATAAAACACCATCTCAATACCTAAAAGAAACAAAAGGAATATCTATAAACTAAAAAATGCAAGTAGCAGTTTATTATAAGAATAAGGATGTTCGGATAGAAGATAGGCCAAAGCCTGTGATTGGAAGTCAAGAGATTTTGCTGAAGGTTAAGGCTTGTGGGATATGTGGCACAGATACAATGGAGTGGTATAGGATACAAAGGGCACCCCTTATCCTTGGGCATGAGGCCACAGGTGAGATTGTAGAGATAGGCGAGGAAGTGGATGGGTATAAGATAGGTGACAGGGTCTTTGTCAGCCACCATGTTCCTTGCAACACCTGTAGCTATTGCCTGAGAGGCTATCACACAGCTTGCGAGACACTCCACAAAACAAACTATGACCCAGGAGGCTTTTCTGAATATATCAGGGTGCCTGAACTGAATGTGAGGTTTGGGGTATATCGGTTAGATGGAATATCCTTTGTAGATGGAACCTTGATTGAGCCTTTAGCTTGTGTTGTCCGGGGGCAAAGGATAGCCAAAATAGAGCCAGGACAAAAGATACTGGTGATAGGTGCGGGTGTATCTGGAATCCTTCATATTGCCTTGGCTAAGGCAAAGGGTGCAGAGAGTATAATAGCTACCGATATAAATAAGTATCGCCTGATGAAGGCAGAAGAGGCAGGTGCTGATATAGCGGTAAGACCAGAAGACTTGGGTGAGATACGGGCTGACAGGGTGATTGTAGCCACATCTGCTATTTCTGCGGCGAATCTTTCTTTTTCCTGCGTGGATAAAGGAGGCACTATCCTCTTCTTTGCTGTTCCAGACCCAAGCCATACCCTGTCTATCCCTATCACCAAATTTTGGAGAGATGAGATAACAGTCTGCACCTCCTATGGAGCCTCCCCGGGGGATTTGGCTGAGGCAGTTGAACTGATAAAGAAAGATGCAATCTTAGCCGACTCAATCATTACCCATAGACTGAGCTTTGATGATATTCAGGAGGGATTCAGGCTGGTAGCAGAACAAGGAGAATCAGAAAAGGTGGTGGTCGTTTTATAAAATGGAGTATTCTTAAATGAAAAAATTTGAAAAAATTGTTCTTATTGGATGTCCTTGGTTATTTGGAGTAGTTTTAGCTACTTGTGGCATCTATGTTGGTTTCAAAAATCCAGAAAGACTTCATGGAATTTTAATGATATGTTCTGGTTTAATTTGTATGTCAATATATTGTTTGTGTAGTCTTGTATCTAAATTAATTGCCAAAAATAAAGAATAAACTAAATGAAGAAAGAAAGCCTATATCTTGACACATCAGTTTCCAGTGCGTATTATGATGAGAGAGCTAAAGAACGGATGGAGGCAACTATCAAATTCTGGAAAGAGATCTTACCAGATTATAAGGTCTATGTCTCAGAAATCACGGTAGAGGAATTGGATGACACCAAAGATGAAAGTTTGAGAAGAAAATTTAGAGAACTCATTAAGGACTTTAAGGTATTAAAGATCAAAAAGTCCATTAGAGACTTGGCAAGAGCCTATATAAAGGAAGGAATATTCCCAGAGAAATATGTTGATGATGCTATACATGTAGCTATGGCATCTTTCTATGAAATATCTTATCTGGTCTCCTGGAATTATGAACATCTGGTTAAGGTAAAGACAAGAAAGACTGTGAACTCAGTTAATATATTGGATGGATTCAAGGAGATTGAAATTGTGTCTCCATTAGAGTTATAAGGAAAAGGTCATGGAAAATATAGAATATTTTGACTATCAGAGGGTCGCTCGTGAGATGCATGTTCCTGAGATTACCTTAAAAAAGATTGAAAGAGAGGTAAAAGAAGAATTTTCCAAAGACAAAATGATGTATGAACTCCATGTTTTAAGGGCAATTAGGAGTAAATATTGGCAAAAAGATGTCAGGCAAGAGAGGAAATAGACCTACAATGGCAGATAATAGAGTGTTTGAAATTAGCGTCCAAAGGCTTCGC
The DNA here is from genome assembly GCA_043798435.1 of bacterium. GTDB lineage: Bacteria > UBA9089 > UBA9088 > UBA9088 > JAGUXG01 > JAGUXG01. The sequence continues at coordinate 7,021 of JAZDOR010000126.1, forward strand.
CCTTTCAAGTACTCGAACCGTTAGCTGAAATCTCTTTTTAAATAATAAATGGAGGTGGTAAAATGGCACTTGCTAAAAAAGAAGCGATTCATCTTATTGAAAAACTACCGGATGATTATTCTATGGATGAAATTATGGCTGAATTATATTTTAAGGAACAGGTGGAGCAAGGATTACGAGATATAGAAGAAGGGCGAGTATATTCCCATGAGCAAATTAAAAATATGGTGTTGCAATGGCGAAAATCATCTGGTCGGATTTAGCAAAAGAACATTTGAGAGAAATTGACTCTTATATTTCAAAGGGTGATCCTTTCTACTCGGTTGTTTTTATTGATAAATTGATTGCTTCTGTGGAGAGGATTAGATTGTTTCCAAAATGTGGAAGAGTCGTTCCAGAATTTGGAAGAGATGACTTAAGAGAAATTTTCTTCCATAAATACAGAATTGTGTACTCAATTAAAGATGATATGATAAGAATATTAAGTATTGTTCATGGAGCAATGGACATCATGAAAAAACGAGAACGAGAACCATGGGACTTCACATAGCATTGTGTATTTGCAAAAGCTGGAGATGAGAAGATATTAATTATAATATTGGATTCGCTAACTTTAATTCTATGGACTATGGACTATTAACCATGGACTAAACAGTGGTGATGATACTATGATAGCAATAATAGGTTGCGGAAATATGGGGGAGGCGATTGTCAGGGGTTTGTTAAAAAAGGGGTTATATTCTCCATCCGAGATTATCGCCACAGATGTTAGACCAGAAAGGCTCAGGGAGATAGGACAGATAGAAACGACAAATAACAACCAGGAGGCAGCAGACAAAGCAGATATACTCATATTAGCTATAAAGCCCCAGGTAATAGAGGAAGTCTTAAAAGAGCTTAAGCCAAAGATACAAGAAAGGCATCTAATCATCTCTATTGCGGCTGGAGTAAGGTTAAAAAGGATAGAAACCATACTCCCAAAAGCAAGGGTGATAAGGGTTATGCCGAATACACCAGGCCTCATAGGTTGTGGCATTTCAAGCCTTTCCTGCGGAAGCCAGACCATAAAACAGGATGAAGAAACAGCCACTCGTATATTTTCTGCATTAGGTGATGTAGTACAGGTGGAGGAGAAGCTGATGGATGCTGTCTGTGCTTTGTCTGGCTCAGGTCCAGCTTATATCTTTTTGATAATAGAGTCCCTTATTGCCGCAGGGGTAAAGATGGGGCTATCCTGTGATTTAGCGAAGAAGCTTGTCCTGGCTACTGTAGAGGGTTCGGCAAGGCTGGTAGCAGAGACAGGAAGGCATCCAGCAGAGCTAAGGGATCAGGTTACCTCACCTGGAGGGACAACTGCTTCTGCTTTACATATAATGGAGACCGGAGGATTGCGTGGCATAATTCAGAAGGCGGTTTTAGCCGCAGAAAAAAGGGCAGGTGAGCTTGGATAAAAAGGCAAAACATTGGGGAATTAGCCAAAAAATTAGACACTGATGAACTGTAAATGGACACCAATTATAAATGAAGAAATATTTAGACACTGATTTACACAGATGAACACTGATAATTTTTAATTCTTATCAGTGAAAATCAGTATTAATCAGTGTCAAAAAAATTAAATTTTATCAGTGTAATCTGTGTCAAAAAACTTTAGTCCTCCCCAAAATTATGAGCAATTACGATGAAGATTAAGATAAAGGTTAAACCTGGGGCAAAGAAGGATGAAATAGAAGAGGGTGAGGTTTTTATCGTGAAGACAAAGGAGAAGCCAATAGAAGGAAGGGCAAATAAGGGTGTAATAAAGCTATTGGCAAAGCATTTTAAGGTGCCACAGGACAAAATCTGCATCTTATCTGGAGCAAAGCAAAAGGATAAGCTCATTGAGGTGGTAAAATGAAGAAGACTTTTTTCATCTTTCTTTTTTTGATGTCAACTATATGTGCAGAGGTAAAAGAGACTGACCTTCTCTTCCAGGAGGCTCTATTCTATTATCAAAGCCAACAATTAGACAAGGCATTGGAAACCTTCTCTAAACTCTTAGAGAAAGACCCAAGCTATCCGAAGGCACAAGAACTTTTTGTAGAGACATTAAAAAAGAAGGCGGGTAAAGACAGAATACAGAATACAGAATACAGGATACAGAATACAGAGGAGAAAGGAGAGAAGATAGAAGAGATTAAAATAGTGCCAGGATTAGAGGAGCCAGAAAAGGCAACCTGCACAGAGGAAATTGTTATTCCAGAGCCTGAAAAAAAGGAGGAGGAAAAGCCAAAGCCTACGCTTCCAAAAAGGGGTCAGGATTATCTCTTTGCTCACACACTTATCAAAAAAGGCTTCTATCAACCTGCCTTGAATGAACTTGTCCAAGTTCTGACAGAGGAACCTGAGACAAAAATAAAGGATAAGATACTCTTCACTATGGCACAGATTCTCTTTAAGATGGAAAAGTATACAGATGCAGTATCAACACTAAAAACCCTTCTTGCTGAAACACCAAAGAGCAGCTTAATATACGAGGCAAATCTCATCATTGCAGACAGCCTTTTTTCGCAAAACAATTTTTTGGATGCAAGGCTTCAGTATCTCAAGGTGTTTCATAAATTGAGCAATGAAGAGATTTTAGATGACTTATATCCAGAGCTACCTCCTATCAGTCGGAAAAAAGAGGAGCTTCTGGCTGAGGCTCAGCTTGGCATTGGAAATACTTATAAGAGATTGGAGGAATACCAGAAAGCCATTGCTGAATATCAGAAGGTCCTGGACCTATATCCAAAGACAGCTTCAGCAGATGATGCCTGTTTTTACCTGGCAGATATCTATGACCGACAGCCTCAAATCAGGGATTTTGAAAAAGCAGTGAAGATTTATAAGCTCTTGATGGAGAGGTATCCTGACTCTATCTGGTTTGATAGAGCCAAGGAGAGAAAGAAGTATTTGGAGGAGAATTATTTATGAAGGTATTGAACTATAAAATTTTACTCAAGAAAGAACCTGAGGGTGGTTATACAGTAATCGTTCCTACTCTTGCTGGTTGTGTTACATATGGCGAGACAATAGAGGAAGCAATAAAAATGGCAAAAGAGGCTATTGAGCTATACATAGAAAGCTTAAAGGCACAGGGCGAGGAGATACCAACAGAGGAAGAGACATTAGAATATACGTTGATGGTGAGGGCTTATGCCTAAGTTACCGTCTTTTACCCCTCAGCAGGTTATTAAAATTCTTGAAAAACATGGGTTTGTGTTTGATAGAAGTAAAGGAAGCCACCACATATATTACTGCTATGAGACGAAAAGAAGGGTTGTGGTTCCGCTTCATAAAAAGGATTTACCCAAAGGAACATTATTTGAGATTCTAAAGCAAGCAGGTATAAACAAGGAGGAAATATGGGAGTAAAATCAGATGGATGGATAAAGAAAATGGCAAAGGAACAGGGAATGATTGAGCCATTTGCTGACGCTCAGGTCAGGAAAGGCACAATATCTTATGGGGTCTCATCTTATGGCTATGACATAAGGATTGCAGACGAGTTTAAGATATTCACCAATATAAACACGACTATTATTGACCCAAAGGCTTTTGACCCAAGATCCTTTGTGGATTTCAAGGGAGATGTCTGTGTCATCCCTCCAAACTCCTTTGCTTTAGGAAGGTCTGTGGAGTATTTCAGAATTCCAAGGAGCGTAATCACTGTCTGTCTTGGAAAGTCAACCTATGCCAGATGTGGAATCATCACCAATGTGACGCCATTTGAGCCAGAGTGGGAGGGTTTTGTCACCCTTGAAATATCAAACACAACCCCTATTCCAGCAAGGATATATGCCAATGAGGGAATTGCTCAGGTTCTATTCTTTGAGGCAGATGAAGGCTGCGAGGTATCTTATGCTGACAAGAAAGGCAAGTATCAGGCACAAAAGGAGATAGTCTTGCCCTGGGTGGAAAGATGAAATATAGTAACACTTTAGCCAACTTCTAAAGGATTGGTAATCAGTGATAGGTAATCAGTAATCGGTAAGAAAAAACAATTACCTGATTACCTGATAATCGATAACCTGATTACCTTACACTTTACTTGGATAAATAGTTACGAAATAATTATAGACAAGACAGGGGTTTTATTTTTATAATTTCATCCTAATGAAAAGAAAACCAAGAAAGAAGCAAAGAAGAGATGCAGTTCAGTCGCCAGTTAAGGTTTGCAGACTGTGTAGCCAGAAGACAGAAAGTCTTTCCTACAGAGACTATGATATGCTCAGGAGATTTATCTCTGAGAGGGGAAAGCTATTGGCAAGAAGAATCACCAAAAATTGTGCGAAACACCAAAGAATGGTGGCAAGTGCAGTAAAACAGGCGAGGCACCTTGCTCTTCTTTCTTTTACATCAAGATGAAGGTAATTATGACAGAAGAACTGCCTGGTCAAAAAAAACCAGGAGAGATAGCGGATGTTGCTGGAGGATTTGCCAGGAATTTTCTCTTTCCAAGGGGTTTGGCTATTATGGCTAATAGCCAGAATATGAAACAGGCTGAGAGAATAAAGAGAGAAGCAGAAAAGAAAGAAGAGGCAAAGAAGAAAGCCGGAGAGCAATTGGCAGAGATGCTTTCAAATCTTACCATTACTATAGAAAAGAAGGTTGGAGAGGAGAACAGAATATTTGGGAATGTAACCTCCAATGAGATAAAAGAGTACCTGGCTAAACAAAATATAGAGATAGACAAAAGGGAGATTGAGCTTCCAGAACACGGTATAAAAAGCTTGGGTGAACACTTCGCAAAGGTCAACTTAGGGCAAGGACTAACCGCCAACCTTAAAATCTTAGTCATAAAAGAAGAATGAGAATTCAGAATTCAGAATTCAGGAGTCAGGAGTCAGAAATTCTGTATTCTGTATTCTGTATTCTGTATTCTGTCCAATGATAGATACAACCTTCCTTCCAACAGAAAGAATTCCTCCTCAAGCCATAGAAGCAGAAGGCTCTGTGCTTGGAGCTATGCTGATGAGCAAGGAGATTATCTCCGATGTTGTTGAGGTTGTAAAGGCTGAGGATTTTTACAGAGAGAGCCACAAAAAGATATTTCAGGCAATTATTTCTCTGTGGCAGAGGAATGAGCCTGTTGACCTCATCACCCTTTCTGATGAGCTGAACAAAATAGGCCAATTGTCTTCTGTAGGGGGAGCAACCTACCTCACTTCCATCCTTTCTTCTGTTCCCACACCAACAAATGCGGTTTATTACGGCAAGATTATTGCTGAAAAAGCTGCTCTAAGGTCTCTGGTCAATGTCTCCTCCAGAATCCTTGATATGGGTTATCAACAACAGGGAACTGCTTCTGATATTCTTGACAGGGCAGAGCAGATGATCTTCGACATCGTCTCGCGCAAGATAAAGGGAGGGTTCACCCATATCAAGGAGTATCTGAAACCAGCAGATATTGAAACCTTATGCACCCATAAACCCCACATTACAGGCGTTCCCACTGGATTCTCTGATTTAGACGAAAAAACCTCTGGATTCCAACCCTCTGACCTTATCATCATTGCTGGCAGACCATCTATGGGAAAGACAGCTTTTGCTCTATCTATAGCTCAAAATGCCGCTGTAAAAGAGAAGGTCTGTGTAGGTATGTTCTCTTTAGAAATGAGCCAATCCCAGCTTGTTTTGCGTCTGCTCTGTTCCGAAGCAAGGGTGGATGCTCATCGCTTGAGAACAGGCAGGCTTGCAAAACCCGATCTTCCAAAGATATCCTTAGCTGCAGGTGCTTTAGGGGATTCAGAGATATACTTAGATGACACAGCCTCAATGAATGCCATTGAAATGAAGGCAAAGGCAAGGAGGCTGAAGGCACAATATAACATCGGGCTTCTTATTATAGATTACCTCCAGCTTATGGAAGGCACAGGAAGGTTTAGCGAAAATAGACAGCAGGAGATATCAGAGATATCAAGGTTTTTGAAAGGTTTAGCCAAAGAGCTGAATATTCCGGTAGTAGCCCTATCCCAGTTATCACGGGCAACAGAGATCCAGAGACGAAAACCCCAACTCTCAGACCTCAGGGAATCAGGTGCAATTGAGCAGGATGCAGACCTTGTTCTCTTTGTTTACAGGGAGGAGTATTACAAGCCAACAGAGGATAACGAGGGGATGGCCGAGATAATCATTGGAAAGCAAAGGAATGGTCCAACAGGCTCTATTCACCTTGCCTTTCTTAAATCTTATGCCAAGTTTGAGAGCCTTGCCAAAGCGAGGGAGGAGTAACCAGTGAAGAGGTAATCAGTGATCGGTAATCAGGTAAGAAAAACAATTACCGATAACCGATTACCCGATAACCTGATTACCATTTTCCTTGCACTTCATTTAGGTAAAACAATTACAAAGGAGATTTCTATGTTATCAAGTTTCTTTTCTGAGGTTGGTAGGGTTACTATTTTAGCCTCTCAGGTAATCGGGCTTTTATTCAAGTCTATAATTCACGGTGAATTCTTCAGGCAAGAAAGCCATCCAGTCCGCATCTTACCTACCCCTTTGACCAAAAGAATCCTCCTTCAGCTTGTTGAGGTAGGAGTGAACACCATTCCACTCCTCCTTATTATGTCAGGCTTCTTTGGCATGGTGCTTGCCTATCTTACTTATGGACAGTTCAAAAGGGTTGAGATGGAGATGTATACAGGCTCACTTGTCGGAGCCTCAATGGTCACAGAGCTTGGACCTATAATTGTGGCTATCCTTGTAGCTGGAAGGATTGGCAGTCAAACAGCAGCAACAATCAGCACAATGAAGACCACAGAGCAGATTGATGCCCTAAAGGCTATGGCTGTCAATCCCGTTGAATATCTAATCCTTCCAAGGCTTATTGCCACTGTAATGATGATGCCCATACTCACTGTTTTTGCTGATGTGGTTGGAATAATTGGGGGTGGGGTTGTGGCTGTTGGAGTCTTCTCCCTCTCATCTTCCCTCTATATCACAAGGATGATAGACTTCTTAAAGGTCTCTGACATTACCTCTGGCTTAATAAAATCCTTAGTCTTTGGAATGGTCATCATTATTATGAGTAGCTACAAAGGATTTCGGGCAGAAGAGGGTGCTGCCGGTGTAGGTATGGCGGTAACTGGAGCTGTTGTCCTATCTATAGCCTCAGTGCTTGTCTCGGACTACTTTTTGACGGTGATATTATTTTAGTAACTACTCATAATTTTGGGGAGGACTAATATTTTTTGACACAGATTTACACTGATTTTCACTGATAAGAATTAAAAATTATCAGTGTTCATCTGTGTCCATCAGTGTCTAAAATATTTCTTCATTTATAATCAGTTTT
>JAZDOR010000153.1:0-4553 GCA_043798435.1 bacterium
ACCTTAAGCCTGAAGAGTGTGAAAACCTTGAGCTTGGGATAGGGATAGAGAAAAAATATCTTGGTCTGGAGGTGACCCATTTCAAGAACGAGTTTAAGAATCTTATCACCCATTACACTGACCCTGCAACCGGGCAAAGCACCTATAAGAATATTGGCAGTGCTACCACAGAGGGAGATGAGTTTACCCTATCTGTGATGCCGACAGAGGACATCTCTATCCTTCTCAACCTTACCCTTCTTACAAAAGCTAAAGATAATGCTACTGGAGAAAGGCTACTTCTCAGACCAGAGAGAAGAGCAAATTTGAATATAAGATGGAAACCCTCAGAAAAAGTGACCCTTTTCATAGACGAAATCTATGTTGGAGAAAGGCTTGATTATGGCAATGTTGAGCTTCCCAAATATACCCTATTCAACACGAGAATATCCTATAGGCTTTCAGAAACCCTGACCCTCAGTGGCAGGATAGAGAATCTCTTTGATGAAAAGTATGAAGAGGTGAAAGGCTATGGCACCCCTGGTCGCTCGCTCTATGGCGGCATTAGATTAGAGCTTTGATCATCTTTATCACAGGTGGAGCAAGGAGTGGAAAGAGTCAGATAGCTGTCCGTTTAGCCTCTGAGATGTCTGAGGATGTCTTATTTTTGGCAACTTGTATTCCAAAGGATGAGGAGATGAGGCAGAGGGTGGAAGAACATAGGAAGAATAGGCCCAAAGACTGGAAGACTCAAGAGGAAGAGAAGGATATTCTGCCTATACTGAAAGGTTGCCAGAGTGATGTGGTTGTCATAGACTGTTTGACACTTTTTCTTTCCAATCTCCTTTTAGCCGGAGATGATGTTGAAGGAGCAATAAAAGGGGTGGCAGAGTTTTTGAAAGAGGCGCCCTTTACGGCAATTATTATCTCAAATGAGGTAGGTCTGGGCATAGTTCCAGAAAATGAGATTGCCAGAAGGTTCAGGGATATTTCTGGCTGGGCAAATCAACTGGTGGCAAGATACGCAGATGAAGTGTATTTTATGGTATCAGGAATACCGATAAGGATAAAAGGTAAGCGCTGCGGTAGTGTAAGAAAAGGGGATAGGGGGATTATGGAGATAAGGGGATAAAATTTTGAATTAAGAATTAAAAATAAATAATCTCCATATCACCATTATCTCCTTATCCCCCTTCTTACACTCCTGATACATAGGCTGAATGGCTACGATAAAGGAGGTGCGTAATGTTAAGAGAAACAATTGAGAAAATCAAGCCGATTGATACGGATTTGATGGAAGAGGCTCAGAGAAAACTGGATAATCTCACCAAGCCTCAAGGGAGTTTGGGAAGGTTGGAGGAATGGGCAAAACAGGTAGTGGGGATTACAGGCAAGATTGAGCCAAATTTAGAGAGGAAGGTAATATTTACTATGGCCGGGGATCACGGCGTAGTAGAGGAAAGGGTTTCTGCCTATCCAAAGGAGGTTACGCCTCAAATGGTCTATAACTTCTTATCAGGGGGTGCAGGAATAAATGTATTGGCAAAACATGTAGGGGCAGAGGTAGTAGTTGTAGATATGGGAGTGGCAGAAGAACTCAAAACTCAAAACTCAAAACTCAAAACTAAGAAGATTGGGTATGGGACCAAAAATATGGCTAAGGGGCCTGCAATGACAAGGGATGAAGCTATAAGGGCTATTGAGGCAGGTATTGAGGTATTTGAAGAAGAGGGCAAGATTGACATTGTTGGCACAGGGGATATGGGGATTGCCAATACCACCCCTTCATCAGCAATCGTTGCCGTTTTTACAGGTGAATCTCCTGAAAGGGTAACAGGTAAAGGCACAGGGATAGACGATGCAAGCTGGAGGAATAAGGTCGAGGTGATTGAGAGGGCTTTAGAGGTGAATAAGCCTGACCCTTCTGACCCAATAGATGTGCTTTCTAAGATAGGTGGCTTTGAGATTGGAGGATTGGTTGGCGTTATCCTGGCAGGTGCGGCTCACAGAATTCCTGTGGTCATAGATGGCTTTATCTCAGGTGCGGCTGCCTTAATAGCTGTTGGATTAGAACCAAAGGTTAAAGATTATCTCTTTGCTGCTCACTGCTCAGTGGAGATTGGGCATAGGATTGCTTTAGAAAAGATGGGTCTTCGTCCTATATTAGACCTGAATCTGAGGCTTGGAGAAGGAACAGGTGCGGCACTTGGGATAAATCTTATTGATGCGGGTTGCAAGATACTCACCCAAATGGCAACCTTTGGCTCTGCTGGTGTCTCTGAAAAGGTACGGTGAAGAGCAACTATTTACCGAGAGTGAAGCAGAAGAAAAAAACACGAGAGCCCGAAAACTCTAAAAAATATTTTTGACACAGATTAACACTGATTTTCACTGATAAAACTTAAAAATTATCAGTGTTCATCTGTGTAAATCAGTGTCTAATTTTTATTTCTCTGTGGTTAATCTTTACTTCAAAATGGCTAAAATGTTACAAGGATTCATTACTGCACTCTCCTTTCTCACTATTATCCCTTTTGGCAGAGCTATAAGGGAAGAGGATTTGCCGGGATCAATAACCTTTTTCCCCTTAATTGGCTTAATGATAGGTGGGTTATTGGTTTTGGCAAGATACCTTGTCAGCCCGTTCTTCTCTCCTCCCCTTACCTGTCTTTTAGTCGTTGGATTCTGGGCAGTTCTGACAGGCTTTCTCCATCTTGATGGTTTCTGTGATACTGTGGATGGCTTATCTGGTGGAAGGAATAAGAAAGATATCTTAAGGATAATGGAAGAGCCTAATATTGGAGCAAAGGGTGCAGTGGCTTTGGTCTTTCTCCTCTTATTGAAGGTTTTCTCTATTCAAGGCCTCTCTGCTTTTGGCCTACTTATTGCTCCAATGATGGGTCGGTGGGCTATGGTGGTAGCCTCAGCAATGACATCTTATCCAAAACCCTCTGGACTGGGAAAACCTTTTGTTGGTTATACAAAAAAGAAAGGGCTTTTCGTATCTACTTTGCCAGTGTTTGTAGTTCTATTGAGGTTGAACCTCTTTTGGCACATAGTTCTAACATTGCTCTTTGTTTTTGTGGCAGTATCCTATCTTAAAAAGAGAATAGGTGGTATTACAGGGGATAATTTAGGGGCAATCTGTGAGATTGCAGAGACCCTTACCCTTCTTTTAGTGAACAGTCAATTATGCAAAGTATAATAGAAAGATTGAAGGCAAGGTTGGAGGATAATGTTAAAAAGTACGGGGCAGACTCCATGCTCTTTTCAGGTGGGCTTGATACGAGTATCTTAGCCTGTTTGACTCCTCAGATAAACGCTATAACCGTGACCCTTGAATCTGGGGGAGCAGATATTGATTATGCTAAGAAAGCACATCTTCCTTTTCATCATCACCGGACAGTAAGTATAGATGAGGCTATGGAAGCTATACCAGAGGTAATAAAAATCCTTAAGACCTTTGATCCGGCAATACCAAATGATCTGGTGGTCTATTTCGGGCTGAAGTCGGCCAAAGATTTGGGGGCAAGGGCGATAATGACCGGAGACGGTGCAGATGAGCTCTTCTGTGGCTATGGTTATATGAGGAATATAAAGGATTTGGAGGAATATATAAAAAGGATTTCCCAGTCTATGTCGTTCAGCTCTAATACCCTGGGAGATTTCTTTGGAATCAAGGTAATCCAGCCTTATATTGAAAAAGTGATTGTTGACCTTAGCCTTAGTATTCCTATAGAATTTAAGATACGAGAAAGACATGGTAAATGGATTCTGCGTAAGGCTTATGAGGATATACTCGGCAAAGATATTGCCTGGCAGAGCAAGAGACCACTTGAAGAAGGTTCAGGGATGACTAAGCTTAGAGAGATAATAACGGAAAAGGTTTCAGACGAGGAATTTGCTGAAAAAACCAGATTCTATCCCATAAAGTTTATGAACAAAGAGCATCTTTATTATTATGAGGTCTATCTTGATGTGGTTGGAAAAATTCCAGGTCCAAAAGTAGATGAAGCTCCTTGCCCTTTCTGTGGTGCTGGAATAAAAAAAGAAGGCAAACATTGCAAGACCTGTGGAGGTGTAATGGAGTGAAGGTTATTCTTGGTCTTCTTCTGGTCATTTTTTTAGGTTCTTCTGGAAAGTTTGTGGTAAATAGTTGAAAGATATACTAAAATAAATGTAAATTGCAAATCGTAAAATGACAGAATTCAGAATTCAGAATACAGAATACAGAATCCAGAATCCAGAATTAAGAATATTAAATTCTGACTCCTGAATTCTGACTCCTGAATTCTATTTAGTTTTTTGGAAACCTGATTTATTTGGGTATACCTTCTTCTTGAGCCTCAAGGTATGGATTAGCTTAGCTCTAAAAGCTCTATCGCCCTTGTGGCATTGATACTTCCTTCTAAAAGTTCCATCAATACATTTTGATATTATAATCTCAAAACGCAATTTTCACTTGACTTCAGAAGCCTTCTTAAAGTTAAATTATAAGCAAACGCCCACATAGCTCAGTTGGTAGAGCACATCCTTGGTAAGGATGAGGTCACCAGTTCGATCCTGGTTGTGGG
>JAZDOR010000157.1:0-9455 GCA_043798435.1 bacterium
ACACATCAAAAGACTCAAAGCTTAAAAGTGAGACAGGGATATTTTGCCTTTTACAATACAAGGGATTGGTCTGCCCTTTTTTAAGCCAAAAACTACTTATGTAACCGTTCACCTCCATAGCATTTCTATAAATACACCCCATAAACAAAAAATTCCTTGCTATTTTGACTTCCTTTTGGTAAATTTAATATCTAAAAAACAAAAAACAACCATTAAAAATAATCATTCCGAACAGTATTGGGACAGTTATCATTTAATAGTACAAGAAAATAGGTTGCTGTTCCATATCCTCCGTGAGATTTTTAGTAAATTGTTATCCATCATCAAGGTCTGACCCCATGACACCTTGCGAGAAAGATATATGGATAGAGATAAACGAAATGAGAATGAACGAAAATTTGGTAAGAGGTGATTTCAATTGAAGATTACAAGTAAAGATGTATCTCAAAAATTAATAGACTATCTTGATCATCGGATTACATTAGAAGAATTAGTAAATTGGGCGGAGTCAATGATAATGGAGGCTGAATTTGATCAGGTAAATTTTGATACCATACGAGAGATAATCAGCCGTTTAGGATTGGCTGATGTGAGAGCATTTGGAATCACATGGGAAGATTGTGAAGGGTTCTTAAGCCGTTTAGGTTACCATATAAAAATAATTGTGCAAGAAAAATTAGTCTCTGTATAAAAGAGACAATCGAGGGATTGCCTATTATAACAAAGGACTTTATGACAAGGCTATCTCAGATTGCAATAAGGCATTGGAGATAAACCTAAGATATGATGAGGTATACTATACCCAATGAAAACTGGTTTGCGAAAAATATGTAATAATAAGGGGGTTCAGGATTCACAGCAATTCTCATTATGACAAACTTGTATAAGAAAGGAGAAAGGAGGAAGATGGGGAAAATAGTTAAAAAATTTAGCATTTAGCATTTCAAATTTTGTAAAAATCAGCTTTTCGTTACCGTGAAATCAAGCAATCGTTTCGCAAGTTCATCTCTTTTATTAGTCCCCATATTTCTTTCCTCAAATTTGCAATGCTAAATTTGAAATGACGTGTGTCCGTAGTTAGTCTTTGCTTCAGTTGGCTAAAGTGTTACGAGAAAAGAGGTGTGTTGGATGACCCTGCAATCTATGGATTGCCAAAGGCTCCAAAGACTGCTGCTGGAATACCAAAGGAATTCTTCTCGCAATTTGACCAGATTGCCTTGTTGACCTCTGGATTTGGCCTCTGCTTAAATAAGCTGGCTGAAAGAAAGGAAGTATTGGCAACAAAGTAGATAGAAACACAGAGAATTTAAGTAAGCGTTCGGGTGTCAGGCAGTAGGTTCAGGTTTTAAGAAAGTTGGACAAGTATATAGGTTTTAGTGGTATCTACAGTATTTGATCTTGTCTTGATTTTCTTACTCTTATGACAGCTCATCCTGACGCCTGAACGCTTACGAATTTAATGGTTTAGTCAAATGATAACTCAAAGAAAGAAAAACCTTGAAACCTTATTGGTTTTTGATATACAATTGGTTAAGTTTTTATAAAGGAGTGGTCTATGCTAAAAAAAGTGATAATTTTGATGGGTTTTTCTTGTCTTCTCTTTGCCCAGACCTCCAATCTCTTCAATTCTGGCTATGAAGAATATTTCAGAAATAACTTAGATGGGGCAGAGGAGGCTTTTAAGAAGGCGATAGAGCAAGAAGGCGATGTGGCTCTCTATCACCTTTATTTGGGGAAAACCTACCACAGAAAGGAAGATGAAGATAAGGCAAAGAAGAGCCTTTTAGAGGCAGTAAGGCTTGATTCAAAAGAAAAGAGGGCGTACCTACTTTTGGGTGAAATATACTTTGATGAGGAGAGCTTCAAAGAGGCTGAGGTTTATTATAAGAAGGCTGTTGAGCTTGAGCCTACGAGCTTTGATGCCTATTTTAAGCTGGGTCAGGTCTATCTCAAGTTTCAGGAGCCAGATAAAGCCATCTATAACCTGATGAAGGCAGATGAGATAGAGAAGGATGTGAGCTGGGTCTTCTTCTATTTAGGTCAGGCGTATCTCGGCAAAGAGGATAAAACCTCAGCCATAGGTGCTTTCAACCGGGCGATTATGTTAGAATCAAACAACCCCCTCTTTTACTATTGGAGAGGCAATGGCTATTTTTCTTCTGCAGACTACAATAGCCCGAATGACAACGATTTTCACTCAGCAGATGACTACAGGATGTCCATAGAGTTTGGGCTCTCTACCCCAGCCTGCTACTTTATGTATGGAAATACCTTATTAAACCGCGGCTTCTACCATTTGAAGACAGAGAGGCAGAATGAGGCTCTGGACTACTTTGAGACAGCTATTGTGAAGTATAAGAAGGTGCTCTCTCTTGATTCATCTGCTTCCAATGCCTATAACAACATCGGCCTGGCGTATTTCTATTTAGATAGAATAGATGAGGCTGTTGCTTCTTACAAGAAGGCTATTGAGCTTGAGCCAATCATTGCTTTTTTTCATGATAACTTAGGTGACGCTTACTATAAGAAATCCCTTTTTGACAAGGCCCTTTCTGAGTGGAGCTTAGTCTATGAGCTTGACCCAAATTATGTGACAGATGGAGGCTACTTTCCCTTACCACAAAAGAGTATCAAGGAGAAGATTCGTGAAGCCAAGAGACGCTGTCAACAAGATTAGTCTTCTTCTTTTGTTGCTCTCCTTTGCCAGCCTGCTCTTTGCCCAAGAGCATAAGGAAAAGTTTGTTTTGGACTCCCTGAGTAACAGAGAGAGGAAGCCCATCCTTACCCCGTTTCAACCAGAGGAGAGTAAGAAGATATCGCCTAAATTAGAGGTACCCAAACCCAAAGCAGTCTCTAAACCCAAACCTAAACCAAAACCTGAATCTGTTCCTGTCGTAAAAATACCTGAGCCTCAGACAAGCACTTATGTGGCAAAACCCCCAGAACCTGAAATTTTTCTGGAGTCTGAACAACCAGAAAGAAAGAGACCATATACCACTATAGGCTTGATTATGAGTGGCACGGTAAGTGTTATCCTTTTCCTTCTTGTCGTCATCCATATTATAAAGAAGGAGGCATCTTATCAACAAAAGAGAAAGGTTCTTGGATATGCAAAGGAGAAGAACAGGATAGAGGAGGATGTGAGGAGCCTTCAGGAGACATCCCGTGGGCTTGAAAGGGAGATTGAGAAAAGAATACCGAGGGAGTTTGCTGACTCCATAAAATCTGGAAGAATGAGCACAGAGATTGCTGAGGTAATCTCTGCTGCTATTGAGCCAAGAACACGAGAGATAGCTGTTGCCTATCAAGGGATAAAGAAGAGTTTGACTGAGTTAGATAAAGAGGTAGAACAGCTTCAGGCTATCAAGAATATCAGCTTTAAGGACTTGGCCAGGCAGACAGCATCTGAGTTTTGGCGACCACTTCAGAATGAATTTAACAAAACAAGGCTCAGTTATGAAAAAATGTTCTCTGATTTTGAGGAGAGGGAGGATGGAAAGCTCTCTTCTCTTGACAAAAGGTATGGAAAGGTAGAAATGGCTTTGGCTGAACTGAGCAGACGGCTTGTTGCCCTTGATTCTGTAGTAACATCAACTACTTCTTTTGCTGGGGAGCCTATCATTAGAACACCAAAGCCTATGGCAGAAGAGGAGGAGGAAAAGAGAGATCGCACCTCACTCAACAATTATATCTATAAATTGGCAGACCAGGGTTTGACCATAGATGAGATTGCCCAGAAGACAAAGATTGGCAAGGGTGAGATAAAGCTCATCTTAGATGTTCGGGCAAAAAGGTAAGCGTTCAGAGAGGGTAAATTTACCACGGAGACACAGAGACTCAGAGAAATAAAAACTTAATGAACCACAAAGGGCACAAAGGAAAGAGGCTAATAAAGTAACTATTCAGTAGTAAAGATAAAATGCCACAGATTCACAGATTAAAAGTATGAAATATTCAGAAAAGGAATATCCGTTACAAAAAGAATGGTAAACTTGGGTGAAAACTCATTAATGACAAAAAGAATAATTTTTAATCTGTGAATCTGTGGCTTTCAAGAAGATCAGCTGAGTAGTTACCTGATAAATCTAAAAAGTATTATAAAAAGAATAATTTTTAATCTGTGAATCTGTGGCTTTCAAAAAGATATGCTGAATAGTTACATAATTTCTTTATTTCTTTGTGTGCTTTGTGCCCTTTGTGGTTAAAAATATTCTCCGTGCCTCTGTGGTGAACAGTTAAGATGATAGAGAAAATTTGCATTGGCATCCTTTCTTTGGTTATAATATTGCTTATTCTAAGGATACGGAAGGAGAAGAGTCCAAATACAAAAGAGCTAGAACTCTTTTATGAAAAGGCAGGGAGGTTGATTGCCCAGTTTAATCAAACAGCAGAAAAGAATATTGGCCTCCTGGAAGAGAAGATAGTAGAGGCAAAGGGAATACTCAAGGAGATAGAGTCTTCTCATAGATTTCAAGGGAATGGAAGATACCCAAAGGTCTTTCAATTATCAGAGGCTGGATTGACTGTAGCAGAGATAGCCAAGAAAGTAAAGATGAGCCAGCATGAGGTAGAACTTATATTAAAGCAGTCAGCAGTCAGCGTTCAGCAGTCAGGAAAAAACTGATAGCTTAATCTTTCGGCTGATAGCTAAATGTGGCGACGTAGCCAAGTGGTAAGGCAGAGGTCTGCAAAACCTTTATCCCCCGGTTCAAATCCGGGCGTCGCCTCTTTTATTTAGCCCGAAGTCTTTTTCTATAGGCGCGTAGCTCAGTGGTAGAGCACTTGCTCGACACGCAAGGGGTCAGCGGTTCAAGCCCGCTCGTGCCTATTTTTAGAAAAAATTCGTGACTATTCAGCTATCAAAGGCACAAATATTATAAAATAAATAGCACGCAGATGACACGGATGCTACGGATTTGCACAGATAGAGAAAATCCGTTTAATCTGCGTTATCTGCGTGCTATTCCATTCTTTTTTGTGTTTCAGTGTCTTTTAGATAGTTACAGTTCCTGAAGGTATCTCTCAAAATCAGCGACCTTTGGCGGTTTTTTGCCCTTTCCTTCTATAATAGTATATCCTTCTTCTTTGAGGCGAGCAGCTTGACGCTCTATGCCACCTGGAAACTTCTCATTCATGCTGCCATTATGCTTGATTACCCTCCAGTAGGGTGTTGGCTCTTTTCCGGAAAGCAGGTCTTCTTCAGCAGCCTCTGCCGCAATTCTAATGAAGATTCCTGTGGCTAAAGGACAGGCATAGTCTGCCCCGGCATTTTTTGCCAGATGCGCCCTAATCTGATCTGTTGTAACAAGGCATCCTGGCTTTGCCTTGCGGATTAAACCATCCACATCCAAAGGCTTAGGCACAACCATTACCCCTTTCGGCATATCCACAATCTTTGGCAGACCCCTGGCATCTTCCAATTTCTCTTTTGCTGTCTTTCTTTTAACCATTACCTCTTCCTTTTTCTTTGATATAGACATCAATGCCCATCTCTTTGATTCTCTTCACCTTCTCTATCCTCGGTGGCTGGTGGAAGATGAAGGCAAAAGCCCTGGCGATAAAATTGTCCAGCTTTTTACAGCTCAAAAACTCATCGCACTCCGCACAGGTCGCATAGCTTCTCTCTTTACAACAAATTCTTACCGCACAACGAGAGAACCCTCCACCCTCTTTACAACCCTTGCATTTACCCTTCTTATATGCACCACACTCACCGCAGTATATCCCGCAGTAGGCAACCAAGTCTTTTCCTTCTAATGCCATTTATCCTCCTCTTTTTTTGGTTCAAAGAACTTGCCGCCGCACTTTTCAGACTCATTATTCCTTCTGTTTCTTTTTATACTTACTTTTCATTGAGTTTACACAGGCAGAAGAATATTAAATGTTGTGCCAAGACCAAGCTTACTCTCAACATCCATTTTTCCACCGTGCTTTTCCACAATCTCCTTACAGATAGACAGCCCCAGGCCAACGCCCTTACTGCGGGTGGTAAAGAATGGCTCAAATATCTTCTCCCGTACTTCGTCTGCAATGCCTGTTCCTGTATCAGTAAAGCTTATTTTGACAAAATCCTGCTCCTCTATCTTCATTTTTTTGGTCTCAATCCTCAACATCCCCTCTTCTCCCATAGACTCTGAGGCATTTTGAATAATGTTGGTAAATACCTGCTCAAGCCTTCTCTGGTCAGCAAGGATAGGAGGCACTTCTGGTGAAAGCTCTAATATCTTTTTTATTTTGGTAAGATTATGCTCGCAAAATGTTAAAGAATCCCTGATAAGCTGATGGAGGTCAAGGGCATTCTTTTCTAAAGACATCTCCCTCTCAAAATCGCAAAGCTCTTCGCAGAGCCTGTCCATTCTATTGTAGGAATTCTCTATCCTGTCTAAGTAAACTATAGCCTCATCATCCTCACCTTATCCTTGAGTATATAGAGACAGAGGCTTATGACTGCCAATGGATTACGCAGGTCATGGGAGACTTTTGCGGTAATCTTTCCCACAGTCGCCATCTTCTCAGAGGAGAGAAGCTCTCTTTTTGTCTCATCTAACTCCTCTTCTAACTTCTGGTAAAGTATAGCCTTATCAACGGCTACTGAAGCGGTATTGGTGATGATAGCAAAGACCCTTAGCTCATCTCTGGTAAATGGTTGTGACCGCAAACAAGAGACCAACCCAATCTCTCTATCCCCTGATAAAAGAGGGAAGGAGATGGAGGAAGAAAGGGACTTCTTTATGGGTTTCTCGGAAAGCCCATGGCTGGCCATATTAACAGTTGTCCAATCAAATTCAGAAAATGCAGGCTTCTGGTCAAGCACAGAGATCTTTTCCTCAATGTGACTCTTTACCTTTGAAAAGAGTGGTTTTGTCGGCTCTCCGTTTGTAAATAACCAGACCCTCTTCTGGTCAAAGAGTATAACAGTAATCACCTCAGGATTCAAGGAAGCAGAGAGTGTCCCGGAGATAGCATTCATTATCTCTGAGAGATACAAGGAAGCTGAAATCTTTTGACTAAACAAGAAGATTGAGTTAAGTTCGGATGTTCTCTCTTTCAGTTTTTCTTCTTGGGGAGGAATGATTTCTGCTGAAAAAAGCCTCTTATGAGCCTCGCTCACCAATTCCATTGCCTTATTAAGGTCTTCTTCAGAGAAAGGACTATGGTCGTGTTTGTTGTTCAGGTTGAGCACACCTATCATCTTGTCATTCTCTTTTATGGGAACAGAGAGCAGGGAGTTTGTATAATACCTTTCCTTCTTCGGAAAGCTCATAAACCGTATGTCCTCGTTGATGTCCTTAATGAGTAGTGGCGCACCCTCAGCAGCCACCCAACCAGCAACCCCCTTGCCTATCCTTCCATGAGCAACAGCTATCACCTCTTTGGGCAGGCCCATAGAGGCAACCATAATAAGCTCCTCTTTCTCATAATCCAATGCCATCACAGAGCAGACCTCAACATTCAGCCTCCTCCTTGCCTCCTCAACCAACCATAAAGATATTTCGCCTAACATAGTTTTGTAAAAATTTAGCCACAGAGTCGCAGAGAACACAGAGAAATAAATAGGAAATTATATCCACAGATTACACAGATTTTCTTTGGATTTTAATTCATATTTAGGATCTTTTTAATCTGTGTCATCCTCGGTAATCTGTGTAAGAAAATTCTTTCTTTAATTTCTCTGTGACCTCGGTGTTCTCTGTGGCAAGATTTATTTTATTTTTCTGTAGCTTTCCCCCAATTTTATGGGTAGCTATATAGTTTCTTCTATCACCTTCAAGAATGCCGCTACGACTGCTGGGTCAAACTGTGTGCCAGAGCACTCCCTGATTATCTTGATGGCTTCATCTTTGTTCTTTCCCTTGCGATAGGGCCTGTCTGAGGTTATGGCATCGTATGTATCAGCCACAGCAATGATTCTTGCACCCAAAGGGATATTTCCATCGCTCAAGCCATTCGGATAACCCTTTCCATCAAACCTTTCGTGGTGATGCCTAATGACTGGAAGTGCCGAGGCTAAAAAGGAGACAAACTTTACAATCCCCTCAGACTTTGTTGGGTGCCCCTTTATCTCTAACCATTCTTCATCATTAAGATTACCAGGCTTTAGAAGAACAGAGTCTGAAATCCCAATCTTTCCTAAGTCGTGAAGCAACCCGGCATAATTTACCATTTCTATCTCCTCTTGTGACAATCCCATTATTTGGGCTATCCTTCGAGAATAATTCGTCACCCTCTCTGAGTGTCCCATCGTATATGGGTTTCTTGTCTCAAGCTCAGCAGATAAAGCCTTGATAATCCCGGCATACAGCTCCTGCATCCCAACATATATCTTGGCATTCTCAAGGGATATGGCTATCTGTGGGGCTATGGTCGCCAAAAACCTTATGTTCTGCTCGGAAAATTTGTGGACCGAAAAGCTGTTTATCCTGATGACGCCAATAATATTGGCTTTGGTAACCAAAGGAAGGCTGAATTGGGACTTGATTGCCTCCTTTTCTTCAGGCAGGCCAGGGTTTTTTACCTCTGTTGACAGGGTCATCTCATCGGAAGTTGGGTCAATCCCTGTCAGGTCAGAGAGAAGGGATAGAAGCTCAGACTTTAGACGTTCCTTCACAAAACCTGCCAGCGGTCTATGAGAAACAAGCCTTATTTTTGGCTTATTATCCAAAAAGAAGGCTAAGGAGAGAATATCTACCTCCATCACCTCTTTTATTGTATTCATGGCCAGGTCAAGAATCTCCTCAATACTGAAGCTCCTGCCCAGAGCCTCTCCTAACTTATTGAGAAGCACCATCTCCTCAATATTCCTTTTGGTAATAGAGGAAAGCCCGGCATGCTCAAGAGAGATAGCGGCAACTGTAGCTAAGACAGATAGAAGTGACTGGTCTTTCCGTGTAAAACTCCTGTCTTCTTTGGTGATATTCAGGTTCAAGACACCTATGGTCTTTTCCATCACCTTCATCGGGATAGAGAGGCTGGATTTTATCCTTCTTTTACCTGCTGATAGAGAAAGGTTTGAATCTTTTCTACCCAGAAGCATAGGCATGCCTTTCTGAGCAACTACGCCAGCAATCCCTTCCCCTAATTTGATGCTTACCTTTTCATAGACCTCCTGGGGAAGACCTGAGCCAACCTTTACCTTGAGGAGGTTTGTCCTCTCATCAAGGAGCATCAGGGATCCTTCATCTGCACCACTTGCGGCAAGGCTGGCAGAAAGGATTTGAGAGAGAAGCTCCTCTGGCTGGGGAGACTTGGTCAGGGTCTCAGATATCTTGCACAGTTCAGACAGATAGATAGATGTTTTCATAAAAACAGAATACAGAATACAGAATACAGAATCCAGAATTAAGAATTAAGAATAGATGCAGGTTCTTTCATTCTGACTCCTGACTCCTGAATTCTTATTTAATCCTTTATCACCAACCCATCATAAAAACAGAATACAGAATCCAGAATTAAGA
>JAZDOR010000169.1:0-7536 GCA_043798435.1 bacterium
AAATTTGCCCCTCCCAAAACCAAACCTCCCAAAATCCCCACAAATCCTAAATATCTCTTCATAGTTTAATCCTCTCTATGGCAGTCTAAATTCCTCCTCTTGTGCTATTCATCCTGCCTCTTCATCCTTAGGACAATAAAGTCCTTAAGCCTTCTCATTATACAAACTGCCTCTTTAGACTCTTCAATAGTCGCTTCCTCACCGGGATATCTAAAATTTACTGCATAGGCATTGAGGATATCAAGAGTTCCCTTAATGCCGTCAAACTCTTTATCTATTTGGGAACACAGCATTCTAAGGCTTTGAAGATCATGTATCGCTGGAGGCTCAACCCCCTCAGAAAGGAGAAATGCCTTTAAGTACTTTTCTATGCACTGCTGGCAGTGGAAACAAACCGCATCAGGAACAACCCTCTTTCGTTTTCTTGCTAAAGAGATAGCGGCTTCGTAATCTTCCTCTGCTTTATAAAGCCACTCTTTAACTATTTTCCTTCTCATATAATACCTTTCCTTCCTTCAATACCTTTCTGATAAAGGGGTCTCCCAAGGATAGCCTCTTTTTGACCTCAGATGGAGTCTTGACAAGAAAATCCATCGGAACCTCTCTGTTTTGAAGGAGTCTGCTCACATTTATTATTCGCTTAGATTCCCTCTCTTTGCTTTTCATAATAATTAAGAGGTCTATATCACTGTAAGGATGGGGTTTCCCATAGGCATAGGAGCCAAAAAGAATAATCTTATCAACCTTCAGATTACAAGCTATTCTCTCTGCTACATCCCTTAAAAATTTTCCAGTAACGGTATAATTTATCTCTTTCAATTTTGTCATATTTTCACCCTTGGTACAGTAATTCAGCAAAATAGACAGCGACCATTTATACCCAAATTATATTTCCTGATATTTTTCCTGATGTTGCCCCGGTTATCTTGAATCCAGATATAGAAGCATTGTCTGCATTGGTACTATCAAAGGTTACCTCATTTCCAGAAATCGTAGGTGTCCCTATCCCAACCAAGGCAATCCCTTTATTGACATAAACCGCCTCCGTATAAATCCCAGCAGAAACATAGATAGTATCCCCAGTGATTGCTACATCCACAGCCGCCTGAATGGTTGTATAGCTCCCTGGCACATAAAGGTCTGCTGCACTTACCAAAGACCCAATCAAAACCATCCCTAAAACCAACACAAATCCCCATATTTTCTTCATAATTCTAAAATCTCATTTTTCCTTACTTACACTTTCTCTGCCTGAATAGTTACAATATTACTCTGAATCTCTTGATATTGACTTAATATCCCTGGTTGTTCAAGAACCTCTGCAAATTCCTTCAACCAGTCTTTAATGTAAGCAGTATCAAGATGCTCATATTGTTCAATCAGAATCCCTTCGATATCCTGCCAGTCTTGTGCTCGTCCTGCTATGGCTTTTTGGATAATCAAATCCTCTGCTGAGCAGATCCAAACCTTAAATCCTTAGCTTTATGGAGTGAGGCTACGATGTCCTTTTCCATCTTCTCTCCTTTTTTCCTCAAACCGCTGAATAGAGGCATAATATGCTTCCCATGCCTTCATGGTGCAATGATATTCCCCTAATGATGGTTCCGGCTTAAGCCTCCAGCAAAAGGATATTAATTGTTTATATTCCTGCCATTTCTCATCAGGAGTTTTTTTGCCGGCACTATGTATCTGCTCAATCAATTTGGATTCATTCCACGACTGATACTGAGTTATGGCTTTGCGCCAAATAGTCTTGTCTAACTTCATCATTCTATGACCTCTTCTACTTGAATAGTCGTAAAAACTGTAGCATTATCAGATAGGGTTATCCCACAAAAGGCAAAATTTGCCCAGCCCAGAACCAAAACCTTCTTCAAATTCTTCATCTTACAATTTGTAATTTCCAAAGATAAACAATAATTCATACATTTTGCAGAGAAGAGATTTGTTCTAATTTCAAATATCCCTTCTTTTTCACCTCTCTACTTCTTTTTTCTAATTCACTCTCCAAGAGAAGGGTTTCCAAATTTTCTACCCCTTCATCTGAAAACCTCTCTACCACCTCTGCAATCTGTTCTACTGTAATCTCTAAAGTAGGCATCTTTATCGCCTCCATATTTACTGTAAGTTTTGCAAAATTGCAAAGGGACAGCATCTTATTGTTCATTCGTGGCTAATTAAGGTCTATTCAGCCGACTACCTCATCATAAGCCCTTTTTATTGCCTCAAGATTTCCCTTGATTACCTCAGGCTTATCCTTAAACTTCTTGACCATCTTCTTCTCTGTATAAGAAATAATGGTAGCAAGCGGAATAACCCCGGAAACTTTAATCAAGGCACCAAGCATAGGCGTATTGGGGATATTCTTTCCGATGGTCTCTATGGCAATCTTTGAGGCATCTATGGTGAATAGAGCCTTCACAGAAATCCCTGTATCCTTCCTGAAATCTTCTGGTCGTTTCTCTGTATTCACCAAAAGGCTTCCGTTTTCAGGCAGGCCTGCGGTTACATCTATTGCCGAACACAAGGTTGGGTCAAGGACAACCACTATGTTTGGATTGGTTATACCACAATGCAAGAGAATAGGTTCATCGCTCACCCGATTAAAGGCTTGAACAGGTGCTCCCATCCTCTCTGGACCATACTCTGGAAACGCCTGGATCCACTTTCCCTCATGCATAACCGCATCTGCAAATAACAGAGCTGCTGTCTTTGCCCCCTGTCCACCCCTACCATGCCAACGAATCTCAATCATTTTTTCCTCCTTTTGAAAAGTTTAGAGTTTAGAGTTTAGAGTTTAGAGTGTAGAGTTTAGAGTTTAGAGTGTAGAGTGTAGAGTGTAGAGTTTAGAGTGTAGAGTTTAGAGTGTAGAGTGTAGAGTTTAATAAAATAACTCATAACTCTTAACTCAAAACTCATAACTCAAAAGAGTTTAGAGTTAAGAGTGTAGAGTTTAGAGTTTAATAAAATAACTCATAACTCATAACTCATAACTCATAACTCAAAAGAGTTTAGAGTTTAGAGTGTAGAGTTTAGAGTGTAGAGTTTAATAAAATAACTCATAACTCATAACTCATAACTCATAACTCATAACTCATAACTCATCACTCATCACTCATCCCTCATCCCTCATCCCTCATCACTTATCCCTCTTTAAGATAGTGCCTTTTTTAATGTTAGATATAGCCTTTTTGCCTACAACTTTATGAATATCAGAAGGAGAGATGCCCCCTGCAGGTCGCAAGCTGATAAGCATCTCTTCGGTGATTACCTCGCCCTTTTTTATATCACAAGAGGCAACAAGGCTCCTTCTTGCCTTTTCAATATTGGCAAGTTCACACTCGCCTGGCTCTTTCTTTTGCTCTCCCAGCATCTCCTCTATCAACCTAATCTCTCGGACAAGGACTTTCATCTCCTCTGGGTCTGCTGAAATTTGAGAGTCTGGACAAGCGGGGTTCAACTTAAAGTGCTTCTCTACCAGCCTTGCTCCAAGAGAGACAGAGTATAGAGATGCAGAGATACCCTCTGTGTGGTCTGAATAGCCGACAGTAAAGTTAAGCCTACTGTGTAGAAATGGTATGGAAAGGAGATTTACCTCTCCAAGGGGTGCAGGGTAGCTCAGAACAGAATGAAGCAGAATAATCTGGCTCTCTCTAATCAGCCTCCTGTTTATCTTTTCAATTTTTTCAAGCACAATAATAATCTCTTCCATTGTTGAGCCACCTGTAGAAAGAATTATCGGCTTATCCTTTTTTGCCGCATATTCTATCAGGGGGATATTGGTGATATCGCCTGAAGCAATCTTTATCGCTGGGCTGAGCTTTGCCACCAGATCTACTGCTTCCTTGTCAAACGGTGTCCCTATGAAGATTAAGCCACTCTTTTTTGCCAGCTCAAAAAGCTCAAAGAAAGACTCGGATGGAAGCTCATACTTTTTGAGGATTTCAGCCTCTTTCTTATCTGCGGTAAGGTTTTCGGTGTGATATATCTGGAATTTGACAGCATCCACACCCGCAGATTTTGCCTCCTTAATCATCTCCTTTGCCAGAGATAAATCTCCGTTATGGTTTACGCCTATCTCAGCGACAATGAGAACCCTCTTTTCTATATCAAATCCTTCTATTTTCATCTTTTCGGTAACCGTTCAAACTATGTATCAGGAGTGTAAGAAGGGGGATAAGGAGATAATGGGGATATGGAGATTATTCATTTTTAATTCTTAATTTTTAATTCCTTAGTGTCTTCGTGCCTTTGTGGTTAGTCTCTTTTTTCCCTTTTCCCAATTTTTCCATTTTCCCTTCAGATGAGTAAAGTGTTACCAAAATTTTATCCCCTTATCTGGAATAATCTCCATATCTCCTTTTCTTACACTATCTGAACTCTTACTCTTTTTACCGTAGCCGAGGCATAGTCAAGGCAGTAGCAGATTGGAGGGTTTGGCTTCTTGACAGTAACCTCTATTTCTCCAGAAAATCTTGTCAAAAGCCTGTCTGCAATCCCTTTGGCAAGCTCCTCTATAAATTTAGTTGGCAACTTATTCGCCCCTTCTATCTCTTTTATCACCTCAAGGTAATCTATAATCCCTTCTGATTCTATCTTGCAGTCAAAGATATACTCCTGACCCTGTTTTTGCTCTTCTATATCTGCTCCATGGTACCCATAGAGCCTCAAGCCTTTTACCTCTAATGTGTGCATCTTGTAGTTAGAAGACAGAATTCAGAATCCAGAATTCAGAATCCAGAATATTCTGACTCCTGTATTCTGACTCCTGTATTCTAATTCCTGACTCCTGTATTCTGGCTCCTGAATTCTATTTACTAATTGACCCTCATTCGGACAGAGTCAGCTAAATTAAGAAGGGAGTCTTTGCACTTAGATGAACCTAAGAGTTTTAAGCAGGATTTTGCTCCTTCTATATATTCTTCCGCAAGATTACGGCTATACTCAATCCCCCCATATTTTTCCACTATCCTCTTAACTTCGGAAAAATTATTTGCTTCAATCAGCTCTAATATCTTCTTCTTTTCGCCAGGATTTGCCTCTCTCAAGCTGTGAATAAGGGGAAGGGTGAGTTTTCCATTCTTTATATCCTGACCAATAGGCTTTGTTGGATTTTCTGAAGAGATATCAAGAACATCATCTGTTATTTGAAAGGCAAACCCCAGGTTCTTTCCATAATCAGCAAACGGTTCTTCGCTCTTTCCTCCAATGATTGCCCCAACCCTGCCAGATGCCTCAAAGAGAGAGGCAGTCTTTCCATAAATAATAGCCAGATACTGGGCTTCATCAACAACAAGGCTATTCTTTACCTCCAACTCAGCCATCTCACCCTCTGTCATTACCAGGCTTGCCTTCGTAAATATCTCAAAGATTCTCCTATCCTTCTCCTTCAGGATGATGTTGAAGGCAGTAGAGAGAAGGAAATCTCCCACAAGCACAGCCCATTTCTCTCCCCATCTTGCATTTATCGCTTCTCTACCCCTTCTAAGGTCAGCTCCATCAATCACATCATCATGAAGAAGGGAGGCAATGTGAATGAGTTCAATTGCAGAGGCTATATCTATGGCTTCTTGTTGCTTGTTATCACTGGAAAGTAAGACAAGGACAGGACGAATGAGCTTTCCCTCTGATTCACTGAGGTAGCTTAAAATTTCAGAGGCTGTTTCAACATCAGTGGCATATAAATTAGCCAGTCTTATTTTTACCTCTGAAAGGCTTTCCTTTATGGGAAGGTACATATCAGAAAAAAAACCGTAATTACTCATAATTTTGGGGAGGAATAAAGTTTTTTGACACAGATTACACTGATTTTCACTGATAAAATTTAAAAATTATCTGTGACCATCTGTGTCCATCAGTGTCTAAATTCTCTGTGCCTTGAATGGTTTATGTCTTTATTATACTTATGAGGGTAAATAGTTATCATAGACCAGAGATTGCACTTATGGCAATCTGAGCCTTATTCATTATTACCTCAGGAAGTATGCCAAAAAGGATAAGAGAGATAGCAATGATAGAGAACAGAACCTTTGCATAGAGAGGCACGGAAAAATCTCTTTCATTTGCCTCGCCAAAATACATCGTCTTTATCACTGAAAAGTAGTAATAAACAGAGACAACAGAGAAGAGGACGCCAATGATAGCAAGGGAGAGCAAGCCCTTTTCTAAGGCAGCTGAAAAGATGAAAAATTTACCTGCAAAGCCGATAAAAGGAGGAAGACCAGCCAGAGAAGCAAGGGAGAGAAGCATTACCCCTGCTAAGAGCGGCTCTTTTTTATAGAGGCCATTATATTCCTCTATTTGTTCCATCTTAGTCAGGCAGACCACAGAAAAGGCTCCCAATGTGGCTAAGGAATACCCTGCCAAATAAAAGAGAATGCCTGCTGTGCCAAGTGCAGAATAGGCACAAAGACCTATCATAATGTAGCCGGCATGGCTTATAGAAGAGTACGCCAGAAGCCTTTTGATATTCTTCTGCCCGATAGCAGAGAGGTTGCCCACAATAATAGTGGCACAGGCTAAGATGAAGAAAAACTTTGGCCACATAAAGAGGAGGTATCCTAATGGTCCTATGAGAAATCGTATAATGGCAACAAATCCAGCAATCTTTGAGCCTGTAGCCAGCCACCCTGTGATGGGTGTGGGTGCACCCTCATAGACATCAGGAACCCAGGCATGAAAAGGAACAATGTCAGCTTTGAAAAGAAAGCCAGAGAAGATGAGGATTATTGCCAGGACTTGAATCTTATTCGTCTCCTGGTCAAGAAGTATGCGAGAAGCCTCAGCAAAATTTGTTGTTCCGCTAATTCCATAAAGCAGGCTCATTCCATAAAGAAAGATGGCGGAAGAGAGAGCAGAAAAGAGAAGATACTTTATTCCAGCCTCTATAGACCGTTTATCTCTAAGGAAAGAGACAAGGATATAAGAGCTTATACTGATGAGCTCAAGTGAAATATAGAAGGTTATCATCTCACATGCAGACGAAACCCCCATCATTCCCACCGTAGAAAGTAAAAGAATAAAGCAATATTCTGCTTTGGCTTTTGCCTTTTGGAAATAGCTTTTAGACAGAATCAGGGTGACAAGAAGACAGGAGAGGAATACTACCTTGATAAATACAGAGAATGGGTCAATTGTAAATACGCCGCAGGCTTGATCTTTGATACCAAAAAGGGTTGTTTCAATAGCTAAGCTGGCGAAAGTTCCAAGAATGGCAAGGTTAATAGATAGATTTTTGACCAGAAAAAGGTCAATAAAGAGTAAGAAAAAGGCTGTGCCAATAAGGATAAACTCCGGTGAAAGATAGGCAAGGTTTACAAGATTCATAAGAGCCAAAGTATATCTTTTGCCAAAAACATATTGCAAGAAAAAAGTAATAAGGATATGGACTACTTTACCACCCCAAGTTTTTTGCTATGCTTTCTGCCCTTTGAGTCTATCAGGATGATGATATAGACCCCGGATGAAAGGTTGTTTTGCTCTACTACTTCTCCCCTTATATTGTAGAACTTTACCTCTTTTATCCCTTCTGAGAAG
>JAZDOR010000179.1:0-11409 GCA_043798435.1 bacterium
CAATTAAAATCCGTGCATCTACAACCTTGGCACCCTTTTCGAAGACAAGCAGGGGATTGATGTCTAACTCCTCTATCTCAGGAAAGTCAGTAACTAACTGGGATAGCCTGCCTATACATTCAGCAATAGAGGCAATATCTGATGGTTTCTCACCCCTGAACCCTTCCAATATCTTATGACTGCGTATCTCTTCTATCATCCGATGCGTTCCTAATTCACGGATGGGTGCCATCCTGAAGCTAACATCCTTTAATATCTCAACATAGATACCACCCAGTCCAAACATAAGCAGGTTGCCAAAGAGCGGGTCCTTATGCATACCAATGATTGTCTCCTTTCCTTTGTCTGCCATTTTCTGGACAAAAAATCCCCAAATCTCTGCCTCTGGTTTTATGGATTTGACGCTCTCTGAAATCCCTCTGCAGGCATCTTTTAGCTCTGTTTCATTTTTGATGTTTACCCGGACACCGCCAACATCAACCTTATGAATAATATCCGGAGAGACTATCTTCAAAACCACAGGATAGCCGATTTCCTGAGCAGACTGCAAACATTCTTCTTCATCCTTTGCTACTCGTGACTCTATCATCGGAAATCCATAAGCCTTCAGGATGCTATGGGAGAGTGGTTCTGGTAAAAATGCCCTTTTTTGGCTTTTAGCCTCGGCAAGTATCTCTTCTACCCTTGCTTTATCAACATCAGCGAATACCCTGACCTCTGTTCGCTTTCGTGTCAACCAATGAGAATATTCAGCCATACTTGCCATAGCCCTGGCTGCTGCCTCTGGAAATTTATAGTGCGGAATATGCTTTTCATCAAGAGCATTCAAGGCATCAGAGATGTCGGTTACTCCCATATAACAGACTAAGACGGGTATTTGATATTTAGCTGTAACCTCACCAATAACCAAGCTAATTTCTTTGATAGAGGTCATTGCCTGAAGTGTAGATATGACAATCACTCCATCTACATTCTCATCCGCCAGGACAGCCTCCATGGCAACTTTATATCTGTCTTCCCTGGCATCTCCGATGACATCTACAGGATTATTTATGTTTGCTGTCGAAGGAAGCCCGTTCTTCAGGGTTTCAGTAGTTTTTGTATCAAAGGAGGCTAATTGCAAACCATATCTGATACAAGCATCAGTAGCCATTATTCCAGGACCCCCAGCATTAGTGACTATAGCAATTCTATTGCCTTTTGGCAGGGGTTGATTGGCAAACGCTCTGGCATAGTCAAACATCTCCTCAAAGGTCTCTACCCGTAGGACACCACATTGGTGAAAGAGGCTGTCATAAACCTCATCAGAGCTGGCTAAAGCACCTGTATGCGAAGAGGCAGCCTTTGCCCCCTCCATAGTCCTGCCTGATTTTATGGCTAAAATTGGCTTTCTTTTTATGGTTATCTCTCTGGCTAATTCTATAAACCTTTTTGGCTCACTTAAATCCTCAAGATAGAGCAAAATAACATCTGTCTTGGGGTCATCCTTGATGATTTCCAGCATATCATTCTCATTCAGGTCAGCCTTGTTGCCCATAGAGACGAACTTTGAAAGCCCGATATTATTTGCATAAGCATACTCAAGGGCAGCTACCCCTAAAGCCCCTGATTGAGAGATAAAGGCAATATTCCCTGGCTTGGGCATAGTGGCGGCAAAGGTGGCATTCAGCCTTATTTCCGGGTCAGTATTGATTACACCAAGGCAATTTGGCCCAACAAGGGGTATAGAATGTTTCTTTGAAGCCTCAATCACAGCCATCTCTAACTCTTTACCCTTCTGGCCAACCTCCTTAAATCCAGCCGTGATTATAACCGCCGCCTTCACTCCTTTTTCACCACACTCCTCTAAAACTTGAGGCACAGCCACACCTGGCACAATAATTACTGCCAGATCCACCTCTCCTGGTATGTCCCAGACCGAGTGATACGCCCGAACCCCCAAAATACCCCTTGCCTTTGGATTTACCGGATAGACAATGCCTGTATATCCAGAAAAGAGCATATTAGTAAATATACTCCTGCCCACAGTATTTTCACGGGTAGAGGCACCTATGACCGCTACAGTCCGAGGTGAAAATACAAAATCACCTTCTTTTTTTACATCTTTCATTTTATCTCCTCCGTTTCAATCTTTACTTTATCAGGATACTCCTTCTCTATTTTCCATAATCCAAGCAACATAGTTTCAAGAATGGCCTGGCTGGCTTTTTCTGGAGAACTTTTTAGTCTAACCATCATATTTCCTATCCCCTTTTTTAGCTCAATATCAACCTTTAGATACTCTTTTAGCCCTAAAACTGCTGTCTGCAAAATGGAAGAAATACCTGCACAGACAATATCTTCTCCCTTTCTTTTGTAATCAGAATGCCCTTCTGCAGAGAATGAGACAATTTTACCCGATTTCCTTTCTATTCTTATCCTGACCATAGCCTTAGAAAATCGCGAATTGCGAATCGTTAATCGCAAATCTATTTTTCTTCAATCCGCAATTCGCGATCCACGATCCGCAATTCTTCAATGATTAGCTCAAGGTTTTTATCCTTGGGCAGGATTGCCATTTGAGAAAGATATTCGTCTTTTTTCCCTTCAGAAAGGGCAAGAAGCGCATAGATTGCCCTTTTTCTCTTCTTATATTCAGGGATTTTAAACATTTTGAGAAGTTCTGCGTCAACAGATTCGCCTTTTTTAATCCGAAATAGCAGATTAGTCCACTGATATAAAAAGACTGAACTATCGTTTAGTGGCCACCATTCACTCAGGCTTTTCTCAATAGGCTTCCAGACAGATGAAATCTCCTCCCATTTATTTTGCTTGATAAGACCGGTAATCTGCCCCAAAAATGCAGCCGAAGCCATATGGCTATATGTCGGCTCAAGCCAGCGGATGAAACCAAGATTAGAAAACCTCTTTTTGAAAAGGCTGATGGCCTCATCAATCTTTCCCTCTTCTATCAGATAATACCCCTTGTAGATGGAGGCATTATACCAGAACCAAAAGATAGCTATTGGTGCCAGGAGCAAAATAAGTCTTCCCCTTCTAAAAATGATAACGCCGATGGAAAGTATCTCAAATATTACAGGATGATCGGTAAATGCAGGAAGAAAGGAGGCCAACATCAAAATAATAGCAATATCTAAGGAGAAGTCCAAAAGGATAAAGGAGAGATATATCCTCACCTTTGGAATCTTGATGATAAAAGAGATTAGCAGAGATACCAATAAAAGTATAAGAATTCCTACAGGGAGCAAGATGGTCAAGAAGAGCAAAACCTCTTTCAGCATGTCTAAGGGAATGAACTTAAAGCTACCTTTGCCAAATAAAGAGGAGAGCAGTAGCACCAGAAAGTTTCCAAAATAAAGATAGAAAACCCATCTCTTTTTAATCACATACCTCTTTAAGGCAGGATACCCCCTGATAAGGAACATCCCTGTGTAGTGAATCAGGGCAAGGAGGAAGAAGGTGGCTATCCAGATAGCAGTATATCCAAAGCAGAACAATGGGAAGTATTTATTTACAAACGCCTCCTCCAGCCAGATATTCAGGGTTTTTCTGTCCTTTGTCAGCCAAAACCCCTTCTGATAAGCAAGAACAGCCTCAATAAACCTGTTATTGTAATAATACCCATTTCCCAGGGCAAAATAGGGTCTGTCAAAGAATGGTTCTTTCACAACAGCCCTCTTTGCAAATAAAAGTGCCTCAGTATATGAACCCTTCTTTCCATAGATGTCGCTCATAAACACATCTGGCAGGCTATCCCCTGGAAGCTCCTTGATAAGCTCTTTATAGAGGATTTCTGCCTTTGTTCTTAAGGAAAGCTCCTTGTATAACCAAAGCCTCCTCAATTTGACTAAATATAAGGAGGGCTCTTTTTCTTCTACACTATAGAATCTTCGCAGAGCTGTCATATACAATTGAGAAGATAAGGCTACCATTCCCTCAAGATAGAGTCGCTCGCTTTCATTACTAGTTATTCTGGCTGGAACCTCTTCTAAAGGAACCCCTTTGTTCAAAAGAAGAAGGGCAATCTTTTCCTTGATAAGGATATTATCTGGCTCAAGCCTTTCTAATTCTAAGAGAACGCCAGATGCTGGCTTTAAACTACCCTCCTTTAGCAGCAAACCAGAAAATTCATAGAGGAGCTCAGGAGAATGTGTTCTTGTTATGCCCTCTGCGAGAACCTCTGAAGCATGCGACTCATCCCCTTTCGCTGAATATAACCAAAAGAGATGGAGGTAGGAGAGAGACAAAAGAGGTTCTTTTTCCTTTGCAGAAAGATATAGTTTCTCTGCCTCAGATAGTTTTCCCTCTGCCTTTCTTGCCATACCCATTCCAATCAGGCAGTAGGCACTTTCAGAATTTACCTCCTCAAACGATGAATAAGCCAATGTGTATGAACCCTGATAGAGATACCAGAGGCCATCCCTTATTGACTCATAAAATGGTGGACAACCTGTAAGGTCTATCTTCTTGTAGGAAGCAGACAAGCCTTCTTTCTGGTAACAGTCTGCTAAAAGAAAGAGAAGATCGGGACAAGGCTTTCTCTTTAGCTCTTCAGAAAATATAGCCCTTGCCTCTTTTATCTTGCCCTTGGCAAAAAAGGCTCTCCCATCTATTATGGCATCTGCAAAGCAGATAGAAGCAAAAACTAAAGCAAATCCAATAATTTTCTTCATATTATTCCTACTCAGACACTTACGATTATGTTATAGGATAACCGCTAATGGACGCTAATAAACGCCAATGAACACGAAGTAAGGAAAGAATTTATCAGCGTTAATTCGCGTTCATTCGCGGTTAAAGAATTATATCTCCTTTTTGAGCAGAAAGCAACCTTGTTTTAATAAGCATATTATCTTCCCGATTGATATTTGTAAGTAGCCTGGTGATGCTCGGATAGGGTGCGGGAAAACTTGTGCCTGCCATTATTCATTGAGACAAAGTATAGATAGTCAGAAGGAACAGGATATATGGCGGCTTTGATGGAAGAAAATCCTGGGCTGGCGATTGGACCTGGTGGAAGCCCTCTGTATTTATAAGTATTGTAGGGTGAGTTGACCTCTAAATCCTTTTTCTTCAGATTTCCATCAAAATCAGGCAATAGGGCATAGATTACTGTTGGACAGCTACACAAGGGGATTCCAGCCTTTAAGCGATTATGAAAGACAGCAGAGATAAGGGGTTTCTCTTCTACGCAACCTGTCTCCTTTTCAATAATAGAGGCTAAGGTGAGTAATTGGTGGACAGAAAGACCAGAATTACCTACTCTTTCCTGGGGAAGCACTTTATTCAGCTCAGAAACCATCATCTCAATTATTTCTTCAGTAGCAGCACCCTTTGAAACACAATATGTTTCAGGAAATAGATATCCTTCTGCTGTTTCTACTTGAATACCTAAACCTATGAGAAACCCTTTGTCTTTAGTCAGGGAAAGAAACCTCTTTTTTGAAACAAATCCCTTTGTTGATAAAAGCTCAGCTATCTGAAACAGGTTGTATCCCTCTGGAATTGTAAAGCAGGATTTTTCGCATTCACCCTTTTCCAGTTTCTTGAGAATCTGAGCCGTGCTCATTGAAGGAGAAAGCAGATACTCACCTGCCTGAATCTTACGACTATCCCCCTTTCCATCAGCTAAAGCTACAAAGGAAAGCCCATCACGAATTAAGCCTTCATCTTTCAGAAGCCTGGCAATCTCCATCAGAGCCATACCTTTTTTGATATCAATACTCTTAATAACCATAGAAAACCTATTGACTGGAAGATAGACATTATAGAAAAAGAGCGTCAAAAAAAACCCTGTTAGTATAATGCTAAGCAATGGTATTTTCTTCATTTATTCAAAGTCTAACTTTTTTATAAAGCAGCCCGGGAAGTAGAAGAAGAGTATCTCCTCGTAGTCTGCACCCTTGCCTGCCATTCCTTTTGCTCCCCATTGGCAAAGCCCAACACCGTGTCCCCAGCCTTTTCCAATAAGCCGTATCCCATCCCAGGTCTGGTCTATCTCAAAGTATGTGCTTTTTATCAGATTAGAGCCAAACATATTTCTGAAGTCATTAGCCTTGATAACCTTTTTTCCTTCTTCGTGATGGATAACAACCTCCTTTGCCCTGCCTTGCCCTGTCCTTTCTACCCTTGAAACCCTGGAAATCCCAAGTTTTTTGGCAATATTGGCATAGCTTAGATTACATTGCCAGTTGTAATGAGGAGATGCCTGGCAATATGGGCAGACCATAGATTTGAGGTATGGCAGGCTAGGCCCCCAGACATCCCTTATATCTGAAATGAGGCCGCCACAGCAGGCGTGATAATAGACAGGAGCAGGCTTTTCATTATAGCAAAGAACCTCATTCTTTGTGGCAGAACAAGCGAGTATAGCCACCCTATCCTCTGCCTCCATTCCTCCATAGACCTGACAATGGACATCCGAGCAGAGGTCAAAGCCTTCAGCCTTATGCTTCTGGTTGACTAAGGCATAAGTTCGGGCAAGCACAGCCTGCGTCTTTATTGCCTCCATTGGCCAGTCTGTTGAAATCTCCCTTCTTATTATGCCTGGGAGATATTCTTCCATATCAACTATGTTTATGACTAATAATCCGCCTCCCTGCCTTCTAATCTCAAAAAAGCCCCTATACCTTCTGTTTCCAATCTTGATGTAGCTATTGGAAAGTGGATAGACAAAGACCGGTCCCAAAAACTCACCATAAGAGGATGTCAATATTCCACCTGCGGTTGCTTTAAGCTGAAGGGGTGCAGAATACCTTCTGCCCATCAGGTTATCTTCGTCATAAAGCTCAAAATATCCTGTGCCTGAAATATCAACAACAGAACTTTGAGCAATCTTTACCCTTAAATCAAGGGAGAAACCGAGATTGGAAAGGAGGAGGAGGAAAAGTAATGCTTTAGCCATCTGAAATAAAAATTAACCACAGAGAACACAGAGAAATAAAAAATTAGACACCGATTTACACAGATAGACACAGATAATTTTTAACTTTTATCAGTGAAAATCAGTGTTAATCTGTGTCAAAAATATTTTTTAGGGTTTTCGGGCTTTTGTATTTCTTCTTCTCCGTGACTCTGTGCCTCAGTGGTTTATATTCTTTTCTTGTCACTTAGCCTGAAGGAATGTTGAGTCTAAAGGGTTGACCTGGGGGAGGTGTGGGTCTCGGAGAAATAGGGGATTGTGTTGAAGCAGGACCTGGAGAAATAGGTGGTTGCGTTGGAACACTTGTGTGTCCTGGGGAAAGAGGCGGTTGCATACCTACTGGCCTTGGAGAAAGTGGTGGTGCTGGACCACCTGCTGGTCTCTGGGAAAGTGGAGGGGGTGTTGGACCAAAAGATGGCCTGGCTACACTTGCACCCGAGGCTCCTCCCAATGTACCACTTCCACCAAACGCAGACTTATCAATAGCCCTGAGCACTGCCTCATCCTTTGAAATTTTTCCTTTCATCACTAAAGTCTTCAGGCATTGGTCCATAGACTGCATCCCTTCCTTTGCCCCGGTCTGAATAATAGATGGCATCTGATGGGTCTTTCCCTCGCGGATAAGATTCTTTATGGCTGAATTTGCTATCATAATCTCGCAGGCACAAGCCCTTCCCCGACCATCAGTAGTGGGAATAAGGATTTGGGAGACAACACCCACTAAGGCTTCTGAGAGCTGTGTTCGT
This sequence comes from bacterium, assembly GCA_043798435.1. Lineage (GTDB taxonomy): Bacteria > UBA9089 > UBA9088 > UBA9088 > JAGUXG01 > JAGUXG01. Next base: position 7,669 of record JAZDOR010000179.1, read on the forward strand.
ATCTGTTGTTGCTGGTGTGGTGGAAAGACATCCACTATCCTATCTACGGTCTGAGAGGCAGAGTTTGTATGCAAAGTGCCAAAGACGATATGACCTGTCTCTGCAGCAGTCAATGCCATCTGGATAGTCTCCAGATCCCGCATTTCACCAACAAGGATGATATCAGGGTCCTCACGGAGTGCAGAACGCAAAGCTATGCCAAAGGAGTTTGTATGTGGGCCAACCTCTCTTTGATTAACAAGGCAACCCTTGTTTTCATGAACAAACTCAATCGGGTCCTCTATGGTCAGGATATGGTCCTTCTTCTCTATATTGAGCAGGTCAATCATTGCTGCTAAGGTAGTTGATTTTCCTGAGCCTGTTGGACCTGTTACTAAGATAAGCCCTTTCTTTGCCCGTGTAAGGTTGTTTATGACTGGAGGAAGCTCCAACTCTTCAATCGTCTTTATCCTTGTAGGGATGATTCTAAAGGCGGCACTCTCACCCCTTCTTTGATAGAAGACATTCACCCTGAACCTTCCCACCTCAGCCAATTCAACAGCAAAGTCTATCTCGTGGTGTTCCTCAAGCTGTGCCTTCCTGTCATCTGAGAGAACCTCATAGACCATTTGATGAACCCTGTCTTTTTCATATATCTGGTCATCTACAGGGATGAGTTCACCGTGGATACGAAGGAGCGGGTATGCACCTGAAGAAAGATGCAAGTCTGAAGCACCCTTTTCTTTGCACATCAAAAGAAGGTCTGAAATGTCATACATTTGACATATTATATCTACTTTGCATAATTTTGTCTATTATCAATTTATAAAAAATATATTGACCAAAAGGCAAAATAATGATATAATCCACAGTATGAATTTCTATGACCTATTGATTGTGTTTGATGTAGTGGGAAAGAAGAGGGAGAAGGTTCTCAAAGGGATTAAGTCTGCTATTTCTGAAAAGGGTGGAGCTATTGAGAAGACTGAGGAATGGGGAGCAAGAAGATTGGCGTATCCCATCAAGAAGAAAAATGATGGCTTCTACCTTATTCTAAAATTTACAGCACCAGGCGATGTTATAAAGCCTATTGAAGATCTTCTCAGGCGAGAAGAAGAGGTTTTGAGATTTCTTACCACAGGAAGAAAAGAAGCGATTCAAGAAGAAGCTGAAGAGCCAAAAGAAGAAAAGACTATTATAGAAAAGGAGGAAAAAGATGAGGGGATACTCAAAAGCGATAATCATGGGGAATCTGACCAAGGATCCTGAACTCAGATATCTTCCATCAGGAATGGCAGTAGCTGACCTTAGTGTAGCCGTCAATAGGGTCTATAAAAATCAGTCGAGCGAGACAAAGGAGGAAACAAGTTTTTTTTCTGTTGTTGCCTGGGGAAAAACGGCAGAGAATTGCAATCAATATTTGAAAAAAGGATCCGGTGTTTTTGTTGATGGAGAACTAAGGCAAGACCGCTGGGAGGATAAAGAGGGACAGAAAAGGTCTATAGTTAAGATAAACGCCACTACTGTGCAATTCCTTTCTGGAAAACCTACAGATGAGACAGGTGATGGTGGGTCAGAAAAGCCTCCTCTGCCATCAGAAGAGGATGTTCCATTTTAATGAGTTATGAGTTATGAGTTATGAGTTATGAGTTAGGAGTTGTGAGTTATGAGTTGTGAGTTATGAGTTAGGAGTTATGAGTTATGAGTTAGGAGTTGTGAGTTATGAGTTATGAGTTATGAGTTAGGAGTTGTGAGTTATGAGTTATGAGTTGTGAGTTATGAGTTAGGAGTTATTTTATTAAACTCTAAACTCTAAACTCTAAACTCTACACTCTAAACTCTAAACTCTAAACTCTAAACTCTAAACTCTAAACTCTAAACTCTAAACTCTAAACTCTAAACTCTTTTGAGTTATGAGTTATGAGTTTTGAGTTTTGAGTTATTTTATTAAACTCTACACTCTAAACTCTAAACTCTAAACTCTAAACTCTAAACTCTAAACTCTAAACTCTAAACTCTAAACTCTAAACTCTACACTCTAAACTCTAAACTCTAAACTCTAAACTCTAAACTCTAAACTCTAAACTTTTTTAACATTATGAAATATGTCTGGACATTCTAAGTGGGCTGGAATAAAGCATAAGAAGGGCGCCCTTGATGTCATAAAGGGAAAGGTCTTTTCCAAGCTGAGCAAGGAGATTACCATCTCTGCCAGAATGGGAGGAGGAGACCCTGAGGGAAACTCATCCTTACGGTTGGCAATTGCAAAGGCAAGAGAGGCAAATATGCCTGCCGATAACATAAAGAGGGCGATTGCCAAAGGAACAGGAGAGGGTGGCGGAGAGGGTATTATTGAAAATGTGATATATGAAGGGTATGGCACAGGGGGTGTGGCTGTATTGGTTGAGGCTCTGACAGACAACAAAAAGAGGGCAGCTTCTGAGATACGGCATATATTCTCAAGGCACGGTGGAAATATGGGAGAGGCTGGATGTGTCTCCTGGCTTTTCAATAAAAAAGGGGTTATAACTGTGGATAAAAACCTCATCTCTGAAGATAAGCTCTTTGATCTAACAGTCTCGCATGGAGCAGATGATATAAAGATAGAGGATGATGAATATACCATAACCACCCAGCCTGGCGATTTTGAAAATGTGAAGGAAGCTATAAAATCTGCGGGTTTAGAGATAAAGCATGCTGAGATTGAGATGCTCCCTCAAAACTACATTAAGATAGGTGAAAAGGAAGCCAGACAGGTGCTGAAGCTCGTGGAGATGTTAGAAGAGAATGACGATGCTCAGGCAGTCTATTCTAATATGGATATCCCGGATGAGCTCCTGTGATTCAGATATTAGACAGTGAGTAATTGCTTAAAATCTTAAGAGGAAAATATTTAGCCACAGAGGTCACAGAGAGCACAGAGGAATTAGCCACGAATGCATACGAATTAACACTAATAATTCATTCGTGCCCATTTGTAATATTCGTGTTTATTTGTGGTTTGTTCATCTTTCTCTGTGACCTCGGTGTTCTCTGTGGCAAGATTTATTTTTATTTCTCTGATGAGAGTACTGGGAATTGACCCTGGGGTTGCCACTACAGGTTATGCTGTCCTTGAGAAAGCATCAGTCTTGCGTATAATTGAAGCAGGGGTGATTAGAACAGAGAAAGAAAAGCCTTTATCCGAAAGGCTTTTTTTGATATATAACGCCCTTTCCGAGATAATCAAAAAGCATCATCCCGAATCAATGGCATTAGAAGATATATTCTTTGCCAAAAATAGAAAGACGGCATTACTAATAGGTGCGGCAAAGGGGGTTATCCTTCTTTCTGCTGGCAGGTTCAATCTTCCGGTAGCAGAATATACGCCTTTAGTCATAAAGCAAAGTGTATGTGGGTTTGGAAGGGCAGAAAAGAGGCAGGTTCAGGAAATGATAAAAAGGCTATTGGGCCTGGCAGAAATAATTCCATCAGATGATGCCACAGATGCTGTTGCCTGTGCCTTATGCCACCTGCAATCAGGATGGAAGAGGTGTATAGAAAGTTAGTAACACTTTAGCCAACTACCGTAAAGATTATCCACAGAGAACAGTCATTTATCATTTAGCATTTATCATTTCAAATTTCCCATATTTCGCACCCTTTGGGTGAGATTGTTGGTTTATAAGCCAAAATGTTTAAAAATGGCTCTTTGACTCTTTCGTAAAAAGGCTAATTTTTATATATCTTCATTCTCTATGGTCTATTTTTTTGCTATTTTTT
>JAZDOR010000143.1:0-5888 GCA_043798435.1 bacterium
AAGCCCGAAAGAAAATATGGAAATTGAATTTGAAAAAGATTTGTCCTTTAATTTTTCGTGTTTTCGCTCTTTCGGGGTTTCGTGATTATATTTTATTTCTCCAAAGGCTAATTTTACTTCAGGTGAGTAAAGTGTTACGAAATTAGCACAGAAGCAGAATCTTTTCTTCCCAATTTCTAATTTCCAATTTCCAAAAGAAATTATATGAAAAAGGCTGAAAATGAACCGTCCCAACATTTTCATTTAACGGAAAATAGGACATTTCTATTTGTGGCTAACACAAAAGGAATAAAATTTGACTTTCTTTTTTTGTAAGTTTATACTTTGCCTAAGTTTTTAGGTATCAGCTTAAATAGCTGTCAGCTATCAACTTTCAGTTATTTTTATTAGCTGATTTGCTGATAGCTTTTTTACTGCTTATACCTGACAACTAAATGTTACTTCAGGAGGAGATATGAAGAGAGACTATCTTTTTACATCAGAGTCTGTAACAGAGGGACACCCAGATAAGGTTGCAGACCAGATTTCAGATGGGGTCTTAGATGCTGTTATGGCGGAAGACCCAACTGGAAGGGTTGCTTGTGAGACATTGGTAACCACAGGGCTTGCCTTTGTCGCTGGTGAGATAACCACATCCTGCTATGTGGATATACCCAAAATAACCAGGAGCATAATCCAGGATATTGGGTATATAGATGCTGACTATGGGTTTGACTATGAGACTTGTGCTGTCATCACCTCTATCAAAGAGCAGTCCCCTGACATTGCTCAGGGTGTTGACACAGGTGGTGCAGGTGACCAGGGAATGATGTTTGGCTATGCTACAGATGAGACACCAGAACTTATGCCAATGCCAATACTTTTAGCACATAAGCTCACCAGAAGGCTTACCTATACCAGAAAGCACAAGGTTTTGGACTGGCTCAGACCCGATGGCAAATCTCAGGTGACCATTGAGTATGTAGAGGGAATACCGACAAGGATTGAGGCTGTGGTCATCTCCTGCCAGCACGCACCAGATATTGAGTATTCCGACTTAAAAGACAGCGTAATGGAGGAGGTAATCTATAAAATCCTTCCAAAGTCTATGTTGGATGAGAAGACAAAATACTATATCAACCCAACAGGAAGGTTTGTGGTTGGGGGCCCTCAGGGAGACTGTGGTCTTACAGGCAGAAAGATAATAGCAGACAGTTATGGAGGGTTTGGAGCACACGGTGGTGGGTGTTTCTCTGGAAAGGACCCAACAAAGGTTGACAGGTCAGCCTCTTATATGGCAAGATATTTAGCCAAGAATATTGTTGCTTCGGGAGTAGCCAGGGTTTGCGAGGTTCAGCTTGCTTATGCTATAGGTGTCCCAGAGCCTGTATCTATTATGGTCAACACAAAAGGCACAGCGAAGAGACCAGAGGCAGAGATAGTTGAGGCAGTAAAAAAGAATTTTGACCTCACACCAAAAGGGATAATAGAAACTTTGCAGTTACGGAGACCAATCTACAGAAAGACAGCCGCCTATGGACATTTTGGCAGGGAGGAGAAGGAGTTCCTCTGGGAGAATACGGATAAGAAAGGGGTTTTTCAATAATAAGGTAATCGCTGCGGTAGTGTAAGAAAAGGGGATATAGAGATTATGGAGATAAGGGGATAAAATTTTGAATTAAAAATTAAAAATGAATTATCTCCATATCTTTTCTTATCTCCTTATCCCCTCACACTCTTGATGTATAGCTTGAACAGTTACAATAAATGCAAAAAGGAGGATAGAATGAATTACGACATAAAAGATATTGGGCTGAGTGAAAAGGGAAAGATTAGGATAGAATGGGCAGGCAAACAGATGCCTGTTCTAAAACTTATTAAGGAGAGGTTTAGTCAGGAGAAGCCTTTTTCTGGAGTAAAGATTGCCTGCTGCCTTCATGTTACCTCAGAGACAGCGAACCTCTGTGATGCATTAAAGGCAGGTGGGGCAGAGGTTTATCTCTGTGCCTCAAACCCGCTTTCAACACAGGATGATGTTGCCGCTTCTTTGGTAGCGGATTACCAAATCCCTGTCTTTGCTGTCCATGGAGAGGATACAGAGACCTATTATCAGCACATCGGAGCTGTCCTTGACCAGAAACCCCATTATACTATGGATGACGGTGCAGACCTTGTCTCTGCCATACATAAAGACCACAAAGATTTGGTAGGGGGTATTATAGGTGGTTCAGAGGAAACAACCACAGGTGTTATCAGGCTCAGGAGTATGGAGAAAGAGGGAAGGCTTCTCTATCCAATGGTTGCTGTGAATGATGCCAACACAAAGCACCTTTTTGACAATAGATATGGGACAGGCCAGTCAACAATAGATGGAATCTTGCGGGCAACAAATATCCTCCTTGCAGGAAAGCGATTTGTTATCGCAGGGTATGGCTGGTGTGGAAAGGGTGTGGCTATGCGGGCAAAAGGCTTGGGAGCTTTGGTGACTGTCTGCGAGGTAGATCCATTAAGGGGATTGGAGGCTGTTATGGACGGTTTTTCAGTAATGCCAATGGCAGAAGCTGCAAAGTTTGGGGATATCTTTATTACGGTAACAGGCGACATCCATGTTTTAAGAAAGGAACACTTTGAGGTGATGAAGAATGGCGTTATCATGGCTAATACCGGGCATTTTGATGTAGAGATTGACATTCCTGAACTTGCTAAATTAGCTACTTCAAAGAGAAGAATCAGGGATGTAATTGACGAATATACTCTACCCAATGGAAATAAGATAAACCTTTTGGCTGAAGGCAGATTAGTCAACCTGGCTGCAGCAGAGGGACACCCGGCAGCAGTAATGGATATGTCCTTTGCTAACCAGGCTCTATGCTCTGAGTTTGTAGTGAAAAATAGAGATAATTTACAGAATAGGGTCTATGATGTTCCAGAGAAGATAGACCAGCAGGTGGCACAGCTCAAGCTCTCCTCAATGGGAATAGAAATAGACAGCTTGACTCCCGAGCAGGAGAAGTATCTCTCCTCCTGGGAGATGGGAACATAAATCAGGGGTAGATACTTATATTATACCCAAACAAATCAGGTTTGCAAAAAATTGTGTTCGTTTATGGTTCTGAGGTTCAAAGTTCAAGGTTAGAAAATAAAAGGATTAACCGTGAACCTTGAATCCTTTAACCCCTGAACCTGAGTAGTTACTTTTTTGTAAACCAATTTCTTTTCGGTATAGAAGTGGAAATTACAAAATAAAAAAGGTGGTGAGAAAAAATGAGTGCCATAGCCATTCAGTATATCTCAAATGCAAAGGGTAATTTTACAGATGTAATCATCCCTATTGAACTTTGGCGTGAGATTGAATCCGAAAGAGAGACAGTATATCTTTTGAAAAGCGAGGCAATGAAACAACATCTCTTGAAAGCAAAAAAACGACAAGAAGGAGTACCTTTTGATGATGCTTGTAAAAAACTTGGGATTTGACCCTGCTGGATTTGAAGATTTTGCTTGGTGGGTTGAAAACGACAGAAAGACGGCCTTAAAGATTATTAAACTGATCAAAGATATCCAGCGGAATCCATTTGAAGGAACGGGACAACCTGAAAAATTGAAGTATGAACTATCTGGTTGTTGGTCCAGACGCATTAATCAAGAACATCGACTTGTCTATGAAGTTTTAGGGACAAAAATCAGAATTTTGGCTTGTAGATATCATTACTAAAAAATAAATGGGATTTGAAGTAAAATAGAAAATGTTTGTTGGAAGGGAAAGAGAGATTGAAAGGCTTAAGCAATTAGAAACTGATGTAAAAAAAGGAAAATCCCCAATCCTTCTTATTTTGGGAGAAAGGGGCATAGGAAAGACAGCCTTAATTAGAAGGTTTATTGATGGAATTTCTGAGAAGGTATCGCCAGTCTATATTGATCTTGCTAAATTAAATCTTTCCCCTGATTTCTTCTGCCTCTATCTCCTCGGAAATGTATTCCATAGCCTTTCAGAAGAAAAAGATTGCGACAAGAGCCTTTATTTTGACCTGCCTTTTCAAAAGAAGATTGTCACGGAGATAGCAGACCCTGAGATAGATGCAGAATTGAATAAATTCTGCCAAAGCCTTGAAGGAGGAGATTGGAAGAGTCTCTTTTCAGAAACCTTTCTTTTTTTAGAGGTATTGGCAAAAAAATTAGACTTACGACTCATTCTCTTTCTTGACAACTTCTCTGAACTTTCAGCCCTTGCAAACTATCAGATTGAACCATTCTCTATCTTCAAACAAGAGGCAGGCAAGACAAAAAGGATAGGCTGGGTATTAGCCTCTGATAGAAAAAAACTCTTTGAAGGAATGTTTGAGACCCTCTTCTTAGATAGTCTCCAGCAAGCAGAAGCAAGAAAGCTATCTTTAGCCCTCCTTTCGTCTGCCTCTTTTGATGAGGCGGCAATAGAAAGAATATGCCAAATTACAGAAGGCTCTCCCAGCTTGATTGTGTTTCTCGCAAAAGAATTAGAGTCAAAAAGAAGGATCGATTCTCTCTCTGTAGATGAGGCATTCTTTCTATCTTTTACTGAAGGTGCAATTTATCATTATTGCCAAAGTATAGTGAGCCAGAGAATAGCAGAGGCAAGGGGAGAAGGGCTTCTTAGGGTGGCTCTTTCCGGTCTGGCAAAAAGGGGAGAGACAATACTCTCTGATCTTTCGGGGGATATTAGAAGAAAAAGCGGTGTCACCAGAAATCTGCTTTTGCGGTTGATGGATGTTGACCTTGTCAGCCAGAGGGAAAAGAGGTATTATATTCCAAGCAGGATTCTTACCTGGTGGATACGGATGTATTACTATGGCATCCTTCCAGAGCTTCCAGAAGCAGAGGTAATAGTAAATCGCGGATCGCGGATCGCGGATCGCGGATCTATTTCTTCAATTTGCGATTCGCAATTCGCGATTCCAGATTCTCTAGAAATAGCAGACCTTCTCTCTTCTTTTTCTGGGCAAAAGATAGATGGAGGTTTCTTTGGCTTAAAAGAAGATATTGTCCTTCCTGTTTTTGATAAGGTTTGTGTGGTAAGCAAAGGCAAGATAACAGAGATTGAGGCAATTGGGGATGAATCCTGGTTTGTCCGTTCTTGTCAAAATCTTGATGTGCCAGTTTCAGAGGAAGATATTGGTGAGTTTATTGATGAAAGCAGAAAGAGAGGCGGAAAAGGCTGGTTTATTGCAAGTGCAGGGTTCACCTATGAGGCAATTATAAAAGGAGAAGGCGAAGTTTATCTCTCCATTGATGAGGACATAAAAGCAATAAGAGAATGTATATATGATTTTTCTAAAATGGGCCCTGTAGGACTTGAACCTACGACCCTCTGATTATGAGTCAGATGCTCTAACCAACTGAGCTAAGGGCCCTCTCTTAATTTATAATGAAATGGAAGATTACCGAAAAGAAATTGGTCTACAAAAAAATAACTATTCAGGTTCAGGGGTTAAAGGGTTCAAGGTTCACGGTTAATCCTCTTATTCTCTAACCTTGAACCTCAGAACCATAAACGAACACAATTTTGGTAAGCCTGATTTATTGAGCATATCTACCTACATCTGCCTTAATTATAGCAATTTACTCTGCCTTATGTCCAATCTTTTTTGACTAACCTTGATGATAAAGAGGGATAGTAACAATTAAAAGTCTAACCAGTCGTTGAAGTTGACGGCGTTTCGCGATGGGCAATAAAAGTGCATCAAGCTCTTGGCACAGGTTCACTTGAATTTACTATTTGAATATACATCAGCCTATCCAAACTCTGCTTCTAATTCAATACCTATTTCCTCTAAAGCAGGCCGAGCGGTTTTTCGCAAGTGTATTTGTGGGAGGAATAAGACCACAATAAAAGCCATAAACATTAAAATTGTGCTGGTGATAAACAGGGAATCCAT
>JAZDOR010000195.1:0-10328 GCA_043798435.1 bacterium
TGATGAAAACATAGGTGGCAGGATAAAGGTAAAGGTGGTCAAAAACAAGGTAGCCCCACCCTTCAGAGAAGCAGAGTTTGATATGTTCTATGAAACAGGAATATCCTATGAAGGCTCTATCTTAGATGTTGGATTGGCTCAAGGAATCATCACCCAGAAAGGTGCTTACTTTTCTTTTGGTGAAAAGACCATTGGTCAGGGAAGGGATAAGGCTGTTGAATTTTTGAAACTTGATAAGAAGCTAATAGGAGAGATAGAGGAGAAGGTGAAGGAGAAGAAAGATGGGTAGCGTCAAAGATATAGTCAATAATAGCTATCAGCTTTCAGCTATCAGCCTTCAGCTATTAGGAGGAAGAACATCATGGGTAGCGTAAAAGATCTGATACTTATAAATCCACCAAAAGAGAACACAGAAGGAAGAGGCAGGTTTTGTTTTTCTGACAGATATTCTGTCTTTGATTGGGGTGAGATGCCAGACCTTATCAAAAAGAAGGGAGAGGCTTTGTGCCTAATCTCTGCTTACTTTTTTGAAAAGCTTGAAGAATTAGGGATAAAGACCCATTATTTAGGCTTAATAGAGGATGGCCAGCCAAAGTGTCTGGATGAGTTGAAGACTGCCTCACATCTTATGGAGGTAAAGCTTGTTCGGGTATTAAAGCCTGAGTTGAGTCGGGAAGGATATGATTATTCAGTTTATAAAGCTAAGAAGGGAAATTTCCTGATTCCGCTTGAGGTGATCTGGAGAAACCAACTTGGCGAAGGCTCAAGCCTGATTAAGAGGCTGAAGGAAGGGAGCACAAACCTGAAAGATTTGGGGCTTTCGTCAATGCCAAAAGAAGGAGAGCTTTTATCCCCGCCAGTCATAGAGGCCTCCACAAAGCTTGAATCCTCTGATAGATATATCTCCTGGGAGGAGGCAAAAGAGATTTGCGGGCTGACTTGTGAAGAGAAGAAAGGGATTAAAAGGCTGACTATGAAGGTGAATGAGCTAATCACTCAGGAGGTAGAGCCAATAGGATTGGTAAACTGTGATGGCAAGATTGAGTTTGGATTCACAAAAGACAGGCATCTTCTCTTAGTGGATGCTGTTGGAACCCTTGATGAGTGCAGATTTACATACGAAGGCATTTCTGTGAGCAAGGAACTGCTCAGGATATTCTACAAACAGACAGATTGGTTTCGTGAGGTAGAGGAAGTAAAGAAAAGGGGAGAGATTGAATGGAAGGAATGTGTCAAAGGCACACCTCCGCCTTTACCTGCGAGACTTCTATCGGGAATCTCTGCTTTATACCAGGCATCCTGCAACGAGATAACAAAGAGGAGGTGGTTTGATGTGCCACCCCTTTCGGAGATAATCAACGAGATAGGGAAATTATGATATACTCAAGCAAATCAGGTTTCCAAAAATTCCAAGCACCAAATTCCAAATAAGCTCCAAATTCCAAGCACTAAATTCCAAGCAAGATGTTTTGGTCATTGAGATTTTGGTCATTGGAATTTATTTGTGATTTGGAATTTGTGATTTCATATTTTTTGGTAAACCTGTTGCTTTTGGGTATAGTAGACGAAAAGGGGATGGGTTCACCCTGTTAGATGACAAAATACTTCTCCGATTTGAAGTAAATTATGACTTGACAATACGCACGTAATACGGTACGATATTTATGGAGGCAATAAATATGACGACATTGACAGCCACAGAAGCACGAACAAAACTATATAGGCTATTAGACGAAGTTACATTATCCAACCAACCTATCCAAATCACAGGCAAAAGAGCAAATGCTGTTCTTATTGCTGAAGAAGATTGGAGGGCAATACAAGAAACTCTTTATCTACTATCAATCCCAGGAATAAGAGAGTCAATTCGGGAAGGGCTTGAAACACCTATTGAAAAATGTAGTAAGGAATTGCAGTGGTGAGTTGGCAATTAGTCTTTACCAAGCAAGCCCGAAAAGATGCCAAAAAACTTGCAGTAACAGGCCTTCGTCCAAAAGCTGAAATTTTATTAGACATTCTAAGGAAAGACCCATTTCAACAACCACCACCATTTGAAAAATTAGTTGGAGATTTAAGGGGAGCCTATTCTCGTCGCATTAACATACAGCATCGTCTTGTATATCAAGTCCTGATGGAGATCAAAACAGTAAAGGTAATCCGCATGTGGACTCATTATGAATAAAAAAGGTAGAGGTGATTCCTTGAAAATAGTAAATCCAACAGAAGATACGATAAAAGAGGCTGCATCTATCATAAAAAGGGGAGGGCTGGTTGCGTTTCCGACAGAGACAGTCTATGGCCTGGGTGCGGATGGGCTAAATTCTGATGCGGTGGCAAAGGTGTTCCAAGCAAAGAAAAGATCACTATCAAACCCCCTGCCTCTCCACATAGCGGATAGAAGCTGGCTCTGTGAGATTGTCTATCTGAACGATAGGGCTGAGACTTTGATTGGTAGGTTCTGGCCAGGAGCCTTGACTATAATCCTGCCCAAAAAAGATGTTGTTCCAGATATTGTGACAGCAGGGTTTCCAAAGGTTGGTTTAAGGATGCCAGACAATCCTATAGCTTTGGAGTTGATAAAGGCAGTAGGCAGACCTATTACTGGCACATCGGCAAACATTACGGGTTTTCCAAGCCCAATTACAGCCAAAGATGTTGAAAAATATCTGAAGGATACAGTAGAATTGATATTAGATGGAGGCACCTGTCCAATAGGTTTAGAGTCAACAATTTTAGACCTGACAGAGAACCCTCCGAAGCTCTTGCGGCGTGGCGGTCTGGCTATAGAAAAGATAGAATCATTGATTGGGGAGGTAGTAACCGTTTGTAACACTTTACTCATCTGAAGAAGAGATTAACCGCAGAGGCCGCAGAGGACACAGAGAAATAAAAACTTAAAATTTTGTAAATTCTCTGCGTTCTCAGCGGTGCCCTAAAGGTGAACAATTATCTTCTGCTTCTATCTCGGTAAATAGTTACGAATACTAAACACATACGGGAGGTAAAATGAAGGTAGTTATCATTATGGGTTCACAAAGGGATTTAGAGCATTGCCAGAAGATGGGCGAGGTCTTGGAAAAATTTGGGGCTTCCTATGTTTTTAGAATAGCCTCAGCCCACAAGACACCAGAGAAGGTCCTGGCGATTATCAGGGAATATGAAGAAGATGCCATTTTTATCACTGTGGCAGGAAGGAGCAATGCTTTATCAGGCTTTGTTGATGCCAATACAAAAAGACCAGTGATTGCCGCACCACCTTATAATGAGATAGACATATTCTCAAGCCTGAGGATGCCCTCAGGTGTTGCCCCATTAGTCGTTACCGACCCAGAGGGAGCAGCATTGGCAGCTATAAAAATATTAGCGACTTCAGATAAAGCATTGGAAGAAAAGCTCAAAGCCTATCAGAAAGAAAAACAAGGGGAGATAGAAAAGGCTGATATGGAGGTGAAAGAAGCTTTAAGTAATAAGCCATAAGTTTTAAGCTATAAGCTATTTTGGATTTTGTATTATGAAAAGATTATTTTTTGGTGTGAAGATTTTGGTTTTGGGGATGGTTTTGGTATCAGGGTTAGCAGAAGCAGAATTGATTAAAGAATGGACTTATGCTGTCTATCTTGATGGGGATAATAACTTGGAGGATGCAGGGATTGATGACTTTCTGGAGATGGCTGAAGTTGGCTCAAGTGATAAGATAAACATTGTTGTCCAGTTTGATAGAGGTGGGTATGATACGAGCTTTGGCGACTGGGAGACAACAAAGAGGTTCTATGTCACCCAGGGAATGACTCCGGTAGCAGGAAGCGGCACAGATATAGGAGAGGCAAATATGGGTAGTCCAACGGTATTACTTGATTTTATTAACTGGGCAAAGACAAATTACCCTGCCAAAAGGTATGCCTTAGTTCTCTGGAATCATGGTGGTGGTTGGAGGCAAAAGGAAGGGACACGGACAAAGGCTGTTTGTTGGGATGATACTGATGGAGACTGCCTCTATATGAACGAGGTAAAGGAGGCATTATCTAAGGGCGGTGCAGACTTGATTGGCTTTGATGCCTGCCTGATGGGTATGGCTGAGGTAGCCTATCAGATCAAGGATTATGCAGATGTGGCTGTCTTCTCTCAGGAAACAGAGCCTGAGGATGGTTGGCCATACAATACCATTTTAGCTGACCTGGTTGGAACACCAACAATGGAGGCAAAAGAGCTTGGCAAGATAATTGTAGAAAAATATATGGAATCTTATGGTGATGAGCCAGATGTTACCCAATCTGCAGTTGACCTCAAACAACTTGGCACAGTAGCCACAAAGATAAGCAATTTTGCAGACAGCCTGAAGTATGACTATAATATACTGAGAAAACTGAGGGCAAAGACTGATGACTGTGGTGCTTATGCCGATATCTTTCACTTTGCAAATTCAGTCAGCTCTACCCTCCCTGACCAATATATTAAAGATACAGCAAACGAGCTAAAGTTTGCCCTTTCTGATAGTATCATTGCCGAAGGACACGGAGAAAGTCATCCAAATTTTCATGGAATGAACATCTACTTTCCTGAGTATAAAGACGAGGAATATGATGATTATGTGGTGAATGGGGTGGTTGATTTTACAAAGGATACAGCCTGGGATGAGTTCCTGGTAAGATATTATGGAACCCCCTCAACCGCTATGTTCACAGGAAGTTTCACTGATAAAGGAATAGACACAGATAACGATAGTAAATATAACTACCTTGAGTTGAGTTTAGAGGTTAATGTAAGAGAAGAAGGAGATTATGTGGTTTACGGAAATTTGGAGCTTGGAAACACTACTATTGGCATTGGAACTTATCAATTTCTGATACCTGGCACACAGACAATCAATTTTCAGTTTAGGGGAGAGGATATCTTTGGAAAAGGGATAGATGGACCCTATAGGTTCATGGCGAAGATAGATAAAAATGGTCTTATTGATGAATTTTCTGGATACACTGGCACTTACACCTACACCCAGTTTGATGTGCCGGGTCTATTCACAGGCACCTACACTGACTATGGCATAGATACAAATAACAATGGATTATATGATTGGCTGGTAATAGAGCCTGAGGTTTTGATACCAGAGAATGGGTGTTATCAAATATCAGGTCACCTGTATGACCAATATGGACAAAATCATATCGCTGGTAGTGGAGTTGGAATGGAATTCAGCCAGGGAACTCATACCCTGCAGATAAACTTAAGTGGCAGGGATATCGGGAATAAGGGGATAAATGGACCCTATCTATTCAGATTGTGGATATATAGCCGAACAAAGGGGGCAACCTATACTACTGAGCTAAAAGGACTAACAACCCCCTACACCTACACCCAGTTTGAGATGTCTGGCATACTTACAGGTAGCATCTCCTATTCAGGGACAAAGACAGGATACCTGTATGTTTTGCTATGCGATGAGCCTGAAATGACAGAGGATTCAATAGCTTGTTACGCAATGATAAAAAACCCTGCCTTTCCACAATCTTATGAGATTAGAAATATTGACTCAGGAACATACTATATTGCCGCTTTACTTGCTGCAAATGGCTATGATGGACCAGGCATTGGCGACCCTGTTGGTATATACGGCACATTGACCTCCGTATTCTCTTTCTGGCAAGTGATTGGCACACCTACCCCTGTCTATATTCAGGATGGCTCAATCACTGCCGGCATAGATTTTGCATTAACCCAGGAGATTGTTGCCCTGCCAGGGGATATTTGGGACCCAGCAGATGATACACCAGCAGATGCAACCTTGCTTGCACCTACCACACTTGAGAAGTGCGATGGTCCACATACCTTAGGTAGCCCAGACCTCTATGATTGGTATAAGATATATATGACCTCAGGAATTACCTATAACTTTAACACTGTAGGTGGCTCAGGGGATAACTACGGAAATCTCTATGATGGACCAGGTTCAACCTATACCTGCGTAGCCTCCAATGATGACTCAGGAGGAAATCGGCAATTCAGCTTTTCCTATCAAGCGGCAAGCACACAGTATTATTATCTCAGGATACGAGCATATTCAGTTGGCAGTAGCTGGTCAGGCTATCTCAAGTATTCTTGTATAGAGACCCCCCCCATAGAAGTACCTGATATAATCAGCGTATCTAATGCTGAGGGTGGTCTTGGCGAGACAATCACTGTCCCTATCAGAATACAAAAGAATAGTCTATCCATTGATGCCTTTGGACTGGATTTAATCTACGATAATACTATGCTCTCCTTTGTCGGCATCTCTAAGGGAGACTTAACCAGCTACTTTACATATCTTGGTGGCAATGAGATAGCTTCAGGCACGATTAGAATAGGGGGCTTTGACCCAAAGCCAATCCCTGCTGATAGCACCGGGATAATAGCTGAGGCTATCTTCTCGGTTATTTGTGAAGAAGAGGGGACATCCACACTCTATTTATCGGACTTAAAAGATGATATAAAAGAATTTGGGGTTATCACGGGAATATTTACCAGCTTTCCGCATCACGGGGATGTGAACAATGACAGCGAAATAACCCCGGATGATGCCCTTATTGCCTTCAAGGCATACCTTGATTTATGTGCCCTCACTGCCTGGCAGAGATCTGTAGCTGATAGAAATAGGGATGGAGAGGTAACCCCAGAGGATGCCTTGATTACCTTCAAAGAGTATATGGGTATAAAGCCTCTTTTTGCCAGGCAGCCCATAAAACTTAGCACTACCCAGATTATCAGTGTCAGTAATGCAACTGAAGCTCCTAATTCTTCTGTGGCAATTCATATAGACCTTGAGGGTAATGACAGGCAGATAGATGCCTTTGGCCTGGAGCTTCTCTATGACCCGAATATCCTTGTTTATAAAGAGGCAAAAACAGCCATCCTTACGGAAAACCCCGTATTCTTTGGTAGTAGTACAATCAGCACTGGAACAATTAGAATAGGTTGGTTTAGAGCTACCCCGATTAGCACAGATAGCACTGGCTCATCCGTAGATGTAATCTTTGATGTCAAACCAGATGCTGTAGGTTCTTGCAACCTGACCCTATCCAATCTTAAGGATGATATTAAAACAGCAGGTACCAAAAGCGGCAAATTTACAGTTAAAAAGGTAAAGGTATCAGCAGATAATCTTCTTGATGTCCATGTCTATCCCAATCCTTGTAGGCTTTCCAAAGAGACCTCCATCACCTTCAAAAACCCCACACCTCAGTCAACTATCAGAATTTTCAACATAGCCGGAGAGCAAATTGAAAGGTTTGATGTAAATGGCGAATACACCTGGAATAATCCCAAATTAGCCTCAGGTGTCTATATCTATCTGATAACCAACGACAAAGACCAGAAGGCAACAGGTAAGATTGGAATCATAAAATAGGAGGAAAAATGAAGGTAGCAACACCAGACCAGATGCAGGAGATAGATAAAAGGGCTTTTTCTGATTTTGACATTTCACCACTTATCCTTATGGAAAATGCAGGGATTGCGGCTGTTTCCGTCTGTTTTGCGGAGTTAGAGAAGATGAGCGGAAGAAGTGTCACGGTCTTCTGTGGCCCAGGGAATAATGGAGGGGATGGGTTTGTTGTTGCCAGGCATCTGTTTCTCGCAGGGGTTTCTGTCAAGTGCTTTGTGGTATCAGCAGAGAAACAGAGCCAGGAGAGGGAGACAAATTTAAGGATAGTAGAAAGGCTTGGCATTCCAATTATTGCTGACCTTTCACAGGCTCAGGCAGACCTTTTTGTTGATGGGCTGCTTGGGACAGGCTTATCCAGGTCACCATCTGATGAGATAGCCAAATGTATAGATTTTATGAACAACCAGGGGATTACAATCATTTCTCTGGATATTCCATCAGGGCTTTGTGGGGAGAGGGGTGTTCCTCTCGGTGCAACAGTAAAGGCAGATATGACTGTAACCTTTGGCTTGCCAAAGTTGGGGCTTCTTGTCTATCCGGGTGCAGGGTATGTTGGAAACCTTGTTATAGACTCAATCTCCTTTCCAGGAGTGCTTTTAGCCGACCCAAAGATAAAGAGGAATATCCTTATAGAAGAAGAGGCGGCTTTTCTTCTTCCAAAGAGAGCTCCTGACGCACACAAGGGTCAATGCGGAAAGGTGGCTGTAATCGCTGGTTCTTTTGGGATGACAGGTGCGGCTCTTCTTTGCTCAAAATCTGCTTTTGTTATGGGTGCAGGGCTTGTCTATCTTGGAATCCCAGAATCTTTGGTAGAGATAATAGGCTGTAGCCTCATTGAGGTGGTCACAAAGCCATTACCTGAGACAAAAAAGAGGAGCCTTTCCACTTCAGCTTATAATGGGATAATGGAGATGGCAAAAGGGTGTGATGTGATGGTGATTGGCCCAGGCATAGGAAGACACCCAGAGACGAGAAAGTTAATAAATAGACTGATAGATAGGATTGACCTGCCAATTGTCCTTGATGCAGATGGAATTTATGCCATAGAAGACCCATCAATCCTCAAAAATAAGCAGATTTTAATCACCCCACACTCAGGAGAAATGGCAAGGCTTTTGGGAAAAAGCATAGATGAGATTGAACAAGACAGGATAGGTGTTGCAGAAAGGCTCTCCGATGATTATAATATCTCTGTTCTGCTAAAGGGTGCCAGGACAGTGATTGTTTCAGAGGGGCAAACCCATATAAATCCAACAGGCTGCTCGGGTATGGCGAAAGCAGGCTCAGGGGATGTTCTTGCTGGAATGATTTCTGCTCTGATAGGCCAAGGGTCATCTATCAAGGATGCCGCAGTCTTGGGGGCATATCTTCACGGCTCAGCAGGAGAGATAGCTTGCGAAGCAAAGACAGAATACTCTATTATTGCCTCGGATATAATTGACAATATTCCAGAGGCGATAAAGAGAATAAAGAATAGCGAATTATAAAAACTATGGCTTACACAGCAGATAAAATTCAGGTTTTAGAAGGTTTAGAGGGTGTCCGCAAGCGTCCCTCTATGTATATTGGGGATACCTCAGTAAGGGGTCTTCATCACCTTGTCTATGAGGTGGTTGACAACGGCATAGATGAGGTTTTGGCTGGAGAGTGTGACAGGATTGAGGTAGTTATTCATAAAGATGAAAGCTGCAGTGTCCTTGACAACGGCAGAGGAATCCCTGTTGACAACCATCCCATTTATAAGAAGCCGGCTGTAGAGATAGTCCTCTGCACCCTGCACGCTGGTGGAAAGTTTGAGTCTGGAGCATACAAGATATCCGGAGGATTGCACGGCGTGGGTGTCTCGGTAGTTAATGGGCTTTCTGAGTGGCTTGAGGTAGAGGTATATCGGGATGGCAATTGTTACCATCAATTATTTAAAAGGGGAAAGCCGCAAGGAAAGCTTGAAATTACTGGAAAGAAAAAGTTGAGGGGGACAAAGGTTCGCTTCCTTCCTGACAAGCAGATTTTCTCAGAGACAATATTCAGTTTTGAGCTTCTCTCTCATCGCCTCCGGGAGCTTGCCTTTCTAAATAAAGGTGTCTTTATCAAGATAGATGATGAAAGAGACAGCAAATCTGAGACCTTTCAGGCAAAGGGTGGCATAATAGAGTTTGTCAGCCTCTTAGATGAGGGAAAGACGACCATTCACAAGAAGCCTATAGGGTTTGAAAAGACAAGTAATGATGTGGTGGTTGAGGTCGCTCTTCAGTATAACACTGATTTTGCTACCACTATACTCTCTTATGTGAACACAATCCATACCGAAGAGGGAGGAACCCATGTGGCTGGCTTTAAGTCTGGTCTGACACGGGTTATCAACGACTATGCCAAGAAGAATGGCCTGCTGAAAGAGGATGAATCTTTATCAGGCGATGATGTGAGGGAGGGGCTTACAGCAGTAATCAGTATCAAGGTAAAAGATCCCCAGTTTGAAGGACAGACCAAGGCAAAGCTTGGAAATAGCGAGGTAAAGGGTATAGTTGAGTCTGCTGTGGGAGATGCGCTTTCAGAATTCTTTGAGGAGAACCCGTCTGTCGTCAGAAGGATAATAGAAAAGTCTCTTTTAGCTCAAAGGGCAAGGGATGCGGCCAGAAAGGCAAGGGAATTAGTGAGGAAACAGGGTGGCTTAGATGAGTTTGGCACACTTCCTGGAAAGCTGGCAGACTGTTCAGAGAAGGACCCTGCCCTCTGTGAGCTATACATTGTTGAAGGCGATTCTGCAGGGGGTTCAGCCAAACAGGGAAGGGACAGAAAATTTCAGGCAATCCTGCCCCTTCGTGGAAAAATACTGAATGTTGAAAAACAGAGGTTAGATGTAACCCTGAAGAATACGGAGATACGGGCACTCCTCACCTGCCTTGGCACAGGA
>JAZDOR010000198.1:0-4394 GCA_043798435.1 bacterium
GGATATGGCAGCGGGACAGCAAAGACAAAAAAAGAGTCAAGGATTCCAGCCTTTGTCTGGGCTGATTGGCGGTGGTCATATTACCCTGGATATAGTTGTGTCCAAAACTATTTTGCCCGGGAATTTTATGACCTTGTCCATACAGAGCTTGATAATAGTGGATACTGTTATGATGGTGTCTTTACGGATGAACATTGTCCTTTATTAGTCCTTCCAGAGATTAAAAGTGGAGGAATGATATTAGAGTATATGAAGAGAAAAGGTACGGAATTAGACGAGGCTTATATGAAAGATGTAGCTACTATGGCTGCTGTTGAGAAGGTAAAGATGGGTGATGATAAGCTCCTTATTCCAAATACCGGTAACTATACCAAAGAGAGGAATCTATGGCAGTGCCTGGCAGCGAATGGAGATTTCAAAGAGCAGATGATGTACACAGTCTGTTCAAAGGATTTTAAGGGTTATTATGATTATACCAGGAAGCTTATAGATGCAGGAAAGATAGTCTTTGCTTATAAGGCGGTATTCATGATTCCTCCTGCATACACTGCCGGAAGCTATCCGACCAAAGAGGGTCGGGATGAGATATTTGGTGTAGCCTGGTATTATATAATGAAGGAGGATACTGTCTATTATCATTTTGGAGAGGGAGGGGAAGATAAGCCATACAGCGAGTCCTGGATTGAGGCATTGGAGTATGATATCGGTCAGCCCATAGGGACTTGCTCTATCTGGAAGACCGGAACAGATACAAATGGCAAGTTTTATACAATCTATAGCCGTGACTATACTAAGGCAAAGATTTTATTCAGACCTATGTCACGCTGGGACTATATAACCTATGACGACACCACTGCTGTAACCTATAATCTTGATAGCAGCTACTACCCTTTACAGGCAGATGGAAGCTTAGGGACACCCACAACAGCGTTTACATTCAGGAACGCTGAAGCTGCTATCCTGATTCCAGAAGGCTATGTGCATAAAGAAGAGAAGCCATCGCCAATCACTGACCTACAGGTTTTTGGCTCTTCATTCAACTTTATTACCCTGAGATGGACAGCCCATGGAGAGGATGGCAACTTAGGAACAGCAAAGGGTTATGATCTAAGGTATGCTACCTTCACTATTACCGAAGAGAACTGGGATAAAGCCTGTCAAGTAGAGGGAGAGCCTGATCCTAAACCTGCAGGATGCACAGATACCTTTGACCTTCCACTATCACCTGATACCCTTTATTATTTTGGCATAAAGGCATCTGATAAGGAGGGTAATATCTCTAATCTTTCTAATATCGCTGTTGGAACTACAGCGGATATCTTCTTTCCACACTCCCCAACAGGACTTAAGGCTAAACCCAAAGATAGCCAGGTAACCTTAACCTGGGAGCCAAATAAAGAGAATGATATTACAGGGTATAAGGTGTATAGGGCAACAGAGACACTCTCCTCTTTGTATTATGATGATTTTGCCACAGATACTATCTCAGGATATAGTTGGAAGAAGACGGGAACAGCCTCCTACTTCTATGATAACGCTCAGATTATTAGATATACCACTGGAAATGATTGGGGTATTACCTTAACCAAACGATTGGAAAGGAGCATAACCAAAGGCTCCTATGAGTTCAGATTCTATCCTACAGCTGTCTATCCCAGTAATGGGAGAACCTATATTAGTATCTCCTCCAATAATAATGACGAATATAATTTTATGTATCCATCAGCAGAGATCGACAAGGCATGTATAAAGAAGATAATCAAAGGGACAACTGTCCTATCTGCTACCTTACCTGAGAGTTACAATCTATATTTTTGGCATACTCTACGAATTGAATTCAGTCCAAAGAATCTTACAGGGTATCTGGATGGAAAGGAGATCCTCTCCATCAATGACCCGGAAGAGAGGGCAATATCAGTGGGTACGGTCAGTATAAGATTCTATCAGCAAGATGGCTATTTGGATAATATCTATGTAACAGAGGGTGGAAGCTATGATTTGGTCTCAGATGTGGGCAATCTGACAAGTTTTACAGATACCGGATTAACTAATGGTACTACCTATTGCTATGCGATAACCGGATACGATAAAGCAAAGAATGAGAGCATCTACTCTGAGTCTGCCTCTGCTACTACATTCTCCGGGGCACATATCATTCTGAGGAAGACTTGCGATAAGAAATATGTTACCCAAGGAGGAACCCTGACCTATACCATCACCTATACAAATGAAGGGCAAGGGACAGCAACGGATGTGAGTATCATTGAGGTGTTACCAAAAAATTGCGAATTGCGAATTGCGAATTGCGAATCGGAAGATGTAAAGATAAGTTATTGGTATAACGGATGGCAGACAGATTCCAGTCCCTCTGCCACAAAGATAAAGTGGCTAATCCCACAGGTTGCCCCGGGTGAGATGGGTACAACAAGCTTTACTGTGGAGGTGAGATGAATAGGAAGGGATTGAGAGATATACATTTATTCATAATTATTTTTTTCGCTATTTTTCTGACTTACATTGTCTCTATGCCTATAAAGATTCCTGCCAATGGCGATGCCCGTGTCCAGGTTACTGTAGTTGAATCAACTGATCTTTCTCTGAGTCCTAACCATTTACTTCTCACCCCAACTTTCCGCCTTGTTTTATCGGTCTGCAGATATTTGGGTTATCAAGGAGATGCCTTTATCCCTTTACAGATATTCAATGCCTTCTTTGGAGCTGCCTCCATTATCTTATTCCTCGGCCTTCTTAGAAATCTCAAAGTTACTGCAAGCTGGAGTTTAATTGGCTCATTCCTGATGGCTTACACCTATGGTTATTGGTTACACAGCAGGGAGGTTGAGTCATCCATAATTCCCCAATTCTTTATGATTCTCTCTTTATGGCTTTTGTCTTGCTTAAGCAGAGAAAAGAACAATATCAAGACTTTAATGGTAACTATTGCTGGAGGCATATCTGCCGCAGCCTCTGTATTGTATGCTATGAATTATATCTTGATCCTTCCAGCCTTTTCTGTCTTTATCTATGCATTGGGTCTCAAACAATATCGGCTGAGACCTTTGGCCATATTTGTAGTCATTTTTAGCATATCTATATTGATTCCCTACATCTTAGGGGCAAAATCAGCTCTTGATACTTTAAATCCAAAAGAATGTTTGGAATGGGTATCACATCATCATTTAGAGAAAAAAATCCCAGGGGCAAGACAGATAAGTGCTATGAATGCGTTAAGGGCTACCTCAGGTCTCATAAATACCTTTGTCGGTGATACCTCTGTAACTACGGCTGTAAAACAGATACTCAAAGGAAGAGAGATGATCTATATCCCTCTCTCAGACTGGCTGCGTTTTTTTATAGGGGTCTTGCTCATTATACTTCTATTCATCCCTCTTCTTTATCGACCTTGGTCAGAGATTCAACGAGCTATCTTTCTGGTAACAACTGTTGCCTTTGTTTTTGTAGGAATGTTCAATATTTTCTGGCAGGGCAGAGATCCCCAGTTTTGGCTTCCCCTAATTCCCTTTATATTGATGTTGACCTGCACAGCTGCTCCTAAGACAATCTCTTTCAGAAAATACTTGGTGATGTGGATTATACCAGCACTTCTCCTACTCCTCAATATGCCTTATCCAGTGCCTACTCTGTGGAATCCAGAAGCAAAGGGAAGCCCAGACTGGCAGAAGGCCCAGATCTATGCCAGGATGGCCAATCCAAAAGATCTCTTAATCTGCTCCTCAGGGGAATGGGCTGGATATATCAAGGCATTTGGTGATTTTCCTTCATTAAGCTTAATCTATTCAGTTGAAGCTAAAGGAGAGAGGTATAAAGAGAACCTACATAAGATAATCGACCAGACATTGAGAGAAAAAGGAAAGGTATATGCCCTTGGGATCTTTGGAAAACTCCCTCCTGATTTCATAGGAGCCTGGGAAGAAATAGAGACGGTCTCTGACTTATCCCGCCCAGATTTAATTAAAGATTTGACCTCAAGGTATGAGGTGATGTTAATATACCCCGATGTCTTCGGTGACACATTGTGGCAGATAAAGACCCAATCAACCTCTAACTGAATGAAAAGAATATTGATTTTGGGTATTGTTTCAGTAATTGAAGGTTGGTTCTTAGTGGCTCTTGCTTATACTACCTCCCCCTGGCCGATGCTTGGGCACGATGGACAGCATACAGGCAGGAGCAATTCAATACTGGAGGGGAAATTGGCAGATGGAAAACTCCAGCACCTTTCTCATATCAAAACCTTCGGTTTTTCTCCGGAGGGAATAGATAAATCATGGGAGGCAGAGCATTATGACCTGGTTGTTGACTCAGCCTCTTTACCTGCGTACAAGCACCTCAACCCGGATATGCTTGGTGTTACAGGCAAGATAATCCTCTAT
>JAZDOR010000214.1:0-13084 GCA_043798435.1 bacterium
TTAACAGCTTGGTGCAAGCAGCGAAGGCAAAAGCAAGAGGATATAAAACATTCAAAAATTTCAAGACAATAATCTATATGCTTACAGGAAAATTGGACTATAGTAAAGTTGGTTTACCCACTTGAAATAAGAAAGAACCGATACTTTTTTATTTTGCATTCAACAGAAGATAAATTACTAAAAAGAGAAGAGAATATCACCGCTGGTAAATGACAGTGGCAGGTTGGAAATACTGCCTCAGGTGCTTGCCTCTACAGGATAGTCCCAGTCCGATATAATCTTTGAAAAGAATAGATGACCACATAAACAAAATCCGGCTTATTGCCTACTTTTCATCAAAATTTGAGTAATCTTTGCAAAATCAGAGAGTGTCAACCTCTCTGGACGCAACATTGGGTCTATGCCCACATCCTTGAGAAGCAGGATAAGTTTCTTTTTGCTGATAAAAGAAGAAAGGGAGTTTAAGATTGTCTTTCTTCTCTGGCTAAAAGCTGTCTCTATCACGGCAAAGAATAACCTCTCATCTGAAATTTCAACAGATGGCTTTTCCAATATCTCCATCTTGAGCAAGGCTGAATCCACCTTTGGCTTTGGATAGAAGGAATCCTTTGTAACCCGACAGATAAGGGTAGGCTTCGTAAAAGTCTGAATAAGGGCAGGGAGCATACCAAAATTCTCCCCCTCTTTGGCCAAAAGCCTCTCAGCCACCTCATATTGAGTAAGGAGAAGGACAGTAGAGAATTTTGGATTTTTGATTTTTGATTTTGGATTTAAGAGATGGGAGATAATTGGCGTGGTTATATAATAGGGAATATTGCCAAAGCACTTATTTGGGGATGGAGCAAGAAGGCTTGTGTCAAGTTTTAGTATATCCGTATCCAATATTTCAACATCAGAAAGATTTTCTTTCAAGATACGAAGAAGCCTTTGGTCTATCTCGCAAGCAAATAGTTTATTTACCATGCCAGCCACTTTCTTTGTAAGTATCCCCAAGCCTGAACCTATCTCTAATATGGAATCTGTGCCTTTAGGGTCTAATGTCTCAATAATTTTATCAAAGACCGATTCATCAATTAGAAAGCTCTGCCCCAGCTCCTTTTCTGGTCGTATCTTGTATCTATCTAATATAGTTTTTGTCTCCTCAAAAAGATTCATCGTATATGTTTAGCTCTGCCATAGAGTAATTAAGATGACAGAATACAGAATACAGAATACAGAATTCAGCATTTAGAATACAGAATACAGAACAAATGCAGGCTCTTCCATTCTGACTCCCAGAATTCTGACTACTGAATTCTATTTAGTTTTTTGGAAACCTGATTTATTCTCGGTATAAATAGCCTGTTTACAAGCTCCCAAAAGTGTTTTCCTTTTGGAACAAAGAGAAGGTTTCTGCTCGTTTGGCTAAGATATGAGAGGACAATCGCAAGATGGGAAAAGGGAAGTCGCTCCATAGCCTTCTCTCCCCATTCAATCACAGATATACCGCTACCATAGAGCCAGTCTTCGTAGCCTATATCCTCCTCATCCCCTATCCGATAAAGGTCAAAATGATAAAGGGGAAATCTTCCTTTGTATTCCTGCATTAAGACAAAGCTGGCAGAAGATACATTCTCCTGGACAGAAAGCCCCCTGGCTATCCCCTGGATTAAGGTTGTCTTTCCTGCACCAACCTCTCCAACCAACGAGACTACATCCCCTGGGTAAAGCATTTTTCCAAGTGCTTCTCCCAATCCTCTTGTCTCTTCGCAAGAGTCTGTCCTTGTCTCAAACCTCTCTGAAATGCCTTTAGTTAATTGCATAATCTATCTTTTTCAATTCACAATCTTCTATAATTATTCTTTCTTGCACCTTCTTCTGTCAATTTTTGAAAAATAAAATTGACAAGAATATAGATTCTTTCTTATACTAAGACTTCATTTTTATGGATTGGAGGAAATATGGCAAGACTCGTAGGTATAGACCTGCCCAAGCAGAAACGGATAGAGATAGCTCTTACCTATATATATGGAATAGGCTTGAGAACAGCTCAGAGAATATTATCTGAAACAGAGATAAACCCTGATATTAGAACAAAAGATCTGACCGAAGAACAGATAGCATCTATAAAAAAGTATCTTGAGAATAACTTAAAAGTAGAGGGTGATGTGCGCCGTGAGGTGGCAATGAACATCAAGCGTCTCATTGAGATAAGTTCATATAGAGGATTACGACATAGGCGGGGACTTCCTGTTCGTGGACAGCGAACCCATACTAATGCCAGGACAAGAAGGGGTCCAAAGAAGACTATAGGCGCAAAGAGGAAAACCTGATGGCTAAGAAAAAAGCAGAAACAAAGGTAAAGGCAAAGAAAAAAACAATAGAGTTTGCCCTGGTCTTCATTCAATCAACATTTAATAATACAATTGTTACCATTTCTGATGAGAATGGTAATGCTTTGTGTTGGGCAAGTGCAGGCTCTGTGGGTTTTAAGGGGAACAAAGAAAGGAACCCCTTTTGCAGCTCAAATTGCCGCAGATACTGCAGCAAAACGGGCTATCTCTGAGTTTGGAACAAAGGCTGTCTCCATTTTTGTAAAAGGGGCAGGTTCTGGAAGAGAGTCAGCAGTTAGAGCACTCCAGGCCGCAGGATTAAATATCAGGGTAATCAAGGATATGACACCTATTCCGCATAATGGATGTAGGCCAAGAAAAAGGAGAAGAGTCTAATTTAATCGCGAATCTAAAATTGCGAATCGCGAATCTGAAAAGAGGATAAAATCTAATGGGTAGATACTTAGAAGCAAAATGTAAAATATGCCGAAGAAATCAGGCAAAGCTTTTCCTGAAGGGAAGCAGATGTCTTTCTACAAAATGTGGGCTTGAAAAGAAAGCCTATCCACCAGGCTTAAAAGGTCAGGATGCTCTTCGCAAAAAGGTTTCGGACTATGGCATTCAATTAAAAGAGAAACAGAAGCTGCGAAATATGTATGGGATGCTTGAGACCCAATTTAGAAACTATTTTAGAAAAGCAGAGGCTATTCCTGGAATTACCGGAGAGAACTTCCTTTGCTTTCTTGAAAGAAGACTTGATAATGTTGCTTATAGAATAGGTTGGGCAAGTTCACGCAACGGGGCAAGAGAGATTGTCGGGCATGGTCATATCTTAGTAAATGGCAAAAAGATGAATATTCCCTCATATCTCGTCAAGCCCCAGGATACGATTGAGATAAAGAACAATTTTAAGATTAAAGAAGAAGGTCTTCCTGTTTGGATGGAAAAAATAGATAACAAGATACGAATAACAAGGTTTCCAAAGATGAAGGAAATGGCTATTCCCATAAATGAGAGCTTGATTGTTGCCTTTTATACTAGATAGTTAGGAAAGTGTATAGTTAATAGTGTATAGTGAATAGTTACGAAAATTTTATAAACTCTTAACTCTAAACTATACACTAAACACTAAGGAGGAATGGATGCAAGAAGAGATGGTTTTGGGAAAGATTAAAAGATTGGAATGGGAAGAGCTGACTGAAACAAATGGAAAGTTAGTTGCCGAACCATTTAAGAAAGGACTGGCTACAACAGTCGGAAATAGCTTGAGAAGAATGTTACTCTCTTCTATAAAAGGTGCGGCTGTAACATCTATCAATGTAGAGGGCGTTCTGCACGAGTTTACTTTTATTCCAGGGGTTGTTGAGGACATAATTGATATTATTTTGAATATAAAAGGGATTGTCTTCAGGTTTTCTGATGAGACGCCCAAAATAGTCTACCTTGAAAAGAAGGAAAAAGGAGAGGTAAAAGCAAAAGATTTGATTGTTCCCTCAGGTCTTACCGTAGTCAACCCAGAACATCATATTATGACTGTATCTGAAATTATAGATTCTGGTCTTAGAATGGAGATGGATGTAGAGATTGGAATTGGATACTCCCATGCTGATGAGGCAAAAAGAGAGAAAAAGATAGGAACGCTTCCTATTGATACCTATTTTTCTCCTGTGGTGAGAGTAGGTTATGAGATAGAGGATGTCAGGGTTGGTCGGGTCACAGATTACGAAAAGTTGATTCTTAAAGTGAAGACAAATGGCTCTATAACCCCACAGGATGCAGTTGCCCAAGCAGCTTCTATATTATCTGATTACATCTCAATATTTATTAAACCAGAAGGGTTTGTGGAAAAAGAGATAGAAATAAAACCAGATGAGGAGCATGAAAAATTAAAGCAGATATTGAATACAAAAATTGATGAGTTAGAAATATCAGTCAGGGCAAGCAACTGTTTACATTTGACAGGGATAACAAAGATTGGAGAGCTTATCCTTCTTCCTGAAGCTGACCTTCTAAAGATGAGGAATTTTGGAAGAAAATCTCTTACCGAAATAAAAGAAAAATTAGCGATGTATAATTTTAGATTAGGAATGACTGATTTTGCTCATCTTGTTGAAAAAGAGGAACAATTAGAGGAGAGGACTGATGCGACTGATTTCGCTCATCTTGTTGAAAAAGAGGAACAATTAGAAGAGGAGACTGATGTAACAGAAGAAGAACTAAAGGAGGAAGAAAATGAGACACAGAAAGAAGAAGCTGAAGCTTAATCGGACAGCAGAGCACAGGAAAGCCCTTCTATTAAGTTTAGCTACAGAGATTTTTAAGCATGAAATGATAAAGACAACCCTGGCTAAAGCAAAAATGGCAAGAGGGTTGATAGAGAGGCTTATTACCTTAGCTAAAGTAAATAGCCTTGCCAACCACAGAAGAATCGGCTCTTTTATCTCTGATAAAGAGATCGTGAAGAAATTAGAGAGAGAGATTGCCCCTGTCTTTTCTGCCAGACCAGGCGGATATACACAGATAATAAAACTTGGTCGCCGACATGGAGACTCAGCAGAAATGGCCATAATAAAGCTCGTAAAAAGAGATCTGCCCCAAAAAGAAGAGCCTGCTACTTTATAAAAAACGCGAGAACTCTCTTTAACTCTCCGCCAAGAGATCAAAAACTCTAAAAAAAGCATATCCTCCTTAACAAAAAAATTCAATCTTTCCTGGAATACTGTTAAGAGATGGAGGCTTTCTAATAGCCTTGAAGATAGTTTATCTCGTCCCCATAAGTTAAACACCACCCTCACTATAGAACAAAAAGATTTAATCTGCTTTAAGAGAAATTAGTAAGGTCATAGATGTAGAAAAAGAGATTGATGGTAAGGTAGTAACTGGTAAGTTGATCTGCGGGTATTTAAAAAACTGCAAAATGGGCAAGAAAGTTTATTCTTCTTTGTGCCTTTGCCACTTTGTGCTTCTATCTCTTTGTGCCTTCCATATCTATAGGAGAGCTAAACATATATGGTTTTGGAAGGACTGATCTATTCTCGGTATAAAAATGGGCCGTACAGGAATCGAACCTGTAACCTTGGGATTAAGAGTCCCCTGCTCTGCCGATTGAGCCAACGGCCCAAATAAAATATTGATAATTTATATCATAAAGAGAATAGGTTTGTCAAATTAAAGTTGACGACAAACCTTTTTTTGGTGTATCTTTAATCTATGCTGAAGAGAGAAGATGTAAAAAAGGTCTCGCAGTTGGCAAATCTCTATCTATCAGAAAAAGAAGAGAAGAAATTTGGCAATCAGCTTACAGCTATTTTGGACTATGTTTCAAAGCTCGCTGAACTTCCGACAGATGGAGTAGAACCAATGCTTTCCATTGAAAAAGAAAGAATGGAAATGAGGGAGGACAAAATAGAAAAAGGACTTGGGTTATCTGATGTTGAAAGCCTCTCGGAGAATATAAGCAATGATCTCTTTGTTGTGCCAAAAATAATTGAATAGTTAAAAATTTTCTTTTGGACGCAGATAAACGCAGATTTTTAAGATTTTAAGCATAAAAAATTGCAGAATTTTAAGATATTATCCTAAAGAATCTGCGAAAATCTGCGTCCCATTTTAACTTGAATGACTATACTACGGACAGGCAGCGGTTCTTTGGCCTCAGCCCCTGTGCTTACTGGATTAAAAAACCTGGGGGTAAGGGTTATAGCTTGTGATTCTGACCCTTTATCCTTTGGATTATTTACCCAGGATAAAGGCTATGTGATACCAAAGGCAGAAGAGCCTGATTTTATTGACAAACTGAAGGAGATTTGCAAGAAAGAAAAGGTAGATGCTATTTTGCCTGCTGTAGATGAAGAGATACGAGTTCTGGCAAGAAATAGAAAATTCTTTGAGGATGACGGAATAAGGCTAATAGTTCCACAAGAGAAGGTAGTTGAGACCTGCTCGGATAAATGGCTTACCTATAAATTTTTCGTAGAGTTTGCCATTCCTACCCCGCTTACAGGAATAGATGGAATTCCAGAAAAATACCCAGTAATTATAAAACCAAGGTTTGGAAGGGGTGGAAGGGGGATACAAAAGATAGAGGATAAAGAGGCTTTTTGCTTCTTTTCAAAAAGAAGAAGTGATTGCATTTGGCAGGAATATCTTCAGGGAGAGGAATTTACCATAGACATTTTGTCTGATTGGGAAGGAAGGGTGATAAGCCTCTCTGGACGAAAAAGACTGGCTACAGAATCCGGGATTTCAGTAAAGGGGATAATAGAAAGAAATAAAAAGATTGAAAGGTTAGCAAAAAAGATAGCCGAGACCTTGAAGATTACAGGGCCATCTAACATCCAGTGTTTTTGGAAAGGAGATGCCCCATATTTTACAGAGATAAACTCAAGACTTTCCGGGGGTCTTGCCCTATCTGAAAAAGCAGGGGCAAGGATATTAGAAAATTTGGTGAGGCTCTTATCAGAGATGCCGCCAAAGAGACCAACGATTAAAGAGGGGGTGATAATGCTTAGATACTATGAACAAATATTTCTTGTAGGAAGCAAGAAATATAGTAACCGTTCAGACTATACATCAAAAGTGTAATGAAAGGGGATAAGAAGATATAGGAGATATGGAGATATTATTATATTATCCCCCTATCCCCTTCCATAATCTCCACATCCCCTTTTCTTACACTACCTGAACATTTACGAAATATAAAGAATTATGAATAAACTTTCAGCAAAGAGGATATTGATTGTAGAGGATGACAGCGATACGGTAAGAACCCTTACTGCTATAATGGAAAACTCAGGGTTATCCGTAGATGTTGCCTTTTCAGGCAAGGAGGCAAAAAACCTGATAAAAAGAAGTCCACCCAATCTCATCCTTCTTGATCTAAATCTGCCGGATGTAGATGGACTCAGCCTGATAGAAGAGGTAAAGAAAGAGATTTCAGAAACAGTAATTATTGTCATTACTGGACACGCTTCTTTGGATAATGCCATAAAAGCCTTAAGGTCTGGTGCCTCAGACTTTTTCATAAAACCCATAGATATAAAATCTCTCAAGAAGGCTGTGGACAGGTGTCTGGAAGAGCAAGAGAAAGCTCTGGAAAACAAGAGGTTATATCAAGAAGTGGCAGAGCAGAACATAGAGCTTGATAAAATGATGAAGAAGATTAAGGGGCTAAATGAGGAATTGAGTGGGGCATACATAGAGACAATAAAAAGCTTAGCCGAGGCATTAGAGGCAAAGGATTCTTACACCAAGAGCCATTCAGATATAGTAGCAGATTATGCCAAAAAAATAGCCGAGAAGATGGGGCTACCCTTTTATGAGATAAAGAAGATAACGCAATCAGCCCTTCTCCATGACCTTGGAAAGATGGCTATTCCCGATAGTATTCTCAATAAACCAGGAGCACTTAACGAGAAGGAATGGGAAGAGATACGAAAGCACCCGGAAAAGAGCGAGGAGATACTCAAGTCCTTAACCTTCATCACCTTCCTTCCTATAATCAGACACCACCACGAGAGGTTTGATGGCACAGGATACCCGGATAAACTCTCGGCAGATATGATTCCCTTAGGGGCAAGAATCCTGGCTGTTGCAGATAGCTTTGAGGCAATGACCAGGGATAGGTCATACAGAAAGGCTTTATCAAAGGAAAGAGCCATAGAGGAGCTTAAAAGATGCTCAGGAAGTCAGTTTGACCCAAAGGTGGTTATGGCATTTTTGGAGGTGCTTCGTGATGAAGTGGAAAATAACCGTTCAGGCTATACATCAAGAGTGTAAGAAAGGGGGATAAGGAGATAGTAGGGGATATGGAGATAATTCATTTTTAATTTTATCCACTTATCTCTCTATAATAATCCCCTTATCTCCTCACATATCTCCTTTTCTTACACTATCTGAACGCTTACAAATTTGGAGGTGCTTCGTGATGAAATGGAAAAAGGATAGGGATAGATTTATGGAGAAAGATCCCCTTGGAGGCAAGAATTTTAGCTGTCGCAGATAGCTTTGAGGCAATGACCAGGTACACGGTCATACAGAAAGGCTTTATCAAAAGAAAAAGCCATAGAGGAGCTTAAAAGGTGTTCTGGAAGTCAATTTGACCCAAAGGTGATTATGGCATTTCTGGAGGTGCTTCGTGATGAAGTGGAAAATAACCGTTCAGGCTATACATCAAGAGTGTAAGAAAGGGGGATAAGGAGATAGTAGGGAATATGGAGATTATTCATTTTTAATTTTTAATTCTTAATTTTTAATTCAAAATTTTATCCCCTTATCCCCTTAATCTCCACATCCCCTTTTCTTACACTACCTGAACGCTTACAAATTTGGAGGTGCTTCGTGATGAAGTGGAAGAAGGAGTGGGATAGGTTCTATAAGGATAGAAGATATGTTATGTGGTGGCCATCTGAAGCAGTGATAAGATGGACAAGGAGGTGCTTTGCTGAAAAACAAGGGAAGATATTGGACTCTGGCTGTGGAAACGGAAGACATATCCTTTACTTTGCTAAAAACGGTTTTACCACACACGGCTTAGACATATCAAATAAATCTTTAATTCAAGCAAAGCAGTCCCTCAAAAAAGAAGGATTGTCTGCCCACTTGCAACAGGCATCCTGCACTAATCTTCCTTATAAAGATGATATATTTGATGGTGTTGCCCTCTTTGGTGTTCTTGACCATCTTTTATTGAATGATATAAAGAAGGCAGAAAGAGAGACAAGAAGGGTGCTTAAAAAAGGAGGAAAGGTCTTTTTTTCTCTGAGGTCAACAAGGGATTCTGACTATGGCAAAGGCAAGGAGATTGAGGAAAACACCTTTCTTATTCCAGGCGATGTAGAAAAAAACCTTCCCCAGCACTTTTTTTCATATAATGAGATACAAGGGTTGTTTTCAAGCCTTACTATAGATCATATAGAAGCAGAGGAAAGGTTGTATCCAGAAGGATTCTCTTATATCTACTCAAGGTGGAGCATAGAGGCAACTAAAAAATAAGGGAATATTATACGGGTGTAGCTATTTTTGGACGATGCCCAAAACAGGTTTACGCAATCCTGCTCCCTTTTGAATGTAACCTTTCTTGATCCCTCTGGATGTGAAAAGACCAATAATCTTCAAAGTCATCACTAGTGTTACCTTTATTCAGATGACTAAAGTATTACGACTCTTTTTGGATCTGGTAAAGTTTGAGCACACCATTTTTGCCTTGCCCTTTGCCTATCTGGGAGGTGTTTTGGCATATCAGGGGATAATTACTGGGTCTGGATAACCTTGACTATGGCAGGTGCCAGGACAGCGGGAATGGCTTTGAACAGGCTGATAGACAGAGAGATAGATGATAAAAACCCAAGGACAGCCAACAGGGCTTTGCCAAAGGGGCTAATCTCTATCTGGCAGGTAAATCTATTGGTCTTTGCCTCCCTCTTCCTTCTCTTCTTCTCTGCCTATAAGCTGAATACCTTATGCCTTATCCTATCTCCTGTTGTTGTGATTATGCTGGTCTCTTACTCCTATCTTAAAAGGTTTACCTATCTGACGCACCTTGGAATAGGTCTGGTCCTGGCTTGTGCTCCGATTGGTGGCTGGATAGCGATAAAAGGGAGCATTACCGTATTGCCAATAGTCTTAGGGGCAGGTGTCTGCTTCTGGACAGCAGGGTTTGATATTATTTATGCTACCAAGGATTTAGGGTTTGACCAGAAAGAAGGGATACACTCCATCCCTGCCTCCTTTGGTCTGAAGAATGCTTTAGTCATCTCAAGGCTATTTCATCTTATCACCATAATCTCATTTATACTTACTGGCATCTTAGGAAAGATGGGTTTATTCTATTGGGCTGGCATTTTGGCTATCATTCCTTTGCTCATTTATGAACATAGCCTCATCTCAGAGACTGACCTTTCAAGGGTAAACACGGCATTCTTCTCTGTCAACAGCTTAATCAGCATAATTCTGTTTATCTCAAGCGTAATTGACTATTTTTGAACTAAACAAATATACTATATTTTGATGAAGAGAATATTTAGTCTCTATTTTCTGTTTATCCTCCCTTTTTCTGTCTTTGCTCAGGAGACAGGGTCTGTTACCGGGGTTATCAGGGATACGGTAACCCAGTCTCCAATCTCTGGGGCAATGATAGAGATTGATGGGAAGAAAAAGGCGATTACAGATAAAGACGGAAGGTTTCTTCTTGAACTTTTCCCTTCTTGCTATAAGCTCTCTGTCAAGGCACAGGGTTATGAGGAGGAGAGCAAAAAGATAGAGGTCTTTTCAGACAAAACTCAAGAAGTAGACTTTGAGCTTATCGCCTCCCTTACCTTCTATGGAGAGGAGTTTGTTGTTGAATCACCTGAGCCTGCCCCTTCCGAGGAGGTTACTGTAAGCAAAGAGACTATAGAAGAAGCCCAGATAAGGGATACCTCTGTTCATCTCTTTAATGACCTTTCAGAGACTCTGAAGACCCTGCCTGGCGTGATAACTGCTGGTGATTTCTCAGGTGCCCTCTATGTTCGTGGTGGATACCCTTCAGAGACAATCTATATCTTGGACCGGGTCTTCATAGACTGGCCCTATAGGTGGGGAGGGATGCTGACGATGTTCAATGCAAGGCTTATTGACGAGATAGACTTTTATAGCGGTGGATTCCCGGCAGAAGCAGGCCAGTCTCTTGCTGGTGTAATTGATATTCGGTATAAGAAGGGAAGCACGAAGAAAATGTCTGGGCTCCTTGAGCTATCCCCAACAACAGCGGAATTACTCTTAAGTGGTCCGCTTAAGAAAGAGAGCAGCTCCTATCTCTTTTCTGCCAAGAGGACTCACTATGATTACATTGCCAAGCTTCTTATCAAGGACGATAAGGGCAATGTTTTTCCCTATTTTGACGATGGGCTGATGAAGCTCTACTTTGACCTTTCAAAGCAACATAAGCTCACCATATCCAGCCTTTATGCAGGTGAGGGTATGGATATGTGGATAGAGTAAAAGGATGAGCCAGATGCAGCCGGGGGTCACTTTGGCTATAGCTATAAGATGAGAGTCTCAGCCCTTGACCATAAGTGGCTACTAACAGAGAGACATAGCCTACAGACAACCTTAGCTTACAAGAAAGATAATGGCGATTTTTACTTCTATCATCCAGAATCCTCTTTCAAACAGGAGATAAATCAAAAGGGTGTTTCTCTACGAAGCGACCTTGACTGGCAAATGTCTCCTTTACATAAGATACGGTGTGGAACATACATCGCCTCTTACGACCTGAAGTTCTCTGGCCAGTTTGAGGGTGATGTGATAGAAGGGACAGATACATTGACCAAGGAGCGCAAGAAAGAGGCTTATGAGTTCAAGAATGATGCCAATTACATCGGGCTCTATGCCTGGGATAGATGGAGGATAAAGCCAAAACTTACCGGAGATTTCGGCTTGCGGTATGAACAGTTTGACCTGACTAAGGACTCATCCTTAACACCAAGGCTTTCCTTAAAGTATGACCTTTCAGATAAGACAAGCCTAAAAGCCGCATATTGCTATAACAGCCAGTTTCCGATGAATATCTATGATCTGGATGAAAAGTATGGAAACCCAAGATTAAACGCACAGAAGGGGATTGACTATATCCTGGGTATAGAGAGAAAGGTCTCAGAGAATGCAAGGCTTAAGGTCGAGGCCTACTATAAAGACCTGAAAGACCTGATATTAGAAGATAAAGAGGAAAACTTTCTGAATAAAGGCAGGGGTGAAGCCTATGGTCTTGAGCTGTTCCTCCAGAAGAAAGAGGCAAAGAGGATAGATGGATGGATAAGCTATGCTATGTCCGTGAGCAGAAGGCAGAGAGGGGATTTTGAGTATATACTTGAGAATGGAACAACAAGCCAGGGTGTCTTTAATGACCCAAAGCTCTATCCCACAGAGCAGGACCGAACACATACCCTATCTATCGTAGGCAATTATAAGCTGAACCCAAAATGGAGGCTATCTGCAAAATGGAGGTTCAATACTGGCAATCCCTATACACCTCTTGCTGGAGTAGTAGCATCTGGAACAACCCTTTACAAACCCATCTGGGGAGAGTATAATTCAGAGAGGATGCCAAGCTATCAGACCCTTGACCTGAAGATTGAGAGGCTCTTCAAGATAAAGAAGTTGGACTGTTCAACCTACCTCCAGTTCCTGAACCTTTATAACCACAAGAACATTTATGACTACTACTATTCAGACGACTACAAGGAGACGAAGGAATTTAAAATGCTTGGGTTTCTCTTCTTGGGTGGGTTTGAGATGAGGTTTTGAAAGAGAGTTTTTTATAGTTGATAGTTGATAGTTTATAGTCTATAAACTATAAACCATAAACTATAGACTATAAACTAATGAGGTTTTGAAAGAGAGTTTATAGTTTATAGTTGATAGTTGATAGTCTATAGACTATAAACCATAAACCATAAACTATAGACTATAAACCATAAACTATAGACTATAAACCATAAACTATAAACCAATACGATGGAACTAACCAATATCTTGATGAGGTTTGCTGTAGGAGGGGGAGGCTGGGTGCTTATCCTTCTTATCATACTCTCCATTGCCTCTATAGGTGTGATTATAGAGAAGGCCATCCTTTACTACAGGTTTCAGAGGGAGACAAAGAGGCTCCTGGCTGAGATGAAATTCCATTTAGAGGAAAAGGGGCTGGATGGAGCAATGGATATTTTGGCTGATACCAAATCTCCGCTTTCTTCTATTATCAAGGCTGGGCTTTCTGCTATCGGCTCAGGGCCAGA
>JAZDOR010000152.1:0-4272 GCA_043798435.1 bacterium
CCTTTCCAAGAAACATATGATGAATCGAGACCTGGGACAACTGGAGCCATGCCCTTCATTAAAATATAGGGCAGCATACTGTTTCAGTTAAACCAATGTGTTGGTTCTCATACAGGGAGGATATTGAGTAAAAAACTTGAACATCGAGTAATACAAAAAAGATAGAGAAAAGACCATTAAAACTAAAAGAAGAAAAAGAGCAATTAAAGATAAGAAAAATACATACTTCTCCAATAGATCATCCCTGGAGGAGGTTTAAGATGACCTATATAAAAGATCTGTTTTATCTAATACAAAATAGGACATTTCTATTTTGCTGTAACAGCTACAAATAAATTATTGACACGAGGGATATTTATCTGTATAATTCGTCTCCTATGGAACTTAATATCAATCAAATTATTATTGAGCCATTGTTGACTGAGAGGGCGAATTATCTCAGAAAAGAGGATAAGTATATCTTCAAGGTAAATCCAAAGGCAAACAAAATTCAGATAAGAAAGGCTGTTGAAGATGCTTTCTCTGTGAAGGTTGCGGCTGTAAACACCCTCAGGCAACAAGGGAAAAAGAAAACGGTGCGTCGGATTGAGGGAAGAAAACCTGAAATAAAAAAAGCGATAGTCACTTTAGCAAAAGGGCAAACTATTGGAATATTTGAAGGAGTATAAATGGCTATAAGAAAATGTAAACCCATTACCCCAGGAATGAGAGGAATGTCCTATCTGGTTTCCGAAGTAGCCAAGAAGAAACCCGAGAAACGGCTTTTGGCTAAGCGAGAGAATTCAGGTGGCAGAAATAATCTTGGTCGGGTAACTGCTAAACATAGAGGGGGAGGAGCAAAGAGGAGGCTGAGGATTATTGATTTTAAGCGGGATAAAATAGGCATTACCGCAAAGGTAGTGGCCATTGAATACGACCCAAATCGCTCGGCAAATATCGCACTCCTGCATTATCTTGATGGAGAAAAAAGGTATATTATTGCACCTGTCGGCTTAAAAGCTCAAGATAGAGTAGTTTCAGGAGAAGAGGCTACTCTTCTGCCAGGAAACTCTATGAAACTAAAGGATATTCCCATCGGAACGGAGATTCATAATATTGAGCTTCGTCCAAAAAGCAGAGGGCAATTGGTAAGGTCTGCTGGAGCATCTGCACAGCTTGTGGCAAAGGAAGGTGATTTTGCCCACATCAAGCTTCCTTCCAGAGAAGTAAGGCTGATTCAGCTTGAATGTATGGCAACTATAGGCAGGGTTGGAAATGTTGATTGGGAGAATGTGAACTTTGGGAAGGCCGGTCGCAACAGATTAAGAGGCAAAAGACCGCATGTAAGGGGTGTGGCAATGAATCCACATGACCATCCTATGGGAGGCGGAGAGGGAAAAACCTCTGGAGGAAGGCATCCCTGTAATTTCAAAGGGCTTCTTGCCAAGGGTAAGAAAACAAGAAAAAAGAACAAGCCAGGGGATAAGTTTATCATCAAAAGGAGGAAACAATGAGCAGGTCAACAAAGAAGGGTCCATATATATATGAAAAGTTGTTCAAAAAGATAGAAAAGATGGGACAAGAGAAGAAGCCCATCAAAACCTGGGCAAGAAGGTCTATGATTCCTCCAGAGTTTGTTGGCTATACATTTGCTGTCCATAACGGAAAGAGGTTTATCCCTGTCTATATTACTGAAAATATGGTCGGTCATCGCTTAGGTGAGTTTTCTCCAACAAGGGTCTTCAGGGCACATAGTGGTTTCCACACAGATAAGACAAAGGCAAAGACATAGAGAGCAAAAAGCAGAGGCATAAATGTATACTTTTCAATCTTTGCAAATTTTGATATTTCTTATTCCGGGATTTATTGCAGCAACAATCTTTAATGTTCTCATTGTCAGAAAAGAAAGAAAAGAGTTTGAGAAAATAATAGAATCTTTGATTTTCTCTATGCTTATCTATACTATTTATTCCTTGGTGTCTGGTAAGAGCCCTGTGACACTAAATCAGATTGAAGG
The DNA here is from genome assembly GCA_043798435.1 of bacterium. Lineage (GTDB taxonomy): Bacteria > UBA9089 > UBA9088 > UBA9088 > JAGUXG01 > JAGUXG01. The sequence goes on from JAZDOR010000152.1 coordinate 1,997, forward strand.
GACTATTACTTGTTCTTATAATGGTAATTCTTTTTTGTACTTAGGCTTATTTAGCGTTGGTATTCCTACAATATTAAGTTTTCTTATTACAAATGACTGGCATATGAAACTAGCACGAAAACTACAAATCAGCAGGAAAACTGCACGGAGTTCTGTATGGTTTGATGTATTTTGTGATATAAGAAAACCTATCATAATAAATTTTGAAAATGGACGAAGAATATATGGATGGCCAGAATACTATTCTGATGAACCCGAAACCCCGTATATATTTTTGTTTAAACCTGCTTGGATTGAAGAAGACAAATATGTTGACCTAAAGGTTAGAGGTATTTTAATAACTCCTGAACAAAAAATAAAGTCTATTGAGTTTTTGGAAAGTTAAATCAATTATTTTCAAAAGGAGACACAAATGAACGAAAAGCATAAAGAAACAAGCATCAAAGAAATCATCAAAAAGCCAAAGGAGACGTGGACGGGTAGTTATAATCCTCCTCCTGAAGACCTGAAACGACCTGAAAAACCAACACCGCCACCACCGCCACTAAAGAAGGAATAATAAATTTTTGCAAACCTGATTTGCTTAAATATCTCTAAACTCTTAACTCATCACTCATAACTCTAAAAATGACTACCCATAAAATGACCCTTAATATGGGGCCCCAACATCCATCAACACATGGGGTGTTGAGGCTTGTCCTTGAGCTTGATGGAGAGACCATAACCTCCTGTGAACCACATATTGGCTATCTTCATCGTGGGATAGAAAAATTAGCTGAATCAAAGACCTACCATCAATTCCTTCCCATAACAGACAGATTAGACTATGTTTCTGCTCCCTCAAACAACCTTGCCTACTGCCTTGCCGTGGAAAAATTGGCGGGTTTAGAGATTCCAGGAAGAGCCTCCTACATTAGAATGATAATTACAGAGCTCTCAAGGATTGCCAGCCACCTTGTCTGGCTTGGAACCCATGCCCTTGATATTGGAGCTTACACTGTCTTTCTTTATACCTTCAGAGAGAGAGAAGCGATTCTTGATATATTTGAAAGCTATTGCGGGGCAAGGCTTACCACAACCTGCTTCAGGATAGGCGGCGTTCCTTATGATGTAGATGATGAGTTAAAAAAGCAGATAGCAGACTTTATAAATATCTTTCCAAAGAAGATAGAAGAATATGAAGGGCTTCTCACCAAAAACCCTATTTGGCTCCGAAGAACCCAGAATATAGGAATAATCCCAAAGGAAGTAGCGATAAGTTATGGGCTTACTGGCCCATCCCTGCGGGGATCTGGTATAGACAGGGATATAAGAAAGACAAATCCATACTGTGCATACAATGAGGTTGAGTTTGTTACTGCAAAAGGTCGGGGTATCGGTGATGTGTATGACAGATACCTTGTTCGATTACAAGAGATGAGGGAGTCTTGCAAAATTATCAGTCAGGCATTAGAAAAATTGCCAGATGGGGAAATCTTGGCAAATTGCCCAAAGATTGTTCCACCAGAAAAGGAGAAGGTAAAAACAGAGATAACGGCTTTAATCCACCATTTTCACATAATGACAGAAGGATTTGAGCTGCCAAATGGAGAGGCTTTTATGAGCATTGAAGCTCCAAAGGGAGAACTTAGTTTTTATATTGTCTCTGCGGGAGAAAACAAGCCCTACCGTTTACGAATTAGAACACCCTCCTTTGCCAATCTTTCCTGCATTTCCAAGATAGGAAAAGGTGCTATGGTGGCTGATATGGTAGCTATCATCGGCAGCCTTGACATTGTCCTTGGCGAGATAGATAGATAAGGTAAGCGTTCAGCTATCAGCTTTCAGTAGTCAGCCAAGACTAATAAAATCAAGCAAGAATGCATCCAAAATACGACTTACTTTTCTGTTATTAAGTGGCTAATCCTTCTGAAAGCTAAAAGCTGATTGCTGATATCTGAATGCTTATAATTTGACCCCTTTCCCTATAACTTGCCTGAGACCATAATATCCTCTCCTATTCTTTTTGTCTTTGTCTCAGAGAAGGTGATTGGAAGAGGAAGTATCTCTGTCATCGCCAGCCCATCCTCACCAATAACCTTTGGTGATATGAAGAAAACCACTCTATCTACCAATTTTTCCTTGAGGAATGAGGTGATTATCTTTCTTCCGCCCTCAACAAGGATAGAGGTGATTCCCATCCATCCAAGTTTATCCATTAAATCATCAAGGTCAACAAGCCCATCCTTTGACTTTGTCACCAAAACCTCTGCGGACTGTGGACTGTGGACTATAGA
>JAZDOR010000038.1:0-11088 GCA_043798435.1 bacterium
AAAATATTTCTTCATTTATAATCAGTTTTTATCAATGTCTAATTTTTTGGCTAATTCCCCAAGATTTTGAGTAAATACCCAATTTCTAATTTCCAATTTCCAAAAGAAATCATAGGGAAAAACGATAAAATGAACCATCCCAGATTTGCTCATCCCGGGCAAAGACCCATGAACTCCTCTATTACTTTTATTCAGAAGATTATGCACAAGCCAAATCTAATGAGATCCAGAAAGGTTTTCAGAGACCCCTCTTAGCCGCAACATCTCCAGAATGGTATTGCGACTCTAAGGTATTTGGAAGTCTGATTTATTCTCGGTATATTTACTTTAGCATATATCCCATCGCCCCGAGCATCTGGCGGGCATAGACATTTCCTGGGTCATATTGCAGGGCTATCTTGCATTCAGCCGCAGCTTTTGCCAATTCCCCTTTCCCATAATAGATAGTTGCCAGATTATTTCTGGTGCTTATATCATTCGGGTCAATCTTCAAAACCTCCTGACATTGGATAATGCACTCATCCCACATCCTGAGATGATAGTAGATAAGGGAGAGCCTGACCCTTACATCCTTCAGATTGACATTTGTTCCTGCATATTCCTTGGGTATCTCTATCATTCTCTCCCAGCAGGCCTTTGCTTCCTTCTCCTTTCCTCTATCCATATAGAGATAGCCAAGTGTCTCCAAATACTCCGGGTTGTCGGGTCTGAAATTTACAGCCCTCTCAAGGTAATTACTTGCCTCATCAAGTTTTCTCTCATCCTTTAAGATAACGCCAATGTAATGGTAGGACGGTCCATACAGAGGGTCCATCTCTATCGCCTTCTTATATGCCCAGACAGCTAACTTTGCCGCATCCTCACCACCCTTAAGATAATACCCAGTTCCCAATGAATGCCAGAGAGAGGAACTCGGCTCAGCATATCTTAATGCCTGTCTTATAAGCCTGATTGCCTCATCATTTTTGGCTCCACCACCTAAAAGGTTCATCTTAACTAATGGCTGATAGTAGCTCTCTTCATAAGGATACCAGAAGATAGCCTTTTTATAATACTGAGAAGCCATATCAGGGTATTTAGATTCTTCATAGACACGGCCTGTTCTGAAAGAAATATCAGCAATAAATGCTGGAATAAGGAGACCAACAGAGAGGACAGAGAAGAGAATAAAAACCCCGGAAACAGTCCAAACAGCCCCTTTCTTTTGGACAGAAACCTCTTCCAACCTCCCAGCAATTCCGCCCATGATTCCTATGGCCAAGAAAGAGAGAGAGGTAATCGTCGTTGCCCCAAAACTCATCTGGTTCTGAACAATGTATGCCACCTGCAGACTGAGTAAACTGGCTATCAGAGTTTTTTCTTTTATGGATGAGCCCTTCATAAGCCGTATTCCAACAATAAAGAGGATAACAAATATAGCATAATAAAGAATCATACCGGGGATTCCGAAGTTCAAAGCCATATCCAATATTTCATTGTGGGCCCTGTTTGTTCCAGAATACTCTGAGAACGCTCTGACAAAGGAAACATCTCTATACTTTGGATAGACCATACCTAAGGTATCGGGACCTATGCCAAATAAAGGATAGTCTTTCACAATCCTGGCACAGGCTTTCCACATCAGGACCCTCACCTTGGCAGAGCCACCAAAGGCATCAGCCGTCTTATCCTCTACCTTCTCAACAATATCTACCTTTGGAAGCAGATCTTCCCTGGGCATTCTATCTAATATCTCATTATAAAACCTTCTGGCAGTGGACGAAGGCGGATCTACATTACAGGCTATGGTCATCAATATGCCAATAAGGGTTATGACAAGAAGCTCTTTCTTTCGCTTAAAGATAGATGGGGCATAACTCCTTCCACCAATAAGTGGACCAAAGAAGAGAAGACCAAGAAACAACCCTCCAATACCTAAGCCCAGGGGATTATTTATTGAAAGAAACTTGATGATAAAAAAGGAGAATATTCCAAAGACAATAGAGACTCCTCCATAATAAATGATTGAGAATCTAAAGCCAACGAGAAACAAAGAGAGAAGCCAGGAGGCGAAAAAGTAACCAACGAATGTTGCCCTGGTGTTGGCAAATAAAAAGGAGAGGTAGCAAAGCAAAAAGGAGATTGCATACCAGAGCCTTCTCTTTGGCTTGTCGCAAGTAAGATACATAAACAAGGCTATAGGCAGGACCATTGAAAGCCAGGCTGCATAGAAGACAGGGTTGCCAAAGGTTGAGTGTATCCTTGTCCAGGCACCACCAGACCACTGGTATGGATCCTTTCCCAACCTCTGAACGAAGCCATAAAGCATAGCAAATAGATTGGAGAATATGACTGTATCTATTATCCAGAAAACAGCATCTTTTCTTTTCTTAACTAAAATCTGGGTGATAAAGAAGAGAAGAATGTAGCAAACAATGGTAAAAAGCCCTTGGTAGCGGTTGTATGTGCCAATCAGAGCCGTATATGGACGAACAGAAAAGAGCGTAGAAAGTATGCTTACCCAGAAGAAGATGACAAGAGGAAGGTTAAGGGGACTATGAACAAAGGAATAGCTCCTCTCTTTGAAAAACCGCCAGACCCATATAATGAGGATAGCAGAGAGAAAAATTCTCATTACACCTATCTTTGTCAGGTCAACGCTGTTTACTGGAACAAGGAAGATGAGTGGCACAATAAAGACGATAAGAAGGTATAGCCAGAAAATCCACTTTTCAAAAAATCCATCCCTTCTCTTTTTCATAAGAAGAAATTATAACCTAAACCCCTCTTTCTGTCAAAGTTTAGATGTTGTTTGACAATATCTTTTTCCCTAAAGTAAAATTAGGGTATGAAAATAGTTCCAGCTGTTTTGACAGATAAATTAGATGAACTGGCTTTGATGGTTGAAAAGGCAGAATTCTGCGAGCTTCTTCATATAGACATTATGGATGGCAGGTTTGTGCCTACAAAAAGCATTACTGCTGCTGACCTTTCTTCTTGCAAAACAAAGATTCCAATGGAGGCACATCTGATGGTGGAAAACCCGGAGAACTATATAAAACCCTTCAAGGAGGCAGGTGTAATGAGGTTTATCTTCCACTTTGAAGCAACAGATAGACAAGAAGAGGTGATAGAAGAGATTAAAAGAAAAGGCTTGGAGGCAGGTTTAGCCATCAACCCAGATACATCTCTTGAGAGCATAAAATACCTTTTGGAAAAGATTGATTATTTGCTCTTGATGTCTGTCTATCCTGGCTTTTATGGAGCAAAGTTTGTTGCTGAGGTTTTAGATAAGGCAGTAAAGGTAAAAAGGCTTAAGCCCGGTTTATTGCTGGGAATGGATGGAGGGATAAAGGCAGATAATATAAAAATTATCAAGGAGGCAGGTGTTGACCTGGCTGATGTTGGTTCCTATATCTTTAAGGCAGATAATCCAGAGGCAGCTTTTGATGAGTTAAAGAGGCTTAGTGGTTAGTGAGGTGATTTGTGAAAACATATGAAGTTGTTTTAACAAAATCTTATATTGTAACAATTAAAGCAAACAACAAAGAAGATGCAGAAGAGTATTCTACTCTTTTTACCGGTGATATTCAAGATATTTCAAAAATTGAAGATAGACGGAAATTAAACTTTCAGATTGAAGAGATTGATTGTAAAATAAATGAAACTTTTGGGGTAGAAGAGATTTTATGAATACGATTAAAACAAATATTTTGTTAGGGGATAGCAAAGATATCTTAAAAGAGATAGAAGAAAATTCTATTGATTTAATTGTTACTTCACCGCCATATGCCGATCGCAGAATAAATACTTATGGAGGCATAAAGCCGGAAGATTATGTTGACTGGTTTTTTCCCATCGGCAAAGAACTCTTACGAGTATTAAAGCCCAATGGGACATTTATTTTAAATATAAAAGAAAAGGCGGAAGATGGTGAAAGGCATACTTATGTAATCGAGCTTATTTTAAAACTACGAAAGCAAGGGTGGTTGTGGACAGAAGAGTTTATTTGGCATAAAAAAAATTGTTATCCTGGTAAATGGCCAAATCGTTTTCGTGATGCTTGGGAGAGATGCCTGCAATTTAATAAAACAAAAAAATTTAATATGTATCAAGAAGAGGTTATGCTTCCTATCGGCTGTTGGGCAAATGGAAGATTAAGAAATCTAAGCGAAACTGATAAGACAAGGGATAATTCAAAAAACGGAAGTGGTTTTGGGAAAAATGTATCAAATTGGTTAAACCGAGAAAATGTATATCCAACTAATGTATTAAATTTTGCAACAGTATGTAATAACAAAAATCATAGTGCTGCTTTTCCTGAGGAGTTGCCGGAATGGTTTATAAAATTATTCACGAAAGAATGTGATTGGGTATTAGACCCGTTTTTAGGTTCTGGAACTACGACGGATGTAGCACAAAGAATGGAAAGGAACTCCATTGGCATTGAGATAGTACCAGAATATGTGGAGATAGCTAAAGCAAAAATCATCCAAAAGAACCTTTCTTGTTTTATCACAATAGGGTAAGTATATGAAAAAACTAGACCTAAACCAAATTTATGAATATGCAGAAGAGCACATTTCAATCTTTCATCAAAGAAGGTTAGATTATGTCAAGAAAGTGGATCTGTTGAAAATCTTAAAACAAAAAAATCCGTATCTTTTCAAGGCGAAAAATGTACTTACCGCTCAAGATTTGATCAAAGGATTTCTCGATGCCTTTTTGCAATCTCAAGAAGAAACACTTTTTGGACAATTTATTGAAGGGCTTGCAATTTATGTTTGCGACAAAGTTTATGGTGCTAAAAAATCTGAACTGACCGGAATTGATTTAGAATTTGAAAAAGACAATTGCATTTATATCGTAGAAATCAAAGCGGGTTGGAATTGGGGTAATAGTAGCCAGATAAAGCAATTGAAATCAAACTTTGAAACCGCTAAAAAACATTTAGAGGAGAAAACTAAAAAACAAATTATGGCCATAAATGGTTGCTGTTTTGGAAAGGACAGAAAACCTGATAAAAATGGATACTTAAAACTGTGCGGCCAGCGATTTTGGGAATTTATTTCTGATAATGATAACCTGTATATTGATATAATTGAACCAATTGGTCATCGTGCCAAACAGAAGAATGAAGATTTTTTACATGCGTATTCTCAAATTGTCAATAAATTAACTTTAGAGTTTGCCCAAAACTTTTGCAATAATGGTATTATAAGTTGGGAAAAACTAATAAAATATAATTCAGGGAAATAGCTATATAAAATAAACATCTTTGAAAGAATTGGGACTGAACTTGGACCAAAGATTGACCAATATTTTGTACGCTACAACGGATAAATCTGCTTATAATAAATTACTTTTGAAAAGATTACTTAGAAAGAAGAACTGAATTTTTTAAGAAAAAAATATGGTAAAGGACAAAAAGGTTAAGGAGATAATCGTAAGGGTGATAGAGAGGATCAAAAAAGAGTATCAGCCAGAGAAGATCATCCTGTTTGGCTCTTATGCTTATGGTGAACCCAGAGAAGAGAGCGATATTGATCTGTTTATCATTAAAGAGACAGACAAAAAGAGAATAGACAGATTTTGTGAAGTAAGAAAGATATTAAGAGATATTTGCAGCGTCTCAATTCAACCAGTAGTCTTTACAAGGGATGAACTCAACCATAGGCTAAAAATTAAGGATGATTTTATCTTAGAGATAATGGAAAAAGGAGAGATTTTATATGGATGATGCCAATAAGATAAAGGCTTTGGAATGGTACAAAAAGGCAGAACATGACATTTGTGCAGTGAAGATACTTTTAGAAATTGGCAGGGACTGATTTATTCTTGGTATAAAACATAGTTAAGGTGGAAAAAAATGAAGAAGATTATTTTGTTTCTATGTATTTGGGGGCTTTGCTTTGCACAAGGGCTTGAGACAGGAGAGAGGTTATATAAATCAGGGCTATTTCAGTCGGCACTTGATGTGCTGAAGGATGCCGAGGGGCCATACCCTACCTACCTTAGGGCAGAATGCCTTTTTCAACTGAAGGAGTATGGGAAGGCTTACAAGGAGTTTCTTAAGGCATCCGAGATGAGGCAGGAAAAAGAAAGGCAGGTTCTAATATCCTTTAGAATTCCTGAGTGTTTGTGGCTTTCTGACCGAAAGAAAGAGGCTATTCCCTGGTATGAAAATGCTATAAAGGCTTATCCTAAAGATCCTCAGACAGCAGATGCCCTTTACAAAATAGGTTTATACTGCACAGAAATTGCTCCAATGAAAGCCATTATAGCCTTTGCCCAGCTTCTCAGGGATCATCCCAATGTAGACAACATTGACAACATTCATTATCTCCTTGGGCTTCTCTTTGATAAAGTAGGGGATACAGAGGCCACAGCCGTCCATTTCAAAGAGGTTCTCGATGGCTCAAAGAGGGCTGACCTACGGATGCCAGCCTACCTCTGGACGATTGACTGGCTGTATAATAAGGGAGAATTTGGAGAAACCCTTATTTTAGCAGATAGGTTCGGAAAAGAGCATCCAGAAGAGATAAAAAAGATAAATCCCATCCTATTCTCTTCCCTATATAAGCTGAAGAGATATGATGAAACCATAGCCCTCTTTTCTGCGATAGAAGAACCCGATCAAGAGCAGTTTTTTGCTTATGCAGACTCCCTTTATGAAACAGCAAAGTATCAGGAGGCAGTAGAGGCTTACAAAAACGCAGGCACATCTTCCTCTATCTATTATGGACTGGGTTTTTCTTACCTTAAAATTGGCTCTCTGACAGAGGCATTCAATTCCTTCGCACAGTCTGATGTAACGGATGATACCTTATATCTGATGGCAGATATAGCCCAGAGAATGGGAGAAAAAAATCCAGAGATAGAATGTTACAGGGCTTTGCTAAAGCTATATCCAGAAAGTAAGGCAAGAGAAGAGATTTTGGGCAGGCTTGGGTTGGCACTGATTGATGAAGGCTTGATACAGGAAGCAGAGGATGTTTGTCAAAAGATGAGTGATTATCCAAAGGGTTCTTATAGCTTGCAACTCCTGTATAGAATTGGAAATATAAAGGAAGGAACTGAGGCTTTACCCTATCTTTCAAAGATACTGACGGATTTTCCAGTATTTGCCGAAAACTCTAAAATTCTCTATCGACTGGGAGAGATAAATTATAGTTTAGAAAAGTATGATGAGGCAGAAAAGTGCTTTTGTCAACTTTTTGAAACATTTCCAGGCTCGCAGCTTATTCCATCTGCCCTTTTCCACCTTGCCTCTATTTACGAGAAAAAGGGTGATATTGAAAAGGCAAAAAGTACCTATCAACTTATTCCTTCATTCTCACAGGAACAAGCACCAAAGGCTCTATTCTACTCTGCAAACCTTTCTTTCTCTGAAAAGGACTATAAGTCCGCATTAGGTGACTATACTAAAATTATCAATGATTATCCAAAAGCAGAGGTTGTACCACAAGCAATATATCAGACTGGCTGGTGCTATTATAAGATGGATGATTGGACAAAAGCAGAAAAATACTTTAAGGCTGTCTTGGAATATCAAAACGAATCATTAAAAGCCCTTGCCTTGTATTGGGCAGGATGGGCAAGTTTTATGGAAGGAGATTTTAAGACCGCAGAAGACCTTTATTCTAAAGTCTTAAGAGATTATCCCAAAGACCCAATCTCCTCTGAGGCAAGGTTCAGGCTGGCTATAACTTTATACAATCAGGGAAAATTCAAGGAGGCTCAGGCTACATATCAGAAAGTGGTGGAAGAAGCAACTGATGAACAGTTAAAAATTGAGGCTATTTATCAGGTAGCAGATTGCCTCTTAAAACAGAATAAGGCCGGTGGGGCGATAAGCTATTATAAACTATGGCTTGAAAAGTTAGAAAGCCCGGAGAAAAAATGGGAAACACAGCTCAAGATAGCCGAGATTTGTTATCAGACTGGAGAAAAGGAGCTTGCCAGAGAGGAGTATGAAAGGTTTTTAGAGTTTGGCCCAATAGAAAAGAGGGATGATGCCTATTACTGGATAGCCAAGTCATACCTTCCAGACCAACCAAAGGAGGCTTTCAAGTATTTCAAGAAGGTGGTGGACTTTTATCCTGAGTCCGACTGGGCTGCAGACAGCCTTTTTAAGATGGGTGTCCTCTTAGATGAAGATGGAGAAAGCAAAGAGGCAAAAATAATCTTTGAAAGGTTTATCAAAGAGTATAAAGAGAGGCAAGACCTTATCCTGGAAGCAAAGAGATACCTCAAGAGCTATGGAAAGAATTGAAATTAAAAAGAGACGGTGTTCATTCTGGCGGCAAGTTTAGCCAGGTCATAGACCCCAGAGAATCTTGCACCCTCTACCAGATCTCCTTCTCCTATTCCCCTTACCTCTGCACATGGTTTGCAGACCAGCATTGGAATCTTCAAGATTTGGCATATCTCAAAGGCATCCTTGAATGAAGCCAGTCCTACAGCCTGTATTGTCTCCTGCTCAGCTATTCCTTTCTTGGCAAAGATGACTGCATCATTGGCTAAGAATATCGTCACTTCATCCCTATTCTCCTTTCCTGCCTTTGCTGTGAGAAATGCCAGAGAGCTTCTATTCGGGTCATCCAATCCAGATGTGCATAAAACCAATAGTTCAGCCATTACCCCACCTCCTTTCCAGCCATAGTTAAGGTTGGAGGAGCACCAAGGTGCCTTCCAGAAAGCAACACATTCCAGTATATCCACTCAAAGCCTAACTTTCCATGCCAATTTATTCTTGTATCTTTTAAAAGAGAGAATGGTCCAATATCCGGGATTGGGTATTTCCCAAAGAGTGGCTCTATCCTGTAGCTAAAGTCAATGAGCAAAGATTTCCCTTTTTGAGAGACGATAAAGCAGGTTGAGTGTCCATCATATATCGGCTCAGGTTCTTTGCCCAATATCTCCATCATAATATTAAAAACAACAACATCTGCCTCGTAATGGGCAACAGAGCCAGCCTTGCTTGTCGGAACATTTGTCGCATCCCCAACTACATAGACCCTCTTATACTTCAATGCCTTTAGTGTGTTATGGTGTGTATGGACATAGCCTATCCCATCATCCATCTTAGAGTCGCTTATAACCTTTTCTCCTATGGTGCTTGGCACTATCACTAAGAGGTCATAATTTACCCTTTCCCCAGTTGCAGATTCAATATATTTTTCTTTGCCATTAACCGAGTTAAGCTGGTAGTTCGTGGTCATCTTGATATTCTTTTCTTTAGCTATTTCAGTAAAGACAGAGGCTGCCTTTGGTTTGGTGAAAGCCATTGGCAGGGGTGTGACAAACTCAATCTCTGTCTTATTTCTGATTCCTCGTTTCTTGAAGTACCAGTCAGCAAGAAAGATAAACTCAATAGGAGCTACCGGGCATTTGAATGGAAGATCGGCAATGTTCATCACCAATTTTCCACCCCTGAACTCTTTCATTGCCTGATGGAGAATCTTAGCCTCCTCTAATCCATAGAAGGTAAAGGCATTCTTTCCCCAGGCATCCATCAAGCCTTCGTTCTCCTCTGGTGCTATTCTGCATCCTGTGCTGATGATTAAGAAGTCGTATGGAAATATCTGGTTTTTTGTCCTTACCTCACGCTTCTCCGGGTCAATATGGGTAATTTCATCCATCACAAACTTCACAGTTGGCAAAAGCCTTTTCTTTCTTGACTTTACAAGGCTCTCTGCCTTCTGAATCCCAAAAGGGACAAAGAGCAAGCCTGGTTGATAGATATGATTATCATCCCTATCTATCACCGTAATCTCCCAGTCCTTAGACAAATGCCTCGTTAGGTTATTTGAGACAATCGTCCCACCCGTTCCTCCACCCAAAACAACAATCCTCTTTGCCATAAAAACCTCCTTAAAGATTTTTATATAGTAATATAATAATTACAAATATGTCAAATATGTCAAATTGAATTTTTCAATAGCCTTTTTTGTTGATATAGACACAAAATATCTTTATAATGACAGAATACAGAATTCAGAATACAGAATTCAGAATAGATGCAGGTTTTTCATTCTGACTCCTGAATTCTGACTACTGAATTTTATTTAGTTTATTGCAAGGACTGATTTATTCTCGGTATAATTGAAGACAATATTTGGTAGAGATGAAGTATAAACTGAGCAATGAAGATTATGCTATCATAAGGATGGCTCTAACTGAGGATGCTGGAGAAGAGGATATAACTTCATCAGCTATTGTTTCAGAGGGATATTCTGTAGATTGCGAGATAATAGCCAAAGAGAATAGTATCTTAGCTGGAATAGATATTGCTGAGGCTTGTTTCCTTGAACAAGACCATAATCTTCGGATAAAAAGACTGAAAGAGGATGGAGAAGGCTTAATTTCTGGTGATAGAGTGTTGCTCGTTTCAGGCAAAGCAAGGGCTATTCTTTCTGCAGAGAGAACTGCCTTGAACTTCCTCCAGAGGCTCTCTGGCATTGCCACATTGACCAGAAGGTTTGTAGATGCTGTGGCCGGTAAAAGCAAAATATACGATACAAGAAAGACGACGCCAACCTTACGAAGGATGGAAAAGTATAGCGTTCAGGCAGGTGGAGGTGAAAACCATAGGTTTGGGTTATTTGATGAGATTCTGATAAAGGAGAATCATATTGCCATCGCAGGAGGGATAGAGGAGGCTGTAAGAAGGGTAAGGAAGCTACACCCAAAGAGGTTTATTGAGGTGGAGACAGAAAATTTAGAGGAAGTAAAAACTGCTATTTCTTGCTGTGTCTCTCGGATTATGCTGGATAACTTTAGCCAGGAAGATATGAAAAAGGCGATAACACTTATTAGAGAAGCAAAGAATATTGAGATAGAGGTCTCAGGAAATATAGAACTATCAAATATAAGAGAGATTGCAGAGCTTGCTCCTGATATTATCTCCTGCGGAAAACTGACTCATTCTGCGCCCTCTGTTGATTTCAGTCTGATTATTATGTAAGTGTTCAGGTAGTGTAAGAAAAGGTGAGGAGATAAGGAGATATAGGGATTAGGGAGATGTGGAGATAATACAAGTATCTCCATCCCCTTACTGCAATCTGTCTTGGAAATGATGGTCATATAATCTTCCCTTCAATTTTA
>JAZDOR010000041.1:0-9221 GCA_043798435.1 bacterium
TTGAGTTGTCAGAGTTCAATGTTCAGGGTTCATGGTTCACCGTTTAAGTCGCCTTCTCCAACCCTGAACTGTGAACCTTGAACCTTAAACCTTGAGCAGTTAACTCATAACTTTTTTGGAAACTTGATTTGCTTGGGTATAATTACCCATAAAATTGGAATTTGGATTTTTGCTAAAGATGAGCATCTTAATAAAAAATGTCCAGTTAGAAGGCAAGGAATGTGATATATACATTGAGAAGAACCTTATTGCTAAGATAGGGGAAAGCCTTAATGTTGCTGCAGATAAGATTATTGATGGAAGGAATAAGGCTGCAATTCCTTCATTTCTAAATAGCCATACACATTCTGCAATGACGCTCTTTCGGGGATATGCTGATGACCTGCCCCTGATGGAATGGCTTACCAAAAAGATATGGCCACTTGAGGCAAAGCTCACAGAGAACGATGTCTATTGGGGGGCAAAGCTTGCCTGCTTAGAGATGATAAAGTCAGGGACAACATTTTTTAAGGATATGTACTGGCACTGGGAAGGGATAGCAAGGGCAGTAGAAGAGATGGGGATGAGAGCCTCAATATCCTCTGTCTTCATAGACTTTGGGGATAAGAATAAACAGAGGGAGCAGATAGAGGAGAATGAGGCACTTTATAAGAAGAGTAAGGCTTATAGCGAGCGGATAATCTTTAGCCTTGGTCCACATGCCATTTACACTGTCTCAGAAGAATCTTTAAGATGGGCAAAGGATTTTTCCGATAGAAATAATCTTTTCGTCCACATTCATCTCTCTGAGACAGAGCAAGAAGTGAAAGATTGTTTGGAGAAGAATGGAGTAAGACCTGTGGAATATTTAGAAAAGATAGGGTTTCTTGGGCAAAACATTGTCGCCTGTCATTCTGTCTGGCTTTCTGACAGGGAGATTGAGATACTGTCCCAGCACAAAGTAAAAGTAGTCTTCAACCCTGTTTCCAATATGAAGCTTGCTGTGGGCAAATGCTTCAGGTATAAGGAGATGAAAGATAGGCTTGCCTGCCTTCTTGGGACAGATGGCACTTCTTCTAACAATAACCTTTGCCTCTTAGAGGCGATGAAATTTGCCTCGCTCCTTGTAAAATTTTCTTACTCTGACCCAGAGATTTTATCCTGCCAGGAGATCTTTGATATGGCGACAAAAGCACCAGCTTCTGCTTTTAATATCCCCTGTGGCCAGATAAAAGAAGGTAATCTGGCAGACTTGCTTCTGATTGACCTGAATAGACCCGAGCTTACCCCAGGTTATAACCTCATCAGCGACCTTGTCTATTCAGCCAACTCATCTTGTATAGAGACAACAATCTGTAATGGCAAAATCCTTATGGAAAATAGAAAGGTAGATGGAGAAGAGGAGATTATCCGCAGGGCAAAGGAGGTTGCTTATTCTTTGATAAGAAGGTAAAATAAGTTTTGATGGGATTGGTTATGATGGGGTTTGGGATTTCAGAGGGTTTCTGTAGCTTAGTAAATGGGGGAGACAGGGATATCCTTGTGGCAAGTGTTCCAAACAATGGGACGATTGGCCAATTTGAGTCTGCGGCAGATATGCCAGGGAATGTCATTGGCTGGTATCAGCCAGGCACCCTGACCTGCACAAGCAATATAACCGATGTGCAACAGCCACAACCATTTTAAGGGTTGTGCCGCAAGCAGTCTATGCAAAAAAGGGAGGGACATTTACAGTGGATTTTGAGATTGTTGATATCAAAAATTTAGAGCTTTAGTAGAAGACCCTACAAGTTAAATAGAGATATCTTCTTCGTTCTTGGGAAACACCTATGGAAATTTGGTTAACCATACAAAGAATACCATCCAGATAGAACCAGCAGGTCCTGCCTATTCTGCCCTATTCCAATCAGTGCCAAATCCAGCCAGAGAAGGCGTCTGGATTCCATATCAGTTGGCAGAGGGAGCAGAGGTTGAGATACGGGTCTATAACATCCTTGGTCAGGTGGTAAAAAATATAGACATCGGCTACAAGCCAAAGAGGTTTTACAAATCCTTAGAGCAAAACAGTACTGCTCGCTGGGACCTCACCAATAACTCAAACCAGAAGGTAGCAAATGGCCTCTACTTCTACCAGCTCAAGGCAGGGAAATTCTCCGACACTAAAGCTATGGCTATCTCTAAATAAGTATTGATTGACTTTTCTTCTGGACTAACGAAAGAGACCAGAAAGATTCATCCTTGCCTCTCTTCCGTGGTCTTGTTTGGTGAAAGAGCCTTTCTGCTTAAGCCTTGCCGTTTTATAAACATTCAGTAAAACTTGATTGACAGAAAGAATATTCCAGTATATAATCTGGGGCGTGAAGAGTAAGAAATGAAAATTATCGTCTGTATAAAACAGGTTCCAGAGACAGGAAATATTAAGATAGACCCAAAGACGAACACCTTAATAAGAGAGGGTGTATCTTCTATCATCAACCCCTTTGACCAGAACGCTATTGAGGCAGGGGTTAGTTTGAAGGAAAAATATGGCGGTGAGGTGATTGTGATAACAATGGGACCGCCTCAGGCAGAAGAGGCTTTGCGAGAGGCTATATCCCTTGGGGCAGACTCAGGTTATCTTATCACAGACAGGCTCTTTGCTGGTTCAGACACATTGGCTACGGCTTATATATTGAGCAGGGCTATAAAGAAGATTGGGGATTTTGACCTGATTATTTGTGGAAAACAGGCTATAGACGGAGATACGGCTCAGACAGGGCCAGAGGTGGCTGAGATGCTTGGCATTCCTCATATCTCTTATGTCTGTGAAAGCCCAGAGATAAATGAAAAAAGAATAGTTGTCAAAAGGGAGTTGGAGGATGGCATAGAAAAGATTGAGGCAAAACTTCCTGTACTTATCACCGTCACAAAAGAGGCAAACGAGCCAAGGCTTCCATCCCTGAAGAGAAAACTCTTGAGTAAAAAAGCAGAGATTCTAATGCTTTCTGCCTCAGAGATTAATGCTGAACCAAATCTCTGTGGGCTTGCTGGCTCCGCCACCCAAGTAATCAAGATTTTTGCTCCAGCCAAAAGAGAGGGCAGAACCATTCTTTCTGGAACACCTGAGGAAATGGTCAGCGAACTCATCTCTTCTCTCAAAGAGAGTCAGCTTGTATGAGAAAAATAGATGCAGGTCTTATCACAGAAAAGATAGCTTCCCTTGTTCAGGAGGTAAACTACAGCCTGCCAAAAGATCTCCTCTCTGCGATGCTCTCTGCCAAAGAATCTGAAATTAATGAGAGGGCAAAAGGGGTTCTTTCCATCCTTATTGAAAATAGCAGAATAGCCAAAGAAAAGCAGATTCCCATCTGTCAGGATACAGGGCTTTGCCTGTTTTTTGTTGAATTGGGAGAAGATGTAAAGGTAGAAAATCTATACTCTGCCATAAATTCTGGGGTGAGAAAGGGATATACAGAGGGATATTTACGGATGTCTATGGTAAGCTCTCCGCTCTTACGAAAGAACACAGAGGACAATACACCTGCCATTATCCACACAGAGATAAGAAGTGGTGATAGCCTGAAGATTCAGCTTCTGATAAGGGGTGGAGGCTCTGAGAATATGAGCCTATTGAAGATGATGAGACCCACAGATACAGAAGAGGCAATCACTGAGGCCGTTCTAACTCATACCAAAGAAAAGGCTGCCTTTGCCTGCCCACCCTTATTTATCGGCATTGGCATTGGAGGGGATAGTGCTAAGGCTCTTCTTCTTTCTAAGAAGGCAGTGATAAGGGGTCTGGTCAGAAATCAAAATGAAAGGATAGCCAGACTTGAAGAAAGCCTATTGGAAAAAATAAACCAGCTTGGAATAGGTCCAGCAGGCTTAGGTGGCAAAACAACAGCCCTCTCTGTCAATATAGAAGAATATCCCACTCATATTGGTCTCCTTCCTTTAGCCCTAACCCTGAGCTGCTGTGCCACAAGGTATGGAGAGATAGAGGTTTAATTTATTATCATTATTTTAAGCCTCTTTGAGATAGATTCTGATAGGAACGGACAAAAGACCGAGCTTCGCCACGAGAGCCTTTTTAATATACTTTAACCAGTTTGAAGTAGCAAGAGATGGACTGTTTACCCAGAGGGTAAATGCCGGCGGCGAGAAGCCTGTCTGGGTGGCATAATAGAGCTTTAAGGATCTACCTCTAAAGGTTGAGGCTGGACCCTTATCTATGATTGATGTTAAAAGCCTGTTTAGAGGATTGGTCTTTATATTCATAGAGTATAACACTGAAAGTTTTTCGGTCTCCTTGAGGAGGTTTTTAATCCCTTCTCCGGTGATAGTCGAGGTAAAGACTATCGGCAGAGAGGAAACAAAGGGGAGATGAGATTCTACCCATTTTTGATAATCTACCTTTGGGTTCTGGCTCAAGTCCCATTTATTGACCACAAGGATAAGGGCTGAACCTTTATCCTCAGTAGATTTCACCAATCTCTTATCAACCAGCCCAATCCCTTCCTGTGCATCTATAAGAAGCCAGCAGATGTCAGCTCCTGAAATAGACCTTTCTGCACCAGCTATGCAGGCCGCTTCTAATTTAGAGGTTATTTTCTTCCGTATCCCTGCTGTATCTAAAAAGAGCAATGTTTTGTCTTTGAAGATAAACCTTTCAGAGACAGTATCCCTTGTTGTTCCAGCAACCTCATCAACTAAAGACCTTTCTTTTTCCAGTATCCTATTGAGAATGGAAGATTTTCCTACATTTGGTCTGCCGATGATGGCTATTCTGGTAAGCTCTTCCTCCTTTTCAGGGGAAGTCTCTGGAAGGTTTTTTACAACCTCATCAAGGAGGGTATTGATATTTATTCCAACAATAGCTGAGATGGGGATTGTATCACAGCCCAATTTAGAGAAATCTGAAAGGTCAGCTGGATTATATGGAAGATTGTCCTTCTTATTGACGGCGATGCAGAATGGTTTATTCTTCTTTCTGATGAGCCTCAATACCTCTAAATCCTCTGGCATCAATCCTGTTTTCCCATCCAAAAGCAGGATGATAAAGTCTGCCTCGCTAAGGGCTATCTCAGATTGAATCCTGATTCTTTCAGCAAGTCCTGCCTCCCGTATCCTTATTCCACCTGTGTCAATAAGGGTGAAAGCCTTTCCATCCCACTGCGTTTCAGCATAGTTTCTATCCCTTGTTGTTCCTGCTTCTTTATCAACAAAGGCATGCTTTCCAGAAAGCAGGCGGTTGAAGAGGGTTGACTTTCCTATATTTGGTCTGCCAAGAAGGGCTACTTTATTCATCGTAATTATTTACCCAAGTGAAGTGTTCTTTGAAAAAACTTCATTGCAAATTTAGCATTTCAAAATTTCTTTCCTTAAATTTGCAATGCTAAATTTGAAATGATGTGGTTAGTCTTCACTTCAGTTGGCTAAAGTGTTACCAATAATCTATTATCAGATTGAGTTTATTATACAGAATAAAGAACAGGCTGTCAAAAAAAATTGACAAAACCATTTTTTTCAGTAATAATATAAACTTGCAAAAAAGATTAGATATGGATTATAGACAAATGATATATCTTGACCATAATGCTACAACACCCGTTGATCCTCGTGTTCGAGAGGAGATGTTGCCGTATTTCACGGAGATATTTGGAAACCCATCTTCCCAGCATAGTTTTGGAAGAGAGGCAAAAGAGGCTTTAGAAAAGGCAAGGGTCAGGGTAGCCCATCTAATCTCTGCAAATCCCGAGGAAATCTTCTTTACTGGAAGTGGAACAGAAGCAGATAACCTGGCTATAAAGGGGATAGCCTGCTATCATAAGAATAGAGGCAAGCACATAATCACCGCAGCTATTGAACATCACGCAGTTTTGTCTTGCGTTTCTGCCTTAGAGAGGGAGGGATTCAGGGTAACTTATATTATGCCAAAAAAAGATGGAATAGTCTCTGCAGATGATGTTCTCTCAGCAGTATCACCAGAGACTATTCTTATAAGCATTATGACAGCCAACAATGAGACAGGAGCTATACAGCCAATCAAAGAGATAGGTCAAAGGCTGGCTGAATATAACAATGGCAAGACAACCAAAGATAAAGTCTATTTCCATACAGATGCTGTTCAGGCTGTAGGAAAGATTCCATTTAATGTGGATGAATTGCAAGTAGATATGGCTTCTTTATCTGGCCATAAGATATATGGACCAAAGGGCGTTGGAGCGATTTATATAAGGCAAGGTTCAAGGATTTCACCAATAACCTATGGGGGACCACATGAAAGAGGAATGCGGCCAGGCACAGAGAACATACCAGGAATAGTGGGATTTGGAAGAGCAGCAGAGATTGCTAACTTAGAGCTTTATAAAATGGAGGAGGTAAAGAAGTTGCGGGACCTGCTTGAGGGGGGAATATTAGAAAGGATTTCTGATATTCAGATAAACGGCTCTCGAGAGATGAGGCTTCCCACAACTACATCTATATCTTTCCGAGGGGTTTTTTCAGAAGCATTGCTCACCCACTTAGACCAAAAGGGAATTGCCGTCTCCTCTGGTTCTGCCTGTAGCTCTTCTTCCTCGGAAGCCTCCCATGTTCTAAAGAACATCGGGTTATCTAAGGAAGAGGCATTTTCTACACTGAGATTCTCTCTCGGAACAGAAAATACTGGAGAAGAGATAAAATTTGTGATTTCTACCGTGCAGGAAGCAATAGATCAACTACGAGGAAAGGCAATTGTTTAAGATGTGCAACAAAAGAAAAATTGAGAAGGTTAATAGAATACAGAATTCAGGAGTCAGGAGTCAGAATTCAGAATGAAAAAACTTGTTTATTCTGGATTCTGAATTCTGGATTCTGTATTCTCTCCCATTTCCCCCTTTCTCCTTAATATTTATTTAAAGAGGTAAAATTAAAATGAACTTAAGAGAAGAAATAGAGCAAAAGACAGAAGAGCTCCTCAAGAAGGGAAAAGAGAGAGGATGGGTCACTTATGATGAGGTAAACCAGATTTTTACCAATGATGCTGTCTGGTCGCCTTATTTAGAGGATTTGTTCAACAGATTTGAAGAAGAAGGGGTAGAGATTGTTGATTCTGCGGAAAAAAAGAAGGGTAAAAAAATTTCCGATCCTACCAGCCTGTATTTTCAGGATATATCCAAAATTCCCCTTATATCTCACGAAAAAGAGATAGAGTTTTGTAAGGAGATGGAAGAGCAAAGGATGAGGTTTTCTGAAATAGCAAAGGAGCTTGAGATTCCAGAAAGGAGACTGGCTGAGGTTTTCAAGAACTCACCTCAAAGTGGAGATTTTGCAGGGTTAAAAAAGGAGTTTTCCGAGAGAGAATTCATATTATATACAGCAAGAAGGAAGATGATTGAAGCAAATCTGAGGCTTGTAGTGACCATAGCCAAAAGGTATGCGGGTTATTCTAATATGGGCTTTCTTGACTTGATTAACGAAGGAAATATTGGGCTTATCAGGGCAGTTGATAAATATGACTATAAAGAAGGCTATCATTTTTCTACATACGCTGTCTGGTGGATACGACAGGCAATCTTCAAGGCATTGGCTACAGAGAGCAGAATAATCAGGTTACCTGCTTCTATCTTTGAAGCCATCAACCGCTCAATGAAGGCACAGGAGGAGCTTACCCAAAAGTTGGCAAGGACTCCAAGCATGGAAGAGTTAGCCACTAAGATGGGCATGGCTCTTAACAAGGTGATTGATATTATGACTGCTACTGAGAAGACAGAGGTCATATCCCTTGATACACCTATTGATGAGGATGGAAAAACCTTGCTTCTTGAAGTGATAGAGGACAAAAAGAGACCATCTCCAGCTGATATTGTCTTTCTCCAAATTTTACAGGATCAGATCTCAGATGTTCTAAGTAGTCTTTCTGAAAAGGATAGGACCATCATTAAAATGAGGTTTGGACTGGAGGGAGAACACCCCCATACATTGGAAGAGATAGGAAAGAAACTCGGTATTACCAGAGAAGGGGTGAGGCAGATAGAGACAAAGGCTTTGTCAAGGCTTCGTAAAAGGCAGGTTATCAGAACACTCAAGGATGACTTCTTGAGTTCGTAAGACTTTAGCCCCTGATGATAATCGGTTATCAAGTAAGAGGTAATCAGTAATCAGTGATCAGTGATCAGTAATCAGTGATCAGTAATCAGTAATCAGTGATCAGTGATCAGTGATCGGTAAGAGAAACAATTACCTGATTACCTTTTTTTACATTACCTGATTACCCGATAACCTGATTACCATTTTTCCTAAAGTTCCACCCTTTCAACCCTATCAATATCAATCTGCAAGAAAGATGAGGCTGTCTCAATGAAGCAGCCGGGTTCATCTGTAGTGCAGAAGAGAATCCTTCCGCCCTCGTGAGAGAGCATATTTTTCTCCTTCAAGTATTGCTGGCAGACTGAGGCTGTTGCCTCTGAGGAGGTAACAATTTCTACCTCATCACCCGTTACCTCTTTAATTATCTGGAAAATAAAGGGATAATGTGTGCAACCAAGAATCAGTGTGTCAACCTCTCCTTTTAATGGAGAGAGATACTCTCTTGCCACATCCCTTGTTATTGAATGAGAAAGCCATCCCTCTTCAACCAATGGAACAAATAGAGGACAAATAGCAGTAATCACCTCAATCTCTGGGTCAGACTCTAAAAGTCTTTTTTGGTAGACACCTGACTCAATCGTTCTTTTTGTGCCGATAACACCTACTTTTTTGCTCTTGGTCACCCTCACGGCTTTCGCCACAGCAGGCTCAATCACATCAATAATATCAGGAAATCTTTCTTTAAGCTGGGGAATAGCCACAGAGCTTGCCGTATTACAGGCAACAACAACCAATTTTACATCCTTTTTGGCAAGGAAATTGAGTGCCTCCTCAGAATATCTCTTAATGAGTGAAGCAGACTTTGTTCCATAAGGTGTTCGGGCAATATCTCCAAGATAGACAATATCCTCCCCTGGAAGCAGCCTTCGTATCTCCTTAAGGACAGAAACCCCTCCAATCCCTGAGTCAAATATGCCTATAGGTCTTGAATCCATCTATTCCAACGTAACCACTCAAAATCTTTTCGGAAATATTTAGCCACAGATGAACACAGAAGAGATATTTAGACACTGATTTACACAGATACTCACAGATAATTTTTTAATTCTTATCAGTGTAATCTGTGTTAATCCAAAGTCAAAAGAATAAGTGTTAATCAGTGTGTATCTGTGGCAAGATTTATTTTATTTTTC
>JAZDOR010000042.1:0-11132 GCA_043798435.1 bacterium
CTTAACAGCTTGGTGCAAGCAGCGAAGGCAAAAGCAAGAGGATATAAAACATTCAAAAATTTCAAGACAATAATCTATATGCTTACAGGAAAATTGGACTATAGTAAAGTTGGTTTACCCACTTGAAATAAGAAAGAACCAAGATTCTTCTATAGGGAATTTACCTTTGAAAGAATAGGCGATTACTGGGCGGATATCTGTATCAGAGGAGATAGCAACATACCCTTCGGGTGCTAAATCAAAGATATAGGCAAGTGGCACACCCTTAGTCTTTTTCAAAGCTTGAGACTCAAGGATAGAGAACCCTTGCCCTTTAGTAAAAACCTTTGGAGCTAAATGTGGGTTTTTCTTAAAAAATGCTCCTGTGCATATAAATGGCTTGTAGCTACTTTCTTGGCTACATCAGAATCTATAGGTTTTCCAAAGGCAAAATTTGCCCAGCCCAAAACCAAAATCCCAACAAATCCTAAAATTTTTTTCATCATCTCCTCCTTCTAAAAACCAAAACCTTCCTTGAAATCTTCAAATTTCTATTCATTTTTGAACTCTTCGTAAGAGATATGTTCCCCTTCCTCCATTCGCCTCCGCTCTTCCTTAAGCTCAAAACCTAAATTAGGATTCTGGGCAAGAAGCTCAATTGTCTCCTTCATACCTTCATACTCCTCTATAGAGATAATCGCCATAGGCTTATCGCTCTCTATTGTTACTGTATTCATTAAAACCTCACTTCCATCCTTAATTATACTATAAATCGGTTTCTAAAAAGATTTATCAAAACCATCCCCAAAACCAAAACCTTTCTCAAATTTTCCCGTAAGTATTCAGGCTATGTATCAGAAGTGTAAGAAGGGGGATAAGGAGATAATGGGGAAACGAGAGAGAATACAGAATTAAGAATATTCTGACTCCTGTATTCTAATTCCTGACTCCTGAATTCTGACTTCTATTAACCTTCCCCACATCTCCTTTTCTTACACTACCTGAATGCGTATCTTTCCCTCAAAAAAATAGCTGTTCTTCCTTTTTCAGGATTTTATATTTGAAGTCACTTTCCATTAAGCCTTTGATTTCATCCTCAATATACCTTCTTAATCCATTCGCCACTAATCCCTTGGCATCCTTTCCATACCTGCTCAGCCTTTTATCCAGCCATCCAATTATCTCTTCTTCACTTCTTTCACCTGATAAAACCATCTCTGTCTGCTGAGCAAATTCAGGCAGAAACCTTTCTACAAAGTCTATCTTGTTATCCAATGAGACCAGGCCTGATATTCGTAAGGCATAAGCAGGCAATTTGACGCCTATGATATTCAGCATTTTGCAGGTAAAATCGTCACTCATCGCCAGGACACTTCTGTCAATCTCATCTTTGTCAGCTAAAATGCCTTTTGCCTCTATGTATATCTTGTTCTTTGGCTCTGTGCCTGAGGGTCGGATGACTAATTTCGTCCCATCTTTCAGCTTAAATATGAGAAAGTTTCGAGCAGACTCATCAGTCTTAGACTTAATCGGACCAAAGACTCCTTTCTCATCCAAATGGTCAACAACACTTATTACTTCTATGCCGGCTATCTCTTTCGGTGGGTTTTTTCGCAGCTCTTTCTGGATAACGGTCATCCTTTCCATTCCAGTAGCCCCTTCCATGACGGTCATAGCCAGATGGGTTTTATAATACCCATACTCCTTATAGATATCATTCAGATAATTATGCAGCAATTTGCCGCCAGATTTGAAGTAAGATGCCATTTCTGCCAGCAAGAGTGCTGCCCCAGCCGCATCTTTATCACGAATCTCAGGGGTAACCAGGATTCCATGGCTCTCTTCCATACCTATGATAAAATCTTCTGTATCGCCTTTTATCTCAAGCTGATAGATAATATCCGCAATATACTTAAACCCAACCAAGAGGTCCGGGATAGTCTTTGCAGAAAAACTGTCCCCTATTTTAGAGATAAGCTCAGTGGTAACCTCTGTCTTGACTAAGATTGGATTCTTTGGCAAGGTTCCCAACTCCTTCTTAGTCTTCAGGATATAATGGGTAATAAGCACAGCAATCTCATTGCCAGTCAAAAAGACCCAGTTTTGCTTGTTGTCCGGGAGCATTACGCCAATCCTATCTGCATCCGGGTCTGTAGAGATGACAATGTCTGCGTTTAGCTCTTTGGCATACTTTGC
This sequence comes from bacterium, assembly GCA_043798435.1. Taxonomy (GTDB): domain Bacteria; phylum UBA9089; class UBA9088; order UBA9088; family JAGUXG01; genus JAGUXG01. Next base: position 2,176 of record JAZDOR010000042.1, read on the forward strand.
CGCCAATTCCATAGATTCTGGAACCTCAGGGTTTGGGATGCGATATTTAACATAAGGGAAATTGCCATCTAAAATAGACTGCTGCTCAACATCAACAACAGAAAAACCTGCCTCTTTTAATACCCTGCTTGCAGTTGCTAACCCTGTTCCATGTAGTGGGGTAAAGACTACTCTGGCACATCTTTCCTTTTTTCGTAAGGATAAGCTGAGGTTCAGGGCAATATACTCTTTCTGCAATTCTTCTGGAATGGGTCTGATCAGCCCATCCTTGACAGCTTTTTCATAATCAATCATCTTTGGCTCTCCAGACTTCTCTACAAGATTAGCCATTACCTCATCCTCTGGTGGTATTGCCTGGCCCCCTCGGTTATCATAAAACTTGCCGCCATTATCATCGGGGTGGTTGTGCGAGGCGCTTATATTCAGCCCGCCATCTGCCCCGATCCTGCGGATAAAAAATGATAACTCTGGTGTAGAGAGATAATTGTCCGAGATGAAGACAGTGATGCCATTTGCGGCATAGACTTGAGCCGCAATATGGGCCAAGTCCCTTGAGGTGATACCCAGAACAGGATTTGGGATATCCTTATTATAGATGCCTCTCAGGTCATTAAATACCCTCACATCATAGGCTATCACTACATAGTACAGGTCTCTTGAGGTGATACCCAGAACAGGATTTGGGATATCCTTATAGACGCATTTTGAGTCATTAAATCTCTTTGCATCATCGGCTATCCCTACGGAAACTGAGCCTTTGGCGAGATTATTCTTCATATAGTCGGTGGGGAGTGGGGAGTGGGGAGTGGGGAGTGGGGAAACTGAGCCTTTGGCGAGACTCTTCTTCATATACTCCACATGACCCTGCACAGAGGTAGTCATCGTCCAGGGATTTATCCTGTTTGTTCCAATTCCTACTGGTCCCCTTCTACCGCCAGTCCCAAATGGAATGGTCTGATAGAAGCTGTCTAAAAGCATATCCCACTTTTGCCTGACTATCAAGTCAACAATCTGCGGCTTGTATTCTTCCTTGCCCAGCCATATATTGATATTTTTCAGTGCCTCACACTTATATTTCTCGTCCACATTAAGCAGACCAAACCCATCTTCTACTTTCATTGCCTTAACACCTCCTTGCTCAACCAAATGTTGATATTTTTATGAGAAAAATCGCTCATAATCGTTGTGACTACCAATCCAAAACCATGTAACTGTATCATCTTCTAAAATGCCGATGGCACGATATCCAAGTGTTATTCTCACGGACCAGATATTTTCCTCGTGGTTAATACATTTGAAATGCAGTAACTATTTACCCAAGTGAAGTAAAAGGGAATTATTTACCGCAGAGAACGCAGAGTTCGCTGAGATAATTATGGATAAGGTTAAATTCAAAGTAGATATTTTATTTCTCTGTGTCCTCTGCGACCTCTGCGGTTAATCTTTTCTTCAGATGAGTAAAGTGTTACGAAATGCAAGGATGGATGAAAAGGATTTTGTGCCCACAAACGATAGGCTTTTCTGGTGCTACGCTTAATGATATCGTTAAGAAACTTGTATGCAGTCCAAAAAGATGGCAGGGTCGCTGATTTCATAACTGATTATAGTCCATTGGATTACAGAATATCAATAGCAGACTTAAATATGAATTGGATCGTTGATTTCATAACTGATTATAGTCCATTGGATTCGCATGCCCTTCAGCAATTTCCTGCCTGGCGCGTTGTGCAGCAGTAACAAGCTGTCGTTGTGTCTTCTTGAATGCGATATCCCATTGAATCTCGTCTTGCAAGTCTTCAATATAGCCATATAGATGCTCTACTACCTGGTCTTGTGTAGTTTCAGGTAAAGACCCTATCATTTTTGTTACCGTAACAATAGCAGTAGATGTCATAGTTAATCGCCTCCTTGTTTTAAGAATCTATTTTTATTTCACGATTTCTTTTCTTTGTTAAGAAAAATGAACTTGTTCCTTTTTTCCTTCAAGGTTTTTAATAGGTAACTGTCCCCCCTATTTACCGCTCTTTCATTGCCTCAGCACTTCCCTCACATAGGTATCAGTAAACTCTGCCCTCTTTGTTGCCATTTTAGTGGTCACCTCTTCAATCACACGGTTTCCTATCTTCTGCCCAGAGGGATAATGCTCAAACCAGAGCTTGTTGTAGGCAGAATTCTTGGGGCTGGTGCCTGAATTGCGGCTGATAACCCCACCAGCTTTTTGCAAGCTACCCTTTCTATCCTTGGCATAGAAAGAGAGGTTGATGTCTGCTGGACCTGCCCAGCTCTTATTAGTCGCCTGCAGTTTCACCTCTATTGCCTCAATCAGAACCCCCTCTGATGTAAGTTGAATTATACAAACAGGTATCAGGTCAACACATTCTTTAATCTCATATTCTTCCTTTAGTTGCAAAGAAAATAAGGTTTTAATCCGGGGATATCTTTTCTTGTTCTCCTCTATATTCCTGTAATATGCCTCAATATACCCTTCCGCAAATATTTCAATATACCTTTTAATAAACCCTTTAGCATAAGGGGTGAGAATCAACCTTTCCTGCCCTCTTTCCCTTAACTCCAGGCTAATCTTCTCTTTGAGGCTGATTCCAGAGCCATAAGGCACACCTGCCCAAGCCTCTGGTCTTCTGGCAGTAAAAACCTCCTCTGCTTCATTGGTTATCTCAGCAACAAGGCTATCAAAATCCTTGCCCGCCTTTCTCATAATACCTAAGAGCTTCAGGTAGGTGATAATAGGGTCATCAATCAAGACTAACCTGCCTTCCTCCTCTGCGGAAAACATCATATGCCCGGATGGTTCACCGCCAGCTATTTTATACCGCAGTTCCTTGGACTGTTGACTGTGGACTGTTGACTGTGGACTGTTGACTGTGGACTCCTGACTCCTGATTCCTGACTCCTGTATTCTGTATTCTGTATTCTGTATCCTGACTCCTGACTGGTGACTGGTGACTGGTGACTGGTGACTTCTTCTAACCCTGCTTCCTCCATAATGTAATCAGCAATGGCTCTGTCTCCTACTGTAACCTCCTGATATTCAATGCCTTTCTTCTCTAAGAGTTTAGCTATAGACATACCGCTCTCTACTGTAAAGACCACCTTTTTAATCTCGGATGGAAGATTAAGGGCAAAGAGGAGCATCATCATATCGCCAGATAAATATGGCACAACCTTGCCAGATAAGGAAACGCTGGTTACCAAGATACGGTCACAATCACAGTCAACTGAAGCAGCAGGCAGAAGTTCTTTGCCCTCAATCTCATTTAACAAACCTTCCAGTAGCCCAGTATCTCCATCTACATTAAAGAAAGCCCTCTCTCCATCACAAAAGGTTATGGCATCTTCTGTTAAAGAAGGTTCTTTGAACATATAATCTTTCGGAAAATAAAAGCTCCTTTTGAGACCATCACCATACCCATATTCAGCCTGGGCAAAGGCTACAAGCTCTCCTTCTGTTATCTTATGAGGCGTCTCTCCATAAGGATACCCAGCACCTATCCTATAGTTTGTCTTTTCTCCATCTATCTCTGTCCCATAGCCAACCACTATAAGCCCTGTCTCCAAAAGCACCTTTATTTGTGGACTTATTCTTTTGATTAAACCAACCCCTGCTTCTCCTTTCTCCTCCCTGACCCCTGACCCCTGACCCCTGACCCCTGCTTCTCCTTTCTCCTCCCTGACCCCGGACCCCTGACCCCTGACCCCTATAATTGAACCTGCAGAGCCATAAGCCAAATCAAGGGGAATAATAGCTCCAGCAAAATTATCCTCTTTCCCAATGACTAATGACTGATGACTAATGACTCCTTCCTCCTTCCCAATGACTAATGACTGATGACTAATGACTTGATTATTATCCTGTGCCTCTTTTCTTGCCCGAGCCAGATACCTTATATAAACCTCATCTGAGTTATCCTGAAAAACCCCTCTATCTTGCTCAAGAGGAATCATCATTCCTTCATTTTCTAATTTCTCCATAGCCCTGAAACCCTTCTCTATTCTCCATTCCAGGTCAAAAGAGATGGGCACACCATTTATAAAACCCTTGATTCCATTCCACTCTATCAAGTTATGCGAGCCAGTGATGATGATGCCTGAAGGATAAAAAGAAGCGGTGGGAGTAATAGCCACGCCATTAAAAAAGGTGTCAATTCCTTCGTCTAAAAGCCCTTCCATCAAGCTTTTAGCCAGATCAATGCTGGAAGGTCTTGGATCCATACTTACCCATACCTTAAGGGGCATTTTGTCCTCTTTTATTACTTGTCCATAAGCCCTTCCGTAAAGGTAGGCAAGTTCAGGGCTCATAATGGTCTCGTTCTCATAAGCCTTGACCACTTGATGATAGATATCCGCTGTTTTTCCTCTGATACCAGAGGTGCCAAAAAGCCTGAATATTCTCAAGGCTTCTCTATCAGCCTCAATCCCTTTTTTGACCCGAGATATATCACCCATCCCTGCGATTTTCAAATGAGAGAAACCCTCTTTTATCCTATTTATTTTATCTACGCTTTGCATTTTGGTTGGTGGTTAGTGTTTAGAAGCCTGCGTCCCATCTACAAAAAGCCCTTTGATCTACCCTGAACGAATAATTGGCGGAGAGGCTGGGATTCGAACCCAGGGTAAGGTTATGCACCCTACAACTGCTTAGCAGGCAGCCCCGATCGACCACTCTGGCACCTCTCCAATTAGTAAGCAAGTAGAAGAATTATACCTCTAAACCATATTTCTCGTCTACTTGAATTTTACCCTGACCCCATCCTTTATCTTCATAGAGGAGAAGTCTGCTTCTGCTACAAAGCCCTTTCCAGATAATATCAGCCCTTCTTTTTGCAGGATAACCTCTTTCTCAGTTGTAAGCCTTTTTTCCTTCTCATTCCAGGTAAGCCTCTCTGTTTGGAGTTTAATCTTTTCTAATTCTTCTGATGCCTCAACATTACCAAATAACTCAATTATTTCATTATCCTGGTCTAAGATACCGCTATCTGCAGTAATCTTACTTATTTTCTTGTCTTTATAAAGAAGAAGCGTCAGTTTTGCCAGATGGGTCTTTTTCCCCTCTATTTTGACATTATCACACATCAGCTTCCATGTCTTTTCGCCATTCTTAGATGAGGTGAGAACAGTCTTAGAAAATCCTGGGCTCAAGACTTGCACCTTCTTTTCTTCCTTTGTGCATCCTGCTACCAAAACAAGACATAATAGCAATAACCACTTCATTTGTATTATATCGAAAAGAAATGTAATTTAGTAAAATTCTATGTGTTTAGCTCCACATTTTAGATTTTAGATTGGGGATTTTGGATTGAAGATAAGGAAAAGAAATCTTTCGGGACGGTTCATTTTCAGCCTTTTCCCTATGATTTTTTTTGGAAATTGGAAATTAGAAATTGGGAAGAAAAGATTCTGCTTCTGTGCTAATTTCAAATTTCTAATTTCTTTTAACCTCAAGATTTCAAACAAAGGTGAACCGTCCCGAAAAACGCAAAAGTTCAGTTATAAAATTATGCCGTCTTTTTTAACAGTGTCCTTTCTACAACACCTTCCCTGACCATTTTTTCGGTGATAAGATAGTCTTTTGGTTTTTTGTTTGATGGCAGTTCAAACATCATATCAAGGGTTATCTCTTCTATGATTGATCTAAGAGAGCGGGCACCCATCGCTTTTTTTACAGCTGTTTCAGCTATAGCAGTAATGGCAGATTCAGAAAACTCCAGGCCAGCATCGGAAAAGGCAAAGAGCTTCTTATACTGCTTGATGAGGGCATTTTTGGGTTCTTTTAACACCCTGACCATATCCTGGCAAGAGAGTGAAAAGAGGGTGGTGACAATGGGCAGTCTTCCAACAAACTCAGGAATCAATCCATACTTGAGAAGGTCGTCTGGAGTAACTAAGGAGAGCATCTCGCCTTTTTCCTCTTTGCTATGAAGGCTCCGTCCAAAACCCAAAACCTTGTTTTTCAGCCTTGTTTGAATAATCTCAGAAAGACCGATGAAGGCACCTCCGCAAATGAATAATATATTCTGGGTGTTGATGGGGATAAGCTCCACCTCAGGGTGTTTTCTTCCGCCTTTGGGAGGAATATATGCCATTGTCCCTTCTATTATCTTGAGGAGTCCCTGCTGAACACCTTCTCCTGAGACATCTCTGGTGATGGAGGCTGTATCCTGGCTCTTTCTGGCAATCTTGTCTATCTCATCAATATAGATAATCCCTCTCTCTGCCTTCTGGACATCGCCCTGGGCACTCTGGATGAGCCTGAAAAGAATCATTTCAACATCATCCCCAACATAGCCTGCCTCAGTCAAAGATGTAGCATCAGCAATAGCGAATGGCACATGAAGGATGCGGGCTAAGGTCTGAGCCAGAAGCGTCTTTCCTGAGCCTGTTGGTCCAATCAAGAGGATGTTGCTCTTTTCAATCTCCACCCCATCATCTTGCTGCGAGTTTATTCTCTTGTAGTGGTTATATACGGCTACAGCCAGAACCTTCTTTGCCTTCTCCTGACCGACAACATACTCTTCAATCTTCTCTTTTATCTCTTTTGGCGTGAGTGTCTTCTTTTTATTCTTCTTTACTACCTTCTTCTCTTTTGCCTCTAAGATGGTGTTGCAGAGCTCTACGCACTCATTGCAGATGTATATCCCTGGACCAGCTATCAGGGTTTCAACCTCCTCCTTTGGCTTTCCGCAGAAGGAGCAATACAGGTTATTTTTATCGCCAAATCTGATCATTTTTATAGCCCAACCTGCTTTAATGCACCAAGCATAGCTGGCTCCTTCCTTCCAAATATCCTGAGTGCTTCCTCAACGGCATTCTCCCTTACCTTAAGTGCTTCAAGCCTTGTAACTGCTGGTTGTAAAGCAGACCTTCTATCCCATAAAACAAAGCCAACCAGGGTAATCATCCCGGTCAAAAGAAGCCCAAAACCCCAGAACATAAAATCCTTCATATCGTCTATCCTTCTATTTGTATCATCCATCCTTGCATTCATTTCTTGCCTTAAGCCACCAATCTCTGCCTTCGTTTCTTGCCTTAAGCCACCAATCTCTGCTTTCATTTCCTGCCTTAAGTTATTATTCTCCTCTTTTACAATCTTGCGTATCTCCTCAATATCCTGTTTGGTTAGCTCAGAATAAGCAGGAGATACCAAAACCATTCCCAAACCCAAAATTCCGAATAAAAACCTCTTCATTTTTCTACCTCCCTTGAGAATTAACTCAAAAATTAATGTAACTACTAAGTAGCAAAAATAAAATGCCACAGATTCAATGCCACAGATTACAGATAAATGCCACAGATTCACAGATTAAAAGTATGAAATATTATGAAATATTCAGAAAAGGAATAGTTGATGAACACTATAGTTGGGTAATTAATTGTTTAGCCATATCTAAATGTCCATTAGGGCTAATTGTAAACTTTGGTGAAAAACTCATTAATAACAAAAAGAATAATTTTTTAATCTGTGAATCTGTGGCTTTCAAAGAGATCAGCTTTTAATCTGTGAATCTGTAGATTTAACTTGATATGTCTCCTTTGATAAACTCCTCTACCAGGTTCTTTGCCTCAGAATCTGAATACTGCACAGGTGGAGACTTCATAAAGTAAGAGGATGGAGCTGTTAAAGCCCCGCCAATCTTTCTATTCAGAGCTAACTTAGCACACCTTATAGCATCTATAGCCACACCTGCTGAGTTCGGCGAATCCTCAACAGATAGCCTGAGCTCTAAATTAAGGGGAACATCAGCAAACCCGCTTCCCTCCATCCTGATGAAGCAGACCTTGTTATCCTTTTGCCAGGGGACATAGTCGGATGGGCCTATGTGGATGTTTTCAGGAGCTAAGGGCGTTGATAACTGAGACTGGACAGACTGAGTCTTGCTTATCTTCTTTGAGGCAAGCCTGTCTCTATTGAGCATATTCAGAAAGTCTGTATTTCCACCGGTATTCAGCTGATATGTTCTTTCAAGCTTCACCCCTCTGTCCTCAAAGAGCTTGGTAAGAACACGGTGTGTAATGGTTGCACCAACCTGCGATTTAATATCATCACCTATAATAGGAATGCCCTTCTCCTTGAACCTTTTCTCCCACTCAGCGTGTGAGGCAATGAAGACAGGCATACAGTTTATGACCGCACAACCTGCCTCTAAGGCACACTCCATATAGAACTCTACGGCTTTTTGAGAGCCTACTGGAAGGTAGTTTATCAGCACCTCTACACCCCTTTCTTTTAAGGTTTCCACAATCCTCTGCATCTCTTTGGCAGCTTTCTCTTCAGGAACAAAGTCATCTAAGTATTCATCTATCACAAAGGTCTGCTCCTCCGGGTAATTGAGCATATGCCGTGCCACGCCATCTAAAAGAAAGCCAAGCTCCACCTTGACATTCATAAAGGGGACATCTGAGATTTTCCTGGTGCAGTTTGGTCTTTCAAAGATTGCTTCTGAGAGGTCGCGATTCACCTTTCTCTTATCAATGTCAAAGGCAGTAACGAACTCCATATCCTCGGGCTTATAGCCTGCTAAATCAAAGTGCATCAAGCCAATGGCAGAACCCTTTCCCCTGTAGTACTCTATCCCTTGAATCAAGGATGAGGCACAATTCCCAACCCCAACAATACCAACTCTAATCTTTTCCATAGAGAAGATTATAACAATCAATTAAGGATGAAGTCAAAAGAAAAATTTTTTGTAACTATTTATTTACTCAAGTGAAGTGTAACCAAGGAAAAAGGGAAAATAGTAGGAAAAATGGAAAAGAAAAAGATTTTACCACCAAGAGACTAAGACACAAAGAATATAAACCGTCCTCCGTGACCGTTATCCGTGACCGTAAAATTTCGGTATCCGTGACCGTTATCCATAACCGTTATTTCTTTGTACGGACACGCTAAACGGACACGTCCTCACGATTTCTTCATTACACGGACACGCTAAACGGACACG
>JAZDOR010000141.1:0-2556 GCA_043798435.1 bacterium
GGGCAAAGACCCATGAGCTCCTCTATTACTTTCATTCAGGAGATTATGCACAAGCCAAATCCAATGAGATCCAGAAAGGTTTCCAGAGGCCCCTCTTAGCTGCAACATCTCCAGAATGGTATTGTGATTCTAAGGCATTTGGTCCACTTTCTCCTCGTGACCCGACTAAATTCCCTTTTTATGAATCCATGGTTGAAAGTAATATGAAGAATGAGTTTGTAAATAGAGAATATTGGGGTGGTACCTATGGGATGTTCAACTATGGAGATTATGGAAACGGAGGCTTTGGCTGGTCAGGCAACCACTGGGCCAATCTTGAATACGATGGTGGCTATGCCGGGTTCTTACAATATGCCCGCACAGGAAATAGAGCCTACTTTGATTATGGAGAGGCAGCCACAAGACACCTTATGGATGTTGATATCAAACAGGATTCCGGTCGTGTTTATAGCCATTTTAGCAGCAACCATCAGGGACAGCCTAACTATGGTCATTTCTGGAATGAGTCTCTGGTCTACTATTACTTCCTCACCGGGGATTCCCGCTCTTTAGAGGTAGCTAAGAGTGTAGGTACCTGGTCTGTCTGGATTGCAAAGAATGAGTTGGATTATTTAAGGACGATGTGTGAACGGGAGACAGGCTGGCCATTGCTCTCTCTTGTTGCTGTCTATCAAGCAACGGGTGAGAAATACTATTTAGACTCTGCAAAACTGCTGATATATATGCTCCTTGACTGGCAGGACAAAGAATTGGGTTGTTGGAGGCAAAATGGTTGCTGTGACTATCCAAAGATAGGCACACATACAGGTGCCTGCTCAGAAATGATGGGTCTACTCCTTGAGGCTATGATAAAGTACTGGGAGGTTACTAAAGACGAAAGGGTTAAGGATTCAATCATTAAGGCTGTAGATTTCTTAATAGATTACTATTGGGTCCCCTGTGAAGGGACCAATCCTTATGATACGACAAAAAAAGCAGTGACAGATAGCTTCTGGGTGAGGATGTGTCCATATAACCTGGCCAAGAATGAGATATATTATGGTAATAATGGAAGGACTCTTGTAGCCTTTGGCTGGGCCTGGGACTGGACAAAGAATGAAAGGTATATGAGATATGGCATCCGTACCTTTGATGCTACTACACTCTGGGCAGGTCCCTGGATGGGAAAGCAGATGGCTCAGTATTTAAGGAGTTCCTCATTCTTCGTATACTGGTATAACAAATACATAAATGAAAATCCTTCTCCTGTTGACCCTGATCTCTCTTTCCTCTGCCACTTAGAAGATTCAAAGGATGTTGCCTTCCCTATCATTGGCAGGGGAGGAGCTGTAAAAAGTGGAGAGTTTAAGGAGGCAAGGTATAATAAAGGTTTATATGGAGAAGCCTATTTCCCAACTTATGATAATATTGGTACCTGTTGCGGCACACTTGAATTCTGGATGAAAACTACTATGGATTTTGCCTCATACACAAGCAAAACCCTTCTTGAATTTCCAGATGACAATAATACCGGAAACAGAACCACTCTCTCAAAGTATCTTGATAATATAAGGTTTAGTCTTCTGATAAATAAAATTTCTGTGGTTGACTTGTGGGCTACAAATATCTCCTGGAAGGCTGGAGAGTTGCACCATATTGCCGTAACCTGGGGACCTGATGGTTGCTCTCTTTATATTGATAGCCAACTGAGAGGAACAAAAAGTTATACAGGCTGTCTGGGGATGGGGAATACATTCAGGATTAACTACGCAGGTGAAGGCGTCGTAGCCGCTATGGATGAGTTCAAGATATGGAAGAGTCAGAAGAGCAGTTTTCCAACCTACTCTATTAAGGGTAAGATAGCAGATGATCAATCTTCACCTGTCTCTGGTGTGAACCTCGTCCTGAAGGGCTCCTTTAATGGAACATACACCACCACTGAGTCCGGCACATATTCATTCTCACAGCTCCTGCCTGGAACCTATACAGTCCTGCCTGTGCCTGTCCATTTCACCTTTTCTCCAGGAAGCTGGACGGGGTATGTGGATATTGATATAATCCAGGACTTTTTAGCCAGGCGGGATTATACTCCCCACATCACCCTGAAGAAGACCTGCGATAAGAAGTATATTGCCCAAGGAGGAACCCTGACCTACACCATTACCTATACCAATGAGGGTTTGGGGACAGCAACGGATGTAAGTATCATTGAGGTGTTACCAGAGCATTGCAAATTGCAAAATGCAAATTGCAAAATGCAAAATGTGGAGGTAAGTTATTGGGTAGAAGGCAAATGGCAGTCAACCTTCATTGAATCTGCCACAAAGATAAAGTGGGTAATCCCACAGGTTGCCCCGGGTGAGATGGGAACAGTAAGTTTTGTTGTGGAGGTAGAATAATCTTTGATAAAAGCATATTTTAATGATACAATTATACATAAATAATATGTAAAAGGAGGATAGAATGAGAGCAACATTGCAATTACCCGAAGGTCTCCTGGAAGAGGCTCAGCAAGCAGTGGGAGCTAAAACCAAAACAACTACGGTGATCATTTCTCTACAAGAACTGATAAACAAG
>JAZDOR010000142.1:0-3999 GCA_043798435.1 bacterium
GGAAGCATATATAAAGAAGAAGATTAAAGGAATAACTGTTCTATCTGCTACCCTACCTCAACAGAGTTGCAGTTATAACTTATATTTTTGGCATACTATACGAATTGAATTCAGTCCGAAGAGAGTTACAGGGTATCTGGACGGAAGGGAGATTCTCTCCATCAATGACCCGGAAGAGAGGGCAATATCAGTGGATACGATCAGTATAAGATTCTATGAGCAAGATGGCTGTTTGGATAACATTTATGTAACAGAGGGTGGAAGCTACGATCTGGTCTCAGATGTAGGCAATCCGACAAGTTTTACAGATACCGGATTAACTGATGGTACTACCTATTGCTATGCGATAACCGGATACGATAAAGCAAAGAATGAGAGCATCTACTCTGAGTCTGCCTCTGCTACTACATTCTCCGGGGCACATATCATTCTAAGGAAGACTTGCGATAAGAAATATGTTACCCAAGGAGGAACCTTGACTTACATCATCACTTATACCAACGAAGGCTCAGGGACAGCGACGGATGTGAGTATTATTGAGGTGTTGCCGGAGCACTGCGTGTTAAAAGGGATGAGGGATGAGGGATTAGGGATTAGATATTGGTATAACGAAGGTTGGCAGACAGACCTTAGTGAGTCTGCAACAAAGATAAAGTGGGTAATCCCAGAAGTTGCCCCGGGTGAGATGGGCACAACAAGTTTTACCGTGGAGGTGAAGTAGATGAAAAAGATAGCTTTAGTGCTTTTACTTATTCCCTTCTCTCTCTATGCTGAAGAACAAAGGGATTACAGGTTGATGGACTGGAGGAAAGGCACCCTTTCAGATGACCTAACCTTTAGCAAATTAGCCATAGAAGAATACCAGGATTCTCTTCCTGCCTCTCTTAAGCTTAAGACAAAGGGGCCTGTATTTTTCAGGGAGGAATGGACACCACCAAGGTCTGCCAGGTTATTTGCAGTTGGAGACTTGGACAGGGATGGAGATATGGATATGATTATTCAAGAGTCAAGTTACAGAACATATTCAACCATCACAGCCTATGAGAAGACAAGGAAGGAGCCTTATGACTGCTGGAAGAAAAGGGAAGACTGGGGTCTTATCATTTCAGAGAACGAGGCATTCCCAAGGCTAATAGACTTTGATGGGGATGGAGACTGTGACCTCTTTGTTGGAAGAAAGACCTGTTATTTTCCACCCTACTCTACCTTAGAGGTATCTGCTTATGAGAATATAGGGACAGGAGGAGCATCAATCTGGAATAGAAGAACTGATTGGGAGCCTCCTCCTTTCCCAGTAGCTGCAACGATGACAATAAAACTACCAGTCTGTTCTATTCCAGCCCCTGGTGATCTGGATGGAGATTCTGACATTGACCTTGCCATAGCAGGGATAAATGATGTGAATATGGGCGGTCCACCCCCTCCTGGATATCTTCAACCATATGTATGCTTCTGGAGGAACGATGGAACAAGGTCTTCTCCTTTCTGGAACAAACCAGAATGGGACCTTACAGGACAGGCTTATAAGTCTGTATCTGGAACTATGCATGGCCCTCTCTTTAATCTCATATTCTTTGATAGGGATGGGGACTCAAGATTAGATGTTGCAATGGCTGAGGGCGAATTTATCTTCTGGTATAAAAACATAGGCTCTCTAACCTCTCCTTTGTGGGAGGAATATGGCCGTGGCCTATATTCAAGAAGACATAATGCCCTCCCTTATATAAATGTAGGGGATATAGACTCTGACGGCTATCTTGAATTCCTGTATGGAGACTTTGGAAATCTTGTTTATGTGTTAGATGTAGACTCTTCAAACCCAGATATACGCTATCGTCAAAAATATAAATGGGAAAAAGAGGGAGAAAAGGAGGTAGCCAACGAGACCTGCCCATCTTTTGTTGATATAAACCAGGATGGAGATTATGATATGTGCTGGGGAAATGGGAACTCCTGTAATGGAGACTGGGCTATCGGTATAACTAATGTCGGTTGCCCAGAATCCCCATCCTTTTATTCTATTAAAGGTATTACTATTATATGGTATTTTTATCGACCTACTGACGCATCATATGAGTTTGGCCAGCCAATAATCCCCAGGCCTGTGGACTTAGACTCTGACTCTGACTTTGATATGGTCTTTGGAGATGCTGCAGGAAACCTCAATGCCCATCAGAATATTGGAACTGCAGGTTCTCCTACATTTAAGAGAGACCCTTCCCTTGACCTTCCAAGGATAAGTATATTCGGTTATGCTGCTTCCCCAGCCTTTGCTGATATGGATAATGACAGCGATTATGATGCCTTTGTTGTAGAAACACATATATTTGGAACAAGAACAGCCTGGTACTATGAGAACATTGGAACAAGGTCTTCTCCCTCCTGGAAAAAGAGGCAGGACCTATCATTTACCTTGCTACGAACACCCTCTATATATGTGGGTGTTCCCATCTTAGAGGACTTAGACCAGGATGGAGATTATGATCTGATTGTTGGAATGGGAGGGGTTGATGGGACCCTTCTCTTCTATGAAAATATAGGTTCGCCAACATCATTTAGGTTCTCCATCAACCCATCATGGAAGATACCCTGGGAAGGGCCATTTGAGTGTCCAAAGCCAGCATTTGCTGATATAGATAATGATGGAGACTTGGACCTATTCTTAGGAAATAACCCAGGAGACTGCACCATCTTTGAGAACATAGGGGACCATTATACCCTTGGAACATACACCTCATCTATTCTTCCAAAAAAAGATTACAAGAGGATATTCTGGAATGAGACAATTCCCTATCATACATCTCTCAATCTCTCCATCAGGACAGGAAATACTTCCTCTTTTGATAACTCCTGGTCTGCCTGGAAAGAGGTGAAAAATGGGGATGATATATCCTGCAACTCCTATCTTCAATACAGAACTGTACTCTCAACCTCTGAGCCAAAGAAGTCTCCCATCCTCTATGAAACCATCTTTGAGTATGGAACAAAACAGATATCCCTATTGCCTCAATCAGGAATGATAGGAACAGAGGTTACTGTGAGAGGAGGAGGATTCCCTTCAGAAACTCCCCTTACAATAAGGTTTGGAACAACCCAAACTATTGCCTCAGTGCTAACTGATAACCTCGGTTCATTTTCAGCCATCTTCATTGTGAACACACAGCAAAACAATATAGTTCGTGTATTAGCTGAGGCTGAAGCGAAGAGTTTAACAGACTACTTTGTGATAATGAGAGAGAAAAAGCCTGATGTATCCCTTCAGAAATCTTACAATAAAAATGGCAATATCCTCACATACACCATAAACTTTGAGAATAAAGGTGATGGAACTGCAACCTCTGTGACAATAATAGACTTTATCCCGGAAGGTTGCATACTGAAAGAAGGGGCTTCTTCATCAAAGCCCTCTGATATATCTTACTACTACCAGGGCTACTGGAATTCTTCATTCAGCAACAAGACAGAGAAGATACAGTGGGAGATAAACAGTATAGAGCCAGGAGAGAAAGGATGGATACGCTTCTTAGTAGATATAAAATAACCCTCTTTCTTCTGATTCTCCTCCTCTCAGAAGCATCTGCGGTAAAGGTTAGTATTCTCCCATATCTATGAGAACATAGGGGAGAAAACTGCAGAGGATGTTAATATCATTGAGGTGTTGCCGGAGCACTGCGTGTTAAAAGGGGTCGGGGGTCAGGTATTGGTATAACGGAGGCTGGCAGGCTACCCTAAGTGATAAAGCTACAAAGATAAAGTGGCTCATCCCACAAGTTTCTCCAGCATCCTCAGGCACAGTAAGTTTTGTTGTGGAGGTAGAATAATCTTTGATAAAAGCATATTTTAATGATACAATTATGTATAAATAATATGTAAAAGGAGGATAGAATGAGAGCAACATTGCAATTACCCGAAGGTCTCCTGGAAGAGGCTCAGCAAGCAGTGGGAGCTAAAACCAAAACAACTACGGTGATCATTTCTCTACAAGAACTGATAAACAAG
>JAZDOR010000191.1:0-18835 GCA_043798435.1 bacterium
TTTGTGTTCTTCGTGTTCTTTGTGGTTAAAAATATTTTTTTCTGGTTTTCATTCTTTCGTGTTTTCGTGATTATATTTTATTTCTCCGTGTCTCAGTGTCTCTGTGGTTAGTCTTTACTTCAGATGGCTAAAGTGTTACGAAATTTGAAGGTGTTTACTTAGAAGCTACCCGTGATGCTCTTCTTCAGTAGCACTGGCGATATAGATCATGGATAGCAGGACAAAGATGAGGGTCTGGACAACACAGCCGATTACCCCAAGCCCCATTATTGCTGGTGGTAAAAGGACTGGGATACCCAAGGTGAGAAGATAGAGGACTGGTGTTTTGGCAAAGAGGACAACCACTGAAGCAAGGCAGAGAAGGGTTATGTGCTTTGAGAACATATTGACAAAGAGCCTCAGGGATAGGGAGAAGGGTTTTGCTAATTCTCCCATTAAGTGGATGAAGATAAAGAGAATATCAGCTAAAAGGTTTAGTGGAGCAAGGTATGGCGTTGTCTTCCAGAATCTGATGGGGAATAGGAAGTGCGAAAAATAGCCAAAGCCTTTTTTCCTTATTCCAAAGTAATGGGTGGAGAAGAAGACTATCAGGGCTAAGGCAATGGTTGTATTCCAATTCCCTGTTGGAGAGCCACACCCTGGGATTAAACCTACAAAATTAGAGACAAAGACAAAAAGCATGAGTGTCCCAAACAACGGAAGAAATTTTAGACCCTCCTTTCCCATCATTCCAATAATCCCATTACTGAGAGTCTCTATTAGAAACTCAAAGATGTTCTGTAGCTTTCCGGGACGCTCTTTCAGGTTTCTTGTGGCAAGGATAGAAAGCAGGATGAGTACACCAGAGACTATCCAACCCATCTTCACCGGATTCTCTGTAACATTATGAATAACCCAAAGAAGTGGAGATGTTTCTGTGGTATGCATTGGTCTTTAGCCTCCTTTTCTTCAAAAAAAGTATAAGGCAGGCTCATTGGCTTGTCAATCTTTTTGTAATGATAGGGGGCAATGGGTCTCCTTGGCTTTCAGACTTTGGTTTTGTGCCAAGGTTATAGAGGACAGTTGCTAAGTTCAGGTTGGGGTGGTAGTCTTTGCAAAGAAGCCCTGCATCAAGACAGCTTCTTTTACAAACTTGATTTATTTTTGGTATATCTCAGGTCTTTCTCAATAAACTCCATATTTTACTTCCTATTGGAGAAGTTCTATGTTCTGGGTTCAAGAAAGGGAAATAAAGAAATCCGTCTCCTTTTCTCCTTTCAATCTAATATTGGAATGCCGCTACCTTTTATAGCCTCTTTAGCATTTATCATTGCAAATTGAAAGATGTTTGATTTTGTACTGAATAGCAAGTTTTGTGCTGAAGAATACTAAACGATTACAGAATTTGCTTCATATTTTCATAGTATAAAAGCAAAGAGGAAATTGTCCACTCTTTTGATGGAAATCTTTTACCACTACTCTTAGCATATCTTAGCATAAACCCAGAAATTTTTAATGCTGTTGATTTGGGTTTGGTAGCAAAAACAGATCTGTTATCGCCTATTTTCTCCCCACTTATAATTATAACAACCTAAAATGTCAATCGTATAATTGTGTTGTGTTGCCCAGACACGGGTAGCTTCTTTCAATCTCCTATTTTCACAATTAAAAAAAGATTGAGCCATCTTTGCATTGCCATATTCACTTAAAGCCTCAATAAGAATAGGTTCAAAGAAGGGTTCGCCTCTACGAATAAAGAATGGATAAGTATCAGATATAATGACTAAATCCTTATCCTTCAGAACAGAGATTAAAGACTCAACTGCCCGGGAATCCTTTATCTGTGTAAGTGCCAATGCTGCTGCCTTTCGGACATATAATTCTTCATCCTTTAGAGCAGAAATCAACGGTTCAACTGCCCGGGGATCCTTTGTCTCTCCTAATGCCTCTGCTGCCCCACTTCGTACACACCATTTTTCATCCTCCAGAGCAGAAATCAATGGTTCAACTGCTGGAATACCTATATTTCCCAGAGCATCTGATGCTCTATTTCGTCCATTAGAGTCTTCATCATTCAAGGCAGAAATTAAAGGTTCAACTGCTTGGGGATCTTTTATATTCCCCAGTGCTTCTATTGCCCCGCTTCGGACACCCGCATCTTCATCCTTCAGTACAACAATCAAAGGTTCAACTGCTGGAGTGCCTATTTTCACCAGGGCATCTACTGCCACATATTTGACAATTTGGTCTTTATCCTTAAAGGCAGAGATCAAAGGCTCAACTGCTCGCGGATCTCTTATCTCTCCAAGTGCCACTGCTACCTTCATTCGGATATCTCGATCCCCATCCTTCAGTACAGAGATTAAAGACTCAACTGCCCGGGTATCTTTTATCTTTCCAAGTGCCTCTGCTGCCTCTCTTCGTGCATCCGCATCTTCATCTTTGAGAGCAGAGATCAAGGACATAACTGCCGGAGTGCCTATCTTTACCAGTGCCTCTGCTTGTTCATTGTGGACATTCCGATCTCCCTCCTTCAGGGTAGAGATCAATGGCTTAATTGCACGGGTATCTTTTATATATCCAAGTGCCCATGCTGCCCAATCTCGGACATTCGCATTTTCATTCTTCAGTTCAGTAATCAAAGGCTTAACTGCCGGAGTGCCTATCTCTACCAGGGCATTTGCTGCCTCATTTCGGATAGCAAAATCCTTATCATCCTTCAGTACAGAGATCAGAGGTTCAACTGCACGAGCATCCTTCGTCTTTCCTAATGCATTTGCCGCATTCTTTCGCACCTCAGCCTCTTCATTCTTCAGAACAGAGATCAGGGGCTCAACCGCAGGATTACCTATCCTTCCCAGTGACTCTATTGCCCAAAATCGGACATCCTTGTTTTCATCCTTCAGGACAGAGATCAGAGGCTTAACTGCATGAGCATCCTTTATCTCTCCAAGTGCCCATACTGCCTCTTTTCGTACCTTCCAGTTTCCATCCTTCAGGCAAGAGATCAAACCATCAACTGCAGGAGTGCCTATCTTTATCAGTGCATTTGCTGCCCAATTTCGAACATCTGAATCTTCGTCTTTCAGAGTAGAAATCAATGGTTCAACTACTGGAGCACCTATTTTTACCATTACATTTACTGCATCGCATCTGACAAATGGGTCTTTATTTTTTAGGGCAGAGAGTAAGTCATCAACTGTCCGTGAATCTTTTATCTCTTTTTGAATCAATTTATTTACCCGTTTTGTTTGAGAATATCTGGTAACCCACACAAAACAGAGGACAAGAAGAATGCTTGTTGCTATAGCGATAATAACCTTAAACTTCCCCAAAGCAAGGATAAAACCCTTTTTCCTAACCTTTGTTTCGTTGTTATTCATAACTATACCCAAATAAATCAGGTTTGCAAATCAATTTCATTTAGGTCTTTCTCAATAAGCTCCATATTTTACTTCCTATTGGCTTAAAGCTCTCATAGAGCTTATCTGGGTCTTTGAGATATGGCATCCTTCCAAATACCCTAATTTTAGAGAGAGCCTTGATTATCCTTGGGTTATCCGCTAAAATTGCCGATTCTTTCTCCCCATCATTAAAGACTATTCCTAAAACCTCCATATTCCTTGTCCTCAGTGCTTCGAGGGTTAAAAGCGTATGGTTTATTGTACCAAGTTTATTCTTGGCGACAATAAGTGAAGAAAGCCCAAGCTCTCTGGCTATATCTATTACCAGCTCCTTTCTATTAAAAGGAACAAGAGCTCCACCTGTTCCTTCAACTATAACTACATCAAATTCAGCCTGTAGAAACAGAAAGCTCTTTTTTATCTTCTCCTTTCTGACCCTTCTTTTTTCCATAGCAGAGGCAAGATGTGGGGAGGAAGGATACTTAAATTTATAAGGCAGGATGTGCTTGGCATACTGAAAATGCTCTATATTTGACAGAATCCTGTGTTGCTCAATATCAGAATCAGAATCCCCTGTCTCAATCCACTTTTGAATGACAACATTGAAACCCTTCTCTTTCAAGAATCTTGCCAATAACCCACAGACAACGGTCTTTCCTGCACCAGTATCTGTGCCCGTGACAAATATCGGTTTCATATCCTATAGATAACATAAATAGCACACGGATGACACCAATGAAACAGATAGACTTTGGATTTTTTTACATCATATTTACATAACTACTCATAAAATTTAGGATTGTGGAAAAGCCACAGAAAAATAAAATAACTTTTGCTACAGATATACTTTGGATTAACACTTATTCTTTTGACTTTGGATTTACACTGATTTTCACTGATAAAATTTAAAAATTATCTGTGTTCATCTGTGTAAATCAGTGTCTAAATATCTCTTCTGTGTTCATCTGTGGCTAAATATTTCCGAAAAGATTTTGAGTAATTACTTTTAACTGGCTGAACGCTTATCTTACACCTATAGCCTTCACTTTGCAGAGACTTGCACACAACCCGCACTTTGTGCACCTGGATTGGTCTATTGTGTGTGGCATCTTTTTCTCACCAGAGACTGCTGAAACAGGACACTTCTTGGCACAGAGCATACAACCTGTGCATAAAGCCTGGTCTATAGAATATGTTAAAAGATTTCTACAGGCAAGGCTTGGACACCTCTTTTCTTTGATATGAGCCTCATACTCTAACCTGAAATATTTCAAGGTTGTCAGAACAGGGTTAGGAGCGGTCTGACCAAGCCCGCATAGACTTGTCGTCTTTATCTTCTCAGCAAGCTCGACCAGAAGGTCAATATTTTTTAGTTCACCCTTTCCTTCTGTGATTTTGGTGAGGAGTTCCAGCATCCTCTTTGTGCCTATCCGACAAAAGGTGCACTTTCCGCAGGACTCGCTCTGGGTAAAGTTGAGAAAGAACCTGGCGACATCCACCATACAGGTTGTCTCATCTACGATAACCATTCCACCTGAACCCATTATCGCCCCAACCTTAGTCAGAGAGTCATAGTCAACCCTTGTCTCCAAAAGCTCCTCCGGGATACACCCTCCTGATGGACCTCCAATCTGGATAGCCTTAAATTTCCTGCCATTTTTAATCCCTCCACCAAGCTCAAAGACCACATCTTTCAGGCTTATTCCCATCGCCACCTCAACCAGACCCGTCTTTTCTACCTTCCCTGCTAAGCAGAAGACCTTTGTTCCCTTTGAACCCTCTGTGCCTATGCTGGCAAAAGCCTCAGCTCCCTGGGCGATTATCCAGGGGATGTTTGCCCAGGTCTCCACATTGTTTATATTTGTTGGTCTACCAAAAAGCCCTGATACCGCTGGAAAGGGAGGTCTTATTCGAGGCATTCCACGCTTCCCTTCAATTGAGGCAATAAGGGCTGTCTCTTCTCCACAGACAAAGGCACCAGCACCCTCTTTTATCACTATCTTAAAATCACCCAGAAGCCCTTTTTCTTCTGCTTGAGATATGGCTATCCTCAACCTTTTTATAGCTAAAGGATATTCAGCCCTGGCATAAATGACGCCTTTTTCTGCGATCATCGCCAGGCCACCAATCGCCATTCCTTCTAAGACAGAGTGAGGATCTGACTCAAGGACGCTCCTGTCCATAAAAGCACCAGGGTCACCCTCGTCTGCATTACATATAATATATTTTGGTCCTTCTCCCTTTTTGGCTAAGCTCCACTTAAAGCCCGTGGGAAAGCCTGCCCCACCCCGACCACGAAGCCCTGATTTTGTTACTTCGGAGATAATCTCATCAGGAGGCATCCCCCTTGCCTTAATTAGAGCCTGGTAGCCACCCTTTTCAATATATTCATCAATAGACTCAGGGTCTATTATGCCACAGTTTCTGAGGACTATTCTCTGTTGTCCAGAGAGAAGGGATTCTTTGTCTATTTGAGGTTCATCAAGAGGAAGGTTATTTAGATAGCCATCTATTATCTTTATCGCCTTATCTGGAGTAAGGCAACCATACATATTCCCCTCAATCTCCATTAATGGCTCAAGATAGCAGAAGCCAATACAGCCAGTCTGCTTTATCTCGACAGAGGGCAACTTTGCCTTTATAGCCTCTATGATATCAAGTGCCCCTGAGGCTATCCCGCAACTTGAAAGACCTATAGTTATCTTCATATTTTCTGTTTTTCAAGGTATTCCTTCTTGCCAATAAGGAAAAGTAAATCCTCTTTATCTTTTGGCCTTATTCCCTTTTTAGTCTCTATCAGAGTAGAAAGCCCGCATACCGGAATCTTTACCCCTTCTATCTCTATTTCTTCTATATCATTACTGGCTATTTCAAAAGAAATATCACCTATTTTGCCCATGAGATCAATTACTATCTCTTCTTGTTCAGGGGCAAATCTGACTACGGTATATTGCCTTACATCGTCATCAAGAATATCAAACACATCTTTAGAAGCAAAGATTTTATAAAGAACCTCTTTCAGTCTTTTTACATTTTCAGCAGATGGCTCTATTATGAGATCAATATCATGGGTGGTTCTATAGTATCCATGAAGGATAATCGCACATCCTCCAACTATGACATATTTTATTTTTGCATTATTGAGTGCATCACAAAGTTTTGTGATCTCTTTTAGCAGTTCCACTTTTTATCCACCACTTGTTTTCCCAGTCTTCAGCCTCTTTGAAGGTTCTGAATTTATATACTCCGCTTGGGAAAGGAACCCTGATTTGAAATCTAAGGGCTTTTTGCTGGTAAATTTTATCTGCAGCAAAGTGCCAATTTATCCCTTTTCCTTCTCGCTCAAGCGTATCTATATCTTCAAAATTTTTGAATTTTAATACAGGCATTGCCTATCTCCTGTAACACTTTAGCCAACTGAAGTTAAATCCTGGTTATCGGTCATCAGTCATTGGTAATCGGTAAGAGAAACAATTATCTGATCACCGATTACCTGATTACCTTTTCCTACATTACCCGATAACCTGATTACCGATAACCGATTACCTCGCACTTCTATCTCGGCAAATAGTTACTTGCTGTACTCCGAAAGAACCCTCTTTATCCCGCCCTGTTCAAGTTTTCCATAGCACTTTTTGTTTACCATAATCACCGGGGCAAGGGCACAACATCCCAAACAGGCAATCTTTTCTAAGCTGAATAGACCGTCCTCTGTTGGTTCATCTCCTTTTACCGCAAGCTCCTGCCTCAAAGCCTCCTCTATCCTTTCCGCACCACTCACATGGCAAGCTGTGCCATGGCAGACCTTGATCGGATTCTTTCCCTGTGGCTTGAACCTGAACTGGGCATAGAATGTAGCCACCCCAAAGATTTCTGCACCGCGTATCCCTGTTTTCTCTTCTATCCTTTGCAATGCAGGGATAGAAAGATGCCCATATTCTTCCTGAGTCTTCTGGAGAATAGGGATAAGGTCTGATGGTCCTTTATAAGAAGAGAGAATCTCATCTATTTTTGCAAAGTCTATCATCTTTTTATGTAACTATTCACTATAGAGGTCACGAAGAACCTCATTATAAATATTAGTAAAAGCAAAATGCAAATTTTAATTTGAAATGATAAATTTAGTAACTGTTCAAGCTATACATCAAGAGTGTGAGGGGATAAGGAGATATAGGGGATATGGAGATAAATTAGAATAATATCCCCGTATCTCTCTATAATAATCTCCTTATCTCCTCACATATCTCCTTTGCTTACACTACCGCAGCGCTTACTAAATTTACTTATCTCTTCACCATCTCCTCATTAAAGATAAATGGCTCATCTAAGGCAATATGTCCTGCCAAAGTCTCTGGGCTTTTTCCCTCAACCAATATTTTTACCCCAAGAAGCTCAGGAAGGTTTAAGGTTAGAGAGTTTGTTATGGAGTATATGGTGCAAAGCTCAGCAGACGAGCCCCCAGGATGGTTTTCAACTATCTCCTTTGAAAGGTCAACATAAGCAATCTGTTTATGGATATAAACCTCACGGAGTTTTACATTTTCTGGAATAGCTGATTGTAGCCAGGAACAGGTGGGTCCGCTGAGCAGTTCTTTTATAATCTCCCTTGCCTCATCAACAGGCTTCTTGCCTTTAAGAATAGACCTTTCTTCTGAAATAAGAAGCCCCTCCTCTTTATCTACAAAGAAAATTTTAACCTTCTTTTTTTCTTTGTCAAAGAGAAGACCCTGTTCACCCTCAGGTTTTGGAAAGAATAAGGCAGCCAAGCCAATAGCTATAACTAAAAAGAAAAGAAAGGTTCCAGCCCCTCTCTCTTTCTTCATCACTCTTTTAAGGCTGTCTCGTAGGACTCTTTGTATTTGAGAATAGCATCACAGAGGCTATCTGTCATTAAGGCAAGGAACTTTTTGTCTTTGAGCCTGCTTTCTTCATAGCCATTAGAGATAAACCCTGTCTCCACAAGGACAGCAGGCATAAGGGCATCTTTTAAGACATAAAAATTGGCTGACTTTACTCCCCTTGCTTTCATATCAAGCCTGCTTACCACCTCTTTCTGAATGATTGAGGCAAGCTCAACGGACTCTTTGAGGAACCCCTGTTGAGCCATATCAGCTAAAATCTGGTGGGTATAATCTTTAAGCTCTTTCTCATCAAACCTTATTGACTTATTCTCTGATTCAGCCAAAGCCTCTGCCTCTCTATCTGAAGCAGCAGTAGAGAGATGAAAGACCTCAAAGCCTGTTGCCCCTTTGGAAAAAGCGGCATTGGCATGGATAGAGACAAACAGGTCAGCCTTCTTATAATTGGCTAATGCCGTTCTCTCAGGTAAGGGAACATAATAATCATCATCCCTTGTAAGAATCACCTCAATTCCACTCTCTTCTTCAATCTTCTCCTTCAATCTCTTTGCAATTTGCAGAACAACATCCTTTTCTTTAATCGTCCTTCCGCAAGCACCTGGGTCCTTTCCTCCGTGACCTGCATCTATCACTATTCTCTTTATTCCAAACCGAGAGATGGGAGAACCTTTTTTTTCTATCAGAGAATCAATCTTGGCTATCTTAGCCTCCCTGTTTGTTGCAGGAATCTTTCCATCTGTTCCCTGAATGTCTTTGTTGGTTATTTGAACACCCTTGCTCTCTACGGCAGTATCCTTCCTTGCTGCTTGAACATCCTTGTTGGTGATGAGAATTTTTCCTGAGATTTGATCATCTAAATCGGGGTTCGGGGTTCGGGGTTCGGGGTTCGAGGATATTCCCTGATCCCTGATCCCTGATCCCTGATCCCTGATTGTAGAGGTTTGTGGAAGGCCAATCTGCGGAATGAAGATTTTATCCCCTACCTTAACCCTGGTTGGGTCAGAAATATTATTGAGGCTTGTAAGTGTAGGAATAGAAAGGTTATACTGCTGAGCTATCCGCCAAAGGTTTTCACCCTTTTCCACCTTATGCCAAAACCCTTCTTTGCTCTCTTTATTATTAAGGGGAATGGGGCAGACAGCCTCTTTTGTAAAAATCAGCTCCTCTTTCTCGGGATTTAAGCAGATATTAACCCCTGATTTAGCACAAAACTTTTCTACCAACTCTAATGGTAGATAAACCCTTCCGGCAACCACCTTTGGAGAATGGTCAAGGAGCACCTTTTTTTCATCAAGGATGGCCTCATTCCTTTCTGCCCAAAACTTTATAGAACTCTTCCCTTTAGAAAGTGTGCCTTCTTTTGTGATAGGGTTATAATCAAGCCTTGCCTCAAGGATAGAGGCTGTTTCCTTCATTGGAAGAAGGTTTTCTTTAGAAAGCCAGCTCGATATTATAAATTGCTGGGTATCATAGCCTACCAGTCTTATGCTCTCTTCACAGAAAGCAAGAGTGGTTATTAGAAGAAAGAGAAGGGTTTTTTTCATCTTCACCCCCTTTATTCACACAGTATAAGCCAAAGAAGACCTTTTTGTCCAGTATCATTTTTAGGTGTGTGTCACAGCAAGATATACCCAAATAAATCAGGTTTGCAAAAATTGTGTTCGTTTATGGTTCTGAGGTTCACGGTTAGAGAATAAGAGGATTAACCGTGAACCTTGAACCCTTTAATCCCTGAACCTGAGTAGTTACTTTTTTGTAAACCAGTTTCTTTTCGGTATATATAATTCACTTTTTTCTTTTTTTTCGTCTAAAGGCAGGTATAAAAGGCAGGCTTAAGGTTAATAATAAAAATGTAGCAGGTTCAGGTATAGATGACATAACTACCTTTGCGTCCAAATCATTTGCTATACTTGCCCAGGCACTTCCACCCATAACTCCCCACGCATTAAAGAAGGCATATTCTCGGGTAACAAGGTAATAAGGCACCCCTACTTTCAGGAAGACAGGATTACTTGTTAATGTATTTATCAGATGGATACCATTAGCTGAAGTCTCTCCTGGATTGAAAGGTCCTCGTGCTATACTTATCTCATCCTCAGGCCATTGGGTTACAAGTGCCCCACCATTTTTAACTCCTGCCCACCCATGTTTCGTTGCATAAAAACCACTCCAATCTCCAGAGCATCCACCGGCAAGATCATACCCCCAACTTCCTTTAATCCCCGCAAGTGTGTCTGCTGATTCTCCATCAGGGATATAAGGATTACTAAGGGTAAAACTCCGTTGAGCGATTATAGTTATACTTCCTTGTGCAAAAACACCATCAAAAATAGAAATAGCTTCTCCATATCCGGAAACATCCATTTCTATAGGATATGCACCTTCAACTGCAGAAGCACTAACCCATCCATTTATGGTATCTCCCGAATATATTGAATAGCTCAAATTCCCATAGTCAATAGTATAGTTTCCAAATGTCTCTGAATATCCCCAGCACTCATTTACTAACCCTGTTATAGTTAATAATAACCCCAATCCTATTACCTTTAAATTTTTCATTTTCTCTACCTCTCTTATATAAATAATACCAACTTATATAAATTATACCAAAAAGAATCTTATTTATCAAGTATTTTTTTGCCTTGTAACAGGTATCATTTTTAGGTATTTAGACTGAAGGCCGAAGGTTGCAGGTTAAAAACTGAATGTTGCAGTCTTCAGCCTTCAGTCTATACCCAATGAAAATTGGTTTGCGAAAAAAATATGTGATAAAAGGGGTCCAGGGTTCAAGGATTCCAGCCCTCGATCCCTTGAACCCTTTTAAGCACATAGGTTTACTTCAGATGGGCAAATAGTTACATTTACCTAATATAGAGCATCAGGATGGAGATGTCAGATGGTCTAATGCCTGGAATCCTTCCTGCTTGACCCAGGGATAATGGTTGTATCCTGCTCAGTTTATCCTTTGTCTCGTTTGATAGGGAAGGGATTTTAGAATAGTCAAACTTTGGAGGAATTAAAATGCCCTCCTTTTTTTTCATCTCCTCTATCTCCTGTCTCTGTCTTTTGATATAACCCTCATACTTTACCTCTATCTCTATCTGCTCTGCTACATCCTCTGGAATCTCCCTTTTTGATACATCCCTGTAGGATACCCCGGTTCTCCTCAAAATAAAGATAGTTCTATCACGCCTTAATCTATCCAGTTCCTCTTTTATCAGCCGTTGCTTTTCTGTCATCTTTTGAAGGGTTTCTTTATCAACAAGCCCAAGTTTTGCCCCATAATCCATCAGCCTGAGGTCAGCATTATCTGCCCTGAGTAATAGCCTGTATTCTGCCCTTGATGTGAACATTCTATATGGCTCCTCTGTTCCTTTTGTAACCAGGTCATCTATAAGGACGCCGATATACGCTTCATCCCTTCCCAAGATTAAGCTCGGCTCTTCTCTTAAGGAAAGGGCTGCATTTATCCCGGCCATAAGCCCCTGACAGCCTGCCTCCTCATACCCTGAAGTGCCGTTTATCTGGCCAGCTAAAAATAGCCCACGAATATCTTTTGTCTCTAAATTCGGTCTTAGCTGGGTTGGATAGATAAAGTCATACTCCACAGCATAGCCCGCTTGCAAGATTTTAGCCTCCTCTAATCCTGGTATAGTCTTTATAATCTTCTCCTGAACATCTTCTGGAAGTGAAGTGGAAACTCCGTTGAGATACAAAACATCGCAGTCTAATCCATCTGGCTCAACAAAGATGTGGTGGCTCTCTTTATCCGAAAATCTCACCACTTTATCTTCTATAGATGGGCAGTAGCGGACGCCTGTCCCCTTGATTTTTCCCATGGTTAAAGGAGACCTATGGATGTTCTCTTTTATAACCTGATGAGTTGCATCTGTTGTTCGGGTGAGGTAGCAAGCAAGTTGGGGTTGAGCTATCCTTTCTGTGGAGAAGGAGAACGGCTTTGGGTCTTCGTCGCCTGGCTGAATCTTCATCAAGCTATAATCAACAGTATCTTTATGAACCCTTGGGGATGTGCCGGTTTTAAGCCTGCCAAGGGAAAGCCCTAACCCCCTTAGATTTTCCGAGAGCTGATGGACAGACTCCTCTGACATCCTTCCGCCAGACCAGGACTTCTCTCCGATATGAAGAGTTCCTGAAAGGAATGTCCCTGTAGTTAAGACAACAGCCTTTGCCAAAAAGGCTCTGCCATCCTCTGTTCCAACTCCAACAACCCTGCCATTCTCTACCAGGATTCTGCTCACTACTGCCTCTTCTACAGGGATTTGGCATTCTTTAAGTCTATCTTTCCACCAATCGGAATATAGCCTTCTGTCTGCCTGTGCCCTTGGAGACCTGACCGCAGGACCCTTTTTGGTATTGAGCATCTTAAACTGAATACCTGTCTCATCAATATTCTTTGCCATAAGCCCACCCAGGGCATCAATCTCACGAACAATCTGACCCTTAGCTATCCCACCTATGGCCGGGTTGCAGGACATAACGCCGATTGTCTCCTTTTTGATGGTGATAAGGAGTGTGGAAAACCCCATTTTATGACAGGCAAATGTTGCTTCTAATCCAGCGTGCCCCCCACCAACACAAATAATGTCATAATGATTCATCGCAAAATATTTCTTTACAGAGCAAAGAAATACAAAGTATAACCAATTATGGGTTTATGTGCAATAAAAAGGGGACATTTTCATTTTGCTGTAACACAACTGCAAGAAATATCTTGACATAAATTTAGTCAATAGGTAAGATAATAAAATGACTGCTTGGGAAAAGGAGCTAAGCGATTTAGAAAAATTAGAGCGCATCTCAAAAGAGCAGGCAGAGTTCTATAGAAGACTGGGAAAGATTCAGGCTGAATATAGGAAGAGATTAGAGAAAGAGAAACTATTTCAAGTCCCAAAAGGAAATCTTACAAAGATAAAGAAAGGGCTTCCCCTTGTCAGGTTTAGTAAGGTAAAGATAGATGAGACTTGCCTTGCAAGTATATTTAAGGATGTAAGCCAGCTCTTTGACGGTTTTAATAGTAAGAGGACAGAAGAACTCAATATAAAAGAGCTGATAGAGAAGGTAATTAAAATACAGAATACAGAATCCAGAATCCAGAATGAAGAGAAGGATTATCTTGAGAGGGTTAGTGATAAACTTAAGATAGACAAAGACCTTCTCTTTTTTGTTTGCATAAATACAGCTGTGCCTATATTTGAAACTATAGCTCGCAAGCTGAAACCTAAGATTGATGAGAAGCTCTGGTTTAGAAACTACTGTCCTGTCTGTGGTGGGAAGCCCCTTATCGCCAGGCTAAAGAAGGAGGATGGAAAAAGGGTTCTCCAGTGTGCTATTTGCAACACAGAGTGGCAGTTTCAGAGGATAAAGTGTGTCTGGTGTGGCACAGAAGACCCAAAGGATTTGAGATTCTTCTGGGCGGATGAGGGTTCCTGTCGGGTAGATGTCTGCGATAAATGTAAAGGCTACATCAAGACCCTGGATGAAAGAAAGCTTTTAGATGACAAAGAGGTTATTCCTCAAATAGAGGATATAGCCACAACCTATCTGAACATATTGGCAGAAAAGGAAGGGTATAATAGAACAAGTTAATGGGACGCAGATTTTCGCAGATTTACAGGATAATATTTTATAAATCTTAAAAATCTGCGTTCATCTGCGTCCAAAAAAGGAAATTTCTATACAATTAAATTAAAGGTAAGGAGGAGAACATGGCAACACAAAGGTTTTCTAAGGGTGAAGCGATACGCTTTGGATGGAATACGATGAAAAGTAACATCGGTTTTTTCATCGTTCTTCTGATAGTGGCATATTTGATTGTAGGAGTCCCCTCATTTATTAGTGAGTCAATAAAAGAAAAGGCTCTGGTTCTATCCATTATTATTGATATAGTTGTTCAGATCTTAAGTTTAGTGATAGGGATGGGTTTAATAAAAATCTCCCTAAAATTTTGTGATAATGAAAAAGGTGAACTTGCCGACATTTTTTCTTGTTTTTCCTTATTTTTCAAGTATCTATTCGGTTCCATTCTCTATGGGCTAATTATCTTTGGAGGAATAATCTTATTGATCGTCCCTGGCATTATCTGGGGAATAAAATTTCAGTTTTTTAGCTATTTTATCGTTGACAAGGGGTTTGGTCCAATAGAAGCACTCAAAAAAAGTTCTGCCATTACAAATGGAGCTAAGTGGGATTTGTTTCTTTTCGGTCTGTTGCTGATACTTATCAATTTACTCGGATTTCTCTGTCTATGTATTGGTTTATTTGCTACTGTTCCCACCACAATGGTTGCTCAGGCTTTTGTCTATCGCAAACTATTAGCTCAAACAGAGATCGCTCAATTGCCTGAATCATCAACCGGGGAAGTAATAACCAATAAGTAGAGTCCCTTGAAATCTCCATATATGAAGAGAAGGAGAAACCGATGAAAAAGAGATATACAGCGATAATTCGTAAAAGCAAACTTGAATATGTGGCTATATGTTTGGAGTTGAATCTTTCTGCCCGTGGAGAAGATCTCGCGGATGTAGAGAAAAATCTTAAAACAGCAATAGAATTGTATAAGGAAGATATAAGGGAATATCAAGAAACTGTTGTATCTCCTATCTCTTCAGAAGAGTTGATTGAATTTTTTCAAGATACAGAACCTGAGTGGTATAAAGAGGCTGTAAAAGGTTTGATATTAAGACCGTTTGAAGTTTATGAGGTTCCTGTATATGCTTAAAATACCTTCATTTTCCAGTAAAAAACTTACGAGATTATTAGAAAAAGGTGGAGCAGTATTTGTCAGGCAAGGTTCAACAGACCATGCTATATATTCAAGAATAGTTATAGGGAAAAGATATTCTGCTCCAGTCCAGATGGGAAAGAAAACCTTGGATCCAATATATTGTAAAAGGGTATTGAAGCAGTTAAAATTTACTGATGAAGAGATTGAACAACTTTTGAAGTAATAAGGAGGTGTAAGAATGGAACTTACAAGAAGAGGGTTTTTGAAACTCTCAGGTACAGTGACTGGAGGGGTTCTCCTGAGTGAATTGGGCATATTTAACCTTATGCCACAAAAGGCTTATGCAGAGACCCTGAAGGTAAAGTATGGGAAAGAATCAACAACTATATGTCCCTATTGTGGTGTTGGTTGTGGACAGATTGTCACAGCAAGCGAAGGGAAGGTTATTAACATTGAGGGTGACCCTGACCATCCGATAAACGAGGGTGCCCTTTGCTCAAAGGGAAGTGCCCTATATCAGGTAGCAAACAATGAAAGAAGAGCTACCAAGGTTCTGTACAGGGCGCCAAACAGTCTCAAGTGGGAGGAAAAGGATTGGGACTGGGCAATGACGGAAATTGCCAAGCGGGTTAAAGCCACAAGGGATGCAAACTTTAAGTTGACCGATGCAGCGGGTCTGACGATAAACCGCACAGAGGCTATTGCTGCCTTAGGTGGTGCGGCTAATGACACTGAGGAGTGTTATCTGTGGGTAAAATTAATGAGGTCGCTGGGGATGGTTTATATAGAGCATCAGGCAAGACTGTGTCATTCCTCTACAGTGGCTGCCTTAGGCAACTCATTTGGCAGAGGGGCAATGACCAATCACTGGATTGATATTGGTAACAGTGATTGCATTATGATTATCGGGTCAAATGCCGCAGAAACTCACCCAGTGTCCTTCAAATGGGTAACAAAGGCTATGGAGAAGGGGGCAAAGCTCATCCATGTTGACCCAAGATTTACAAGAACCTCAAGCAAGGCAAATATCTATGCCCAATTACGGCCTGGGACTGATATAGCCTTTATTGGCGGGATGATCAATTACTGCCTGTCGAATAACCTTTTTCACAAGGATTATGTGGTGGAATGCACCAATGCCTCGTATCTGATTAACCCTGACTTCAAGTTGTCAGATGCAGCGGGTATCTTCTCAGGGTATAATCCAGAAAAACGCAGTTACGATAAGGCAAGCTGGTCATACCAGCTGGATGAAAACGGCATACCAAAGAAGGATACGACACTGGAAGACCCAAATTGTGTGTTTCAACTGATGAAGAAACACTATGGAAGATATGATGTGGATACGGTTAACAAGATTTGTGGCACACCAAAGGATGTGTTTTTGAATGCAGCACAGACCTATTGTGAGACAGGTGTACCAAATAAATCAGGTACAATCCTTTATGCTATGGGTTCTACCCAGCATACTGTTGGGGTTCAGTATATCCGCAGCTATGCCATCCTCCAGCTTCTTTTGGGTAACATTGGTATTGCTGGCGGCGGGATAAATGCTCTGCGCGGAGAATCAAATGTTCAGGGTTCAACGGATATGGCTTTACTCTTCCATATCCTGCCCGGGTATCTGAAATCTCCAACTGCTGAGAATAAGACATTGGCAGATTACCTTTCCAAATGGACGCCTGTATCCAAAGACCCCAAGAGTGCCAATTGGTGGCAGAATACACCAAAATACACGGTTTCACTCCTTACGGCATGGTGGCAAGATAAGGCAACAAAGGAAAACGACTTCTGTTATTCCTACCTTCCCAAACGAAGTGGGGATTATTCACATATCTCCCTATTTGAGTCGATGTATGCGGGAAATATAAAGGGATTGCTTGTTATGGGGCAAAATCCAGCGGTCTCTGGTCCAAACCTCAATATGGAACGCAAGGCACTTGAAAATCTTGACTGGATGGTAACTATGGATATCTGGCAGACAGAAACAGCAGATTTCTGGAAAAGACCAGGGGTTGACCCGACAAAGATTGGGACTGAGGTCTTTCTGCTTCCTGCTGCTGCCTCTGTTGAAAAAGAAGGAAGTGTTATCAATTCAGGCAGATGGATGCAATGGAGATATAAGGCAGTTAATCCGCCTGGAGATGCAAAGGATGATCTGTGGATTATAAACAGGCTCTGCAAACAAGTTAAGGAGCTTTATGCTAAAGACAGCGGCGCATTCCCCGGACCAATCCTTGACCTGAACTGGGATTACGGTGATGAACCGGATGTTCATAAGGTAGCCAAGGAGATAAATGGCTATGATGTCAATACCAAAAAACAGGTAGCAAAGTTTGGTGACCTCAAGAATGATGGCTCAACAGCCTGCGGCAACTGGCTTTACTGTGCCAGTTACACCGAGGATGGCAATATGTCTGCCCGCAGAAACGGGCAGGATGCAGCCAATAACATTGGTTTATATCCGCAATGGGCGTGGTGTTGGCCTGTAAATCGGCGGATAATCTACAATCGTGCCTCATGTGACCAAAGCGGTAATCCATGGAACTCCAATAAATGGGTGGTTAAATGGGATGATGCGGCAAAGAAATGGGTAGGGGATGTGCCTGATGGACCATGGGCACCGCAAGACAAATATCCATTTATTATGAATGCTGAGGGACATGCAAGGTTGTTTGGTCCAGGTCTTGCTGAGGGTCCATTCCCGGAACATTATGAGCCGCAGGAGTCTCCGGTTAAGAATATTATCTCAGGTCAGCAGAGTAATCCCTGTACAAAGGTATGGAATACGCCGGGCGTTGACCTTTGGGGCACACCAGACAAATTCCCAATCATTGCCACCACCTTCCGCATGACAGAACATTGGCAGGCAGGGGCAATGACTCGAAACCTGCCGTGGTTGTGCGAGCTTGTGCCTGATGCGTTTGTAGAGATGAGCAAATCTCTGGCAGACAAGAAAGGGATTGCTCATGGCAATAAGGTTGAAATTACCTCTGCCCGGGGCAAGATGACTGCGTATGCCGTGGTAACGGATAGGATTAAGTCATTGAATATCAATGGTACAACCCAAGAACAAGTAGGGATTGTCTGGCACTTTGGTTATAGCGGTCTTGCTACAGGGGACAGTGCCAATACCCTGACACCTCACATTGGTGATGCCAATACCATGATTCCAGAGTATAAGGCATTCCTCTGTGATGTCCAGAAGAAGGTGTGATAAAGTGAAAAGTGAAAAGTTAAAAGTGATAAGGAAGGTAAGTGTTCAGGTAGTGTAAGAAAAGGGGATTATGGAGATAAAGGGGATATGGAGATATTTTTTAAGGGAATTGAAAATGATTATATTATCCCCCTATCTCCTCTTATCTTCTTATCTCCCTTCTTACACTTCTGATGTATAGCCTGAACGGTTACTGAGGAAAGAGGTGTAATGGGGAGATTCTATGTTGACTGCACCATTAGAAATATCCAGAGGGAAGGGTCTGTGGCTGTTACGAAGATGCTGGTTGACACAGGTTCTGAATATACCTGGATTCCAGAAGAGGATTTGAGGAAGATAGATGTTGGGAAGGAAAAGAGGGGGCTTTCCTTCTCTTAAAAGTTATGAGTTATGAGTTATGAGTTATGAGTTATGAGTTATTTTATTAAACTCTAAACTCTAAACTCTAAACTCTTTTGAGTTATGAGTTATGAGTTATGAGTTATGAGTTATTTTATTAAACTCTAAACTCTAAACTCTGAACTCTAAACTTTTCTAAACTCTAAACTTTTCAGAATGAGTTTAGAGGGATTTGATTAGACCAGCCAACATTTTAGATAGTTCTAAACTTGATTGATACAACTTCTGGTGA
>JAZDOR010000197.1:0-5646 GCA_043798435.1 bacterium
AGTGAGAAAGACAGAAAATAGGGGCTTGGGGAAAGAAGGAATAGATATCCTTAAAGGCACAAAGTATCTATGGCTAACCAATCCTTCTAATTAGACAGAACAACAAAAAAGTCATTTAAGGAACTAAAGGATAAAGAGTTAAAAGTAGGCCGTGCATGGACAATAAAAGAGATGTTTTCTTTAGTTTGGGAGTATATTTATGAGAAGGCTGCAAGGAACTTTTTTAAGAAATGGTACTGGTGGGCAACACATTCACGACTTAAACCTATAACAGAGGCTAAAAAAGATGATAAAGAGACATCTTGACAACATCCTGACCTATCTTAAGTATAAAATAACTAATGCTGTAGCCGAGGGGATAAACAGCAAAATTCAACAGATGAATCAGCAGCAAGGGGATTTAGAAACTTTGAGAATTACAGAATTGCTATCTTGTTCCATTGTGGAAAGTTGGATATGTATCCACAGAGAAAGCCAGTAGAACCAATATTATAGACAGTGCCGGCAAATTTTACCCCTGTTGGAAGCGTAGGCTCTATGGCGGAGGTAGTAATCCTGGCAAAACAAGAGGCTGATATTGTGCCAATCTCTATGAGGACACCACTACCTGTAATTGTCCCTCCTTGTTGCTTGTCTATAAATACTGTGATTGTAGCTATTGCCTTTATTGTGCCATAAGAGACAGTGATTGTATCTATGCCACCAGATAGTGCGGTGGTAATGGTGGCTTGACCTGTCCAAAAGCCTGAAGCAAAGATAATGGTGCTTAGTAAGATAGAGCTTGTGGTGTTGGTCAGGGTGCCAACCCCAGAGAATGTGGTTGCTGTATTATTATCTACATCATAACCTGTGATGGCTAAGGAGAACCCTGCATTTGTTGTAACGGTGGTTGGTGCAGAGATAACAAGGTAGCTGAGGTTTCCTGCTGTGACTGTGATTGCCCCTGTTGTATCTGTGTGGGCAGAATCTGTGGCTGATATTATGCTTATTCCAACTGTAGTTGGGTTAAAGATGGTTGAGGTGCCATAAATGGGCGTGCAGTTTCCAATCCCTCCAAGGATTGTCCATGTGCCTGCTACATGGCCAATCAGGTTATCACCTGCATCATAACCTCTAAGATATAGGGTCAGTATATCGTCTGTAGTGGTGTTCACGGTTCCAATTTCGCTACCTTGTTGATTTTCTATCCTTATCTTGGCAAGGGTTCCTGTAGGTGTCCCAAAAAGCTCATTTGACTTGGTTGACTCATTGCCTGCTTTATCGTAAGCAGAGATAGCAATGTAGTAAGTGGTGCCGTTGATTTTCTATCCTTATCTTTGCAAGGGTTCCTGTAGATGTCCCAAAAAGCTCATTTGACTTGGTTGACTCATTGCCTGCTTTATCGTAAGCAGAGATAGCAATGTAGTAAGTGGTGCCATTGGTTAAGCCTGTTAATTGATAGCTTGTAGCAGTTGAGCCTGTGTCTTGTGTTTGTGTATAGCTCCCTGACTGGCTGCCTATGTGAACCTTGTATCCTGCAAGGTTCGTGTCTGTTCCTTGTGTCCAGGAGAGATTGAGCCTGCCACTAAGGGCTGGATTGGTGACCGATACCAAGGTTGGGGTTGCAGGTTTTGTATTGTCTATGGTTATGGGATAGGGAAGAGTGGAGGTGGCAATATTTCCTGCCTGATCTATGGCTACACCATAGAGATTATAGCTTCCATCAGTATATTTGGTGGTGACCAGATTCCCTGTCCTTGTGCCAAAAACACCTGGAGAGGTATCTGTTCCCAATGTCCAATCACTATTTGTTCCAACCCAGAGATCTACCTTGTCTATTCCTGACTCGTTATCCTGAACCTCGATCTCCACTGTGCCTGTCCCAGTTAGATATGTGTTTGAGGCTGGCTCAATGATTTTGACAATCACTGGTGGGGTTGTATCAAAAGCTACAGTTGGTGTGGCATCTAAGGAATATGTGGTAATGCCAATAAGCAGATGTCCAGCAACAATAACATCTTTAACATTATTTCCGGTAGCTACTGTTAGCTACCGGTATAAGTACCAGAAGAAACTTGTATCATCTGTTGTCCTACCGTAAATGTCCCAATATCAAATGTCGCAATGCCATTTGCTACACCTAACAGGGTGACAGTCAAAGTATTTCCTGCCTTAAGTGGACCGGTAGCATTATGAAAAATAGAAGTAATGGTAATAGGTGTAAGTGTCAGTGTCGCATAAACATAAGTAGTTGAACCAACAATAACCGCTACAGTTCCATACCAATCCTGATAACCAGATAAGGTAAGTTTAATAGTATGTGACCCTGTTGAAATATTAGTAAATGTCCGGGTAGTTACAGAACCAGTATCAGTGCTATTAAGAAAGATTTTAGCGCCTGCTGGAGTGGAGGTGATGGTAAGAGAGCCATATTGGGCAGGTGGGGTTGGTGTGCCTTGAAACTCATAAGTACCCACGTCAACGATGTAATTATTGTATGCCCAAAAGGAGTCAGTTTGCAAAAAAAGTCTAACTTTAGAAAGAGATTCGCTTTTAAGGGATAGAATAAAGGTTATATTGGCATTAGACAAAGGATATTCTTATGATACGGACTAATATATTAGTCCGTCTTATGGATGAGATAAAGAAAGAACTTAAAATTGAACGTTTATGGAAGTTTTTCAAGAAGAAGGTAATGAGAGGTAAATACTATGTAGGTTTTTTGGATTTTAAGGAAAGTGTCACTAAGTTTTTCACGGATATTTCTATATATAAACCTGAGCTTAAAGGTTTTTACTTGAGAATTTCCAGCTCATAGGAACCTAAATTTGTAACTATTTACCCAAGTGAAGTAGAAGACAATTGTTCACCGCAGAGCACGCTGAGAACGCAGAGAATTTACAAAATTTTTAAGTTTTTATTTCTCTGTGCCCTCTGCGATCTCTGCGGTTAATTTCTTCTTCAGATGAGTAAAGTGTTACCTAAATTTTTGTTAAATCACATTTTTATTGGGTATAGTAACATCAGGCAAAAATTCGCTAAAATGTAATCCCTCAGTTATTAATTGAAAAGGGCACAGAACGTTCACCTTAAGGAAGTAATCACAAATCTATAAATAATTTCAAAATAAGAGGAGTGGAGCTTTGCTCTATCTAATCCGCCTTTTATACGCCTCTATCAGTCTTTGGACAGGCATAGGAAGCAAACCAAATCTATCCCTCATCTCGGAAGCTACCTTCTCTGAGTCATCTTCAGCCAGCCTTTTGTAGAAAAAGAATCTATCCCCTTGCTCAGGAATGTAGAGAGAAGGGATAAAGGCATCGTAGGGAATATCAAGGGAGGCTTGTTGTTTTGCCTCCCTTTTCACGCCACGCAGATTATCCACTGTCTCCTTTAGAAGCTGGCTATAAAGACCAAGCCCTACTTCCTTGATTATATAGGAATTTCCTTTTTGTTCTGGCGTAGCCAGAACCTTATATTTCTTACGAAGTAAGAAATATCTTGATATTTCCAGATTGCTCCTCTCCAAGGATATTCCCTGCACCCCGTATCTCCAAATCAGACATAGCCAGTCTCATGCCTGAACCAAGCTCAGCAAACTCATAAAGGGCAGACAGCCTCTTTTTTTGTTCTTCTTTGAGGGGAAGGTTCTTTGGGTAGAGCAGGTAGCAGTAAGCATGTCTATCTGTTCGTCCTACCCTTCCCCTTAGTTGATACAGGTCAGCCAAACCAAACGCCTGGGCATTATTGATGATGATGGTATTGACAAAGGGCATATCAAGCCCTGACTCTATGATGGATGTTGAGAGGAGAATGTCAAACTCCATATCCCTTTTTATATCCTCTATGGCTTTCAGTTGACAAGCTGTCTCAGAAAAAAATCTTGCCAAAGATTATCATTGTGCCATAAAATATAGGCACGATGGATAAACGACTCAGTTTGGCAAATAATTTCTTCCTGCATGCTGTGAAGGAATTTAAGGAATATGAGGAGAATGGAGACGAGATATTATTGAGGCAATCTTGTGAAAAGGGCTGGGGTGCAGTAGCCCAGGCATTAAAGGTAGTCAACCCCAAGATACGGCGACATGCAGAGTTTGGTAGAACTGCCGCAGAGTTAGCTGAAAAATATAATAATGAAGAGATAGTGCATGGAGAGGCGTTTGGAGAATTGCTTCATAGAGAAGGTTTTTACGAAGGAGATATGGATAAAAAAACAGTAGAACATGGCTTAAGATGTATTGAGAGCTTCTTGCTACTGATAAATGGTATCTTGAATGGAAAAGAAAAATCTTGATATATTTTTAAGGTGAGGTTTATGCTATTGGCTATCAAGGAGATGAAGAATATGTTTATCAGAGAGAGAGTAATCGTGAATCGTTAATTGCGAATTGTGAATTGAAAGGAAAGAAAGGCGTCTTTGTCGCATAATCTGTGCGATGGAGACGCTTTTTTTATTTAATAACTTCAGGTTAATCAGCCGAAAAAGGAGTGATGAATATTGAGGCAGACCTGTTAGATAAGGTGTCAGGCGTCAGGTTAGTAAAATACCTGAAACCTAAAAAAGGTGTCAGGTATCAGGCGTCAGGCGTCAGGTTAATAAAATACCTGAAAGCTGAAAGCTATTTTAGGAGGTGTAGTATGAAAAAGATTGGTTTGTTGCTTTTGCTTCCAGCTCTTTGCTTTGCTAAAGAGTGGGGAGTAGGCGTGAACTATCCAGGTTTGGGTGTCAAGTATGGCTTAGACAAAAAGAATACTGTTGAGCTTAGAACCCAATTTGGAGAGGATGTCTTTGTGATTGGACCAAGGCTCTATCACAGTATCAGTTCTATGGGAAAGACTGTTGTTTATGGGGGTGGAGAGGTAGATTACCTTACCTTTAAGGGTGCGGTATCAAAGGGTTCGGGCTTTGTCTTTCTGGGCTTTGCTGGCTTAGAATATCCTGTGAGTCCAAATGTGGGGCTAAGTGTGGATTTTGGTCCAGCCTTTATTAGTCTCAAAGACAAGGATAGCAAGGAGAGTGACTCCGGGGTAGACCTGGTGATGAACATCGGGCTAACCTATTACTTCAAAGGGGGTGAAAAATAATGAAGAGTATAGCCACATTTTTTATAGTAGTCGGGCTTCTGCCTGGGGTGCTTTCAGCAGAGTTTGGTCTTGGCTTACCAGGTGTAATCAAGAAAAGGGTTGAGAAGATTGACAAGAAGGTTTCTGAGAGAAAACCTGCTTCATCCCAATGGTTATTTATTGAAGGTGAAGGAAGTTATTGGATAGATCTATTCACAGCCACTTCCCAGGATGTTGATGGCTTTAACCTTTATAGAAGGACTCCTGATACTTCCTGGCATCTGTTAAATACCTCTCTAATCCCTTCTGATCCTGACAGCGGACTGGAAATGGGTTATTTTCCAGACACTAGCAGCCTTACACTTGGCACAACATACATTTATCAAGCCAAAGCGGTTAAGAATGGACAGGAGATATTGACCAGCAATGAGGCAATGGTAACCTTTCAGGGCTACTATAATCCACCTGATCTTACTGGAGGAACACCTGCTGAAGGAGCTACAGGGGTAGGCGTAACCCCAACCTTTGCGTGGAATGGTGTTACGGGTGCAGCAAGGTATTGGATAGTTGTGTTTGATGATGAAGATTTAGGATGGATAA
>JAZDOR010000053.1:0-10220 GCA_043798435.1 bacterium
CCTGAATTCTGACTCCTGAATTCTGACTCCTGAATTCTGACTCCTGAATTCTGACTCCTGAATTCTGACTCCTGAATTCTGACTCCTGACTCCTGAATTCTGACTTCTGACTTCTGACTCCTGAATTCTGACTCCTGAATTCTGACTCCTGAATTCTGACTCCTGAATTCTGACTCCTGAATTCTGACTTCTGACTTCTGACTCCTGAATTCTGACTCCTGAATTCTATTTAGTTTGTTGGAAACCTGATTTGTTTGAGTATAATGAAAATTTTTGCGTTTGTGGCATTCTGTTTATGGTCGAGGAGATTCGTCTATCAGACTAAGGCTTCCCTTCATATCTTTCAGCTTGAGGGTTATAGGAATCTCAGGTTTTTGAGGTGGGCTATAAAATACCCCCTTTATCTTTTGGACCCAATATCTTTGATAGCCTTTCCGTTTCTTCTCTTTTCAGCTATCTTTTTGCCAGATATATTCATCATCCTATGGTTGCTACTCGGGATATTTCTTTTGACAAGGTGCAGGAAGAGAGAGGCAAAGAAGCCTTTGGTCTTTACAGCAAGGGCAAAAAGGTTATTGGGTATATCCTTAGCCACAGGGATTTTTTTAGGTGTCTTTGGACTGAACCATTATTTTTATTTATTTATTGTTACGCAAATTCTTCTTCAACTTGCGAGCCTGAATTTAATTTTAGCTAATATCTTTATTTGGCCAATAGAAAAGTTCATTAACCTGAGGTATCTCATAATGGCAAAGAGGAAGCTAAAAATGTTCAAGCCGAAGGTTATTGGCATTACTGGAAGCTATGGAAAGACAAGCACAAAGCATATTCTGGCACATATTTTGAGCAGAAAATATAAGGTTCTGGCAACACCTGAGAGCTATAATACATTGATGGGAATATGCAAGGTTATAAATAACGACCTTCTTGGTGAGCACGAAATCTTTATTGTAGAGATGGGTGCTTATAAAAGAGGGGATATAAAGGAGTTATGCGATTTTGTAAAGCCAGAGATTGGAATCCTGACAGGTATTGGCATTCAGCACCTTGAGAGGTTTGGTTCTGTGGAGAATATAAAAAAAGCAAAGTTTGAACTCATAGAATCCCTGCCTTCCGATGGAATAGCCATCTTAAACAGCAACTGCGAATACTGCCAGGCATTTCAAGGGAAGGTAAAAACAATAAGGTATGGAGGAGAGGAAAAGGAGATTAGGGTGGGTGTGGAAGGCTTGAGTTTCTCTGTAAATGGTATAACTTTCCAAACAAGCCTTCTTGGAAGCCATAACATTCAGAATATCCTTTCTGCCATAGCCTGTGCAAGGGAGCTCAAAATGACCTTAGAGGAGATAAAAGAGGCAGTTTTTAGTCTCCCACAAATTCCCCACAGGCTTCAGTTGATAAAAACACCAACCTCCATAATAATAGACGATGCCTACAACGCAAACCCGGTAGGAGCAAAGGAGGCTTTAGCTGTCCTCTCGCAATTTTCTGGCAGAAAGATATTGATAACTCCAGGAATGATTGAGCTTGGAGAGAGAGAAGTGGAGGAGAATAGACTCTTTGGAGAAAATGCAGCTAAAACCTGCGACAATGTTATCTTAGTTGGAGAAAAGAGGACAAAGGCTATCTCAGATGGATTGTTGAGTGCAGGGTTTCCCAGGGATAATCTTTTTGTGGTTAAGAACCTTGATGAGGCAAGGGATAAACTATCTCAAATTAGAGGTGATGCCATCCTCTTTGAGAATGACCTGCCAGATAACTATGATGTCAATTCCCATCTGACTAAAGCATAGCCAGCAGGTCAGTTCAGTAATAAACCAGCGTGTAAATCCGTTTATCCGTGTTATCCAAAGTGCTATTGTCAACTATTTTAGTGGATTGTATACCCAATGAAAATGTGATTTAGCGAAACTTAAGTCTTAGTATTCAGAATTCAGTAGTCAGAATTCAGAATATTCTGTCCTTCTGGATTCTAAAATTGCAAACCTGATTTGTTTGGGTATAATTAGTGTCCAGATTTATGCAATTAACTATAACCTGAAACCTGACGCCTGATACCTGACACCTATTTTATTCCTCACTATACCCTACCTTCATAATGAGCCCGCAGGATATAAGGTTAGAGACAAGAGCAGAGCCTCCATAGCTTATAAATGGAAAGGGAAGACCTGTTGTTGGAGCAATTCCCGAGATTACAGACAGGTTAATGAGTGCTTCCAGGGCAATACCAAAGGTAAGGCTAAATGCTAAAAAGCTCCCTGAAAGGGATTGACTGAGAAATGCTATCAATAATCCACAGGCAAAAAAGACAAGTAAGCAAATGATAATAAAAGATACGCCAAAAAAGCCCATCTCTTCCCCAAGTATAGAGAAGATAAAATCTGTCTGGGGCATTGGAAGAAAACCCTTCAGCTTCTGACGGCTCTCTCCAATACCTACACCAAACAAGCCTCCAGTTCCTAATGCAATAGTAGATTGCTCAACCTGCCACCCCTTTTTTTCAGAGAAGTTTTGTAGCCTTTTCAAAGAGTGAGGATGAGTTATAATTAATACACAGCTTATAATAATCATTATAGCACCTATGGGTAAAAGCAATCTTTTTTGTATCCCAGAGACAAAGAGAAGCCCAAAGGTTACACCAAATATAAAGATTATCATCCCAATATGTGGCTGGAGGGCAAGAATGGCAATAATTGCACCAAAGAAAATGAAAGGAAGGGCGACCTTTTTTGAACTACCAATGCGATTGTTCTTTGAAAGAAAAGAAGATAGATACAGAAGAAAAAAGACTCGGACAAACTCTATTGGCTGACCAATGAAAAGCCATCTTCTGGCTTCATTCTTTTCAGGGGAAAAAAGGGTAATAGAGAGAACAATAATACCTGCTATAAGAAGATGGGGTGAGTATTTTTGAAGGGACTTATAATTTATCTTTAATATGGCGAAAAATATGCAGCTACCTACAATTATCCAACATAGCTGTTTGATAAAATAATAGAATATATCCCCGGTTCTGATATAGTCTGCGGAAAAGATCATAACAAGCCCAGATCCTATCAGGGCACACATTGGAATCCACAGAATATCAGTTACTGTGGATAGGGTTGAGTTCTTTTCCATAGGAGTTGTAAAAAAATAAATGTTACAATTTTACGCCGATATTTTCGTCAAGAGCAAGGAGAGAACGAAGGAGCATAGCTTTGAGCTATGTGACTGAGCGAACGACGCAGCAATTGACGAAAAGATCAAGCAAAATGTAATAGTTATTTTTTTATAGCGACATGAAGCCTCTCCTTCATCTTTATTACTTCACCCCTGAATACCTCTCCCCTCTCTTTATAGCTTGTAAACTGATCAAAGCTTGAGCAAGCAGGGGATAGCAACACAATATTATCTGTTTCAGCCAAAGCATAGGCAAGGTTTACAGCCTGAGCCAAATCATAGACCTTGCTGATTCCAGCAGTCTCCCTCACCATAGAACCAATAATATCAGCCGCTTCTCCAAAGAGAATCAGAGCCTTGCATCTCTCCTTCAAATACGGGATAAGTGCTGAGTAGTCTTCGCCCTTATCCTTGCCGCCAGCAATAAGGATTATAGGCTTATCAAAAGATAATAGGGCAGCTATTACTGAGGCGACATTGGTTGCCTTTGAATCATTTATAAATCTCACCCCTGATATTAC
The DNA here is from genome assembly GCA_043798435.1 of bacterium. Taxonomy (GTDB): domain Bacteria; phylum UBA9089; class UBA9088; order UBA9088; family JAGUXG01; genus JAGUXG01. The sequence goes on from JAZDOR010000053.1 coordinate 3,684, forward strand.
GGCAACCTCCTCTATTCTATGGGGAAGTGGGTTAAAGTTCCTCACCTCCTCTACAATAATATCAATATCTATGCCCGCGACAATTCCACAAAGAATGGCACAAAGCACATTTTCAAGGTTATGTTGACCCTTGAGCTGAAAATCATTAGTCTTCATTATCCGTTCTTCTTTGCCTTTGAATCTGGCTACGATATACTCATCCCTGACAAAAATTCCTTCTTGCAAAACCTGCTTTTTTGAGAAAAAGTAGGGTTTAGCCTTTCCCCTTCTGCCAAGATTTACCACCACATAGTCATCTGCATTCAGGACCATGGCATCCTCTTTCTTCTGGTTCTCAAAGATCCTTGCCTTTGCCTTTATGTAATCCTCTATCTTTGAATAGCGGTCCAAGTGGTCAGGTGCAAAGTTCAAAAATGCGGCTATATCTGGCCTGAACTCTATAATCTTTTCTAACTGAAAACTACTCACTTCAAGCAGAATAATATCTTTCTCCGAGATTTGGGGAATAACCTCGCATAAAGGCACTCCAATATTTCCACAAATCTTCACACCCCTGCCAGAAAGAATCTTTCCCATCAAGCTCACTGTTGTTGTCTTTCCATTTGTGCCGGTCAAGGCAATCAGTCTCTGTCCAGAAAGATATTGATAGCCAAGCTCAAGCTCTGAAATGACTGGGATCTTTTTCGCTTCTGCCAAAAGTATAGGCTGCAGATCTTGCGGAATCCCCGGGCTGGCGACGATAAGATTAGTACCAGATATATCAAGGCCTTCACCGCATATCACCTTTACCCCATCTGGAAGCTGGGATATCTTTGAAAAAAGCCTTTCTCTTGATAGCTCATCCCAAACAGTCACCTTAGCCCCTGCTGCAAAAAGAAGCTTTGAGCAAGCAAGCCCTGAGACCCCAAGCCCAAGAACAGTAACCTTTTTATTCTTTAAGTTTAACATAGCTATCTCTACACAGAATACAGAATTCAGGAGTCAGAATTCAGAATGAAAGAATCGGGACGGTTCATTTTTACCGTTTTTCATATAATTTCTTTTGGAAATTGGAAATTAGAAATTGGGAAGAAAATCTTCTGATTCTTATGCTAATTTCTAATTTCAAATTTCTAATTTCAAACCGTGAATGGTTACGAATATTCTGTATTCTATTTTTTCATCTCAACTTTAATGTACTCAAGCTGAGCAGGACAAATATAATAGCAATTATCCAGAATCTGATGACAATTTTTGACTCAGGCCATCCCTTCTTTTCAAAGTGGTGATGGAGGGGTGCCATAGCAAAGACCCTTTTTCCGAATAGTTTGAATGAGAGAATCTGAATCAAACAAGAGCCCGCCTCAATAACAAATAGACCGCCGATAATTACCAATGGAATCTCCTGCTTAATAACCAGAGCAACCGTTCCTATGGCACCTCCCAGACTGAGAGAACCTGTGTCTCCCAAAAAGACCTGGGCAGGGTGACTATTATACCATAAAAACCCTAAAGATGCACCAACCAAAGCAGAGAGAAAGACAACTATCTCTCCTCCACCCTTTATAAAATCTACCTTCAAATACGAGGAGAGTTTATAATGCCCAGCAACATAAGCCAGCAATATGAGTCCAATCACGACAAAGATACAACTGCCAATAGCCAGCCCATCAAGCCCATCTGTAAGATTGACGGCATTAGAAGCAGCAACGATCACCAAAATAGCAAAGGGAATATAAAAAAGCCCGAGGTCAAAGGATGCACCTTTTATAAAGGGGAGAACAACAACTGTGTTATTAGCTGTCAACGGACAAAGACAGAGATATAGGCCAACGGCTGTGCCTATCAGAATCTCTCCAAAAAGTTTATGCCTTATAGCCAGCCCCTTTCCCTTCTTCTGCTTAATGATGTCATCAATAAACCCTAAGATGCCAAAGGCAGTTGTGGCTAAAACTATTACCACCAAAGGCGGTGTGGCTCTTGCCCAAAGCAAAACAGACAGGAGAAGCGAGGCTAAAATTATTATTCCACCCATAGTTGGTGTCCCTTCTTTATGGAGATGTCCCTCTAAGTATTCAGCCCTTACCTTCTCACAGAATCCCTTTGCTTTCAACCACTTTATAATCCAGGGAGCAAGAATAAAGCAGATGATGAGCGAAAAGATAGCCGCATACGCTGCCCTGAAGGTGATATACCTGAATACCCTTAGAAAGGAAAAGATACTTCCTTCAGCAAAAAGATGTTCATAAAAAAGCCAGTAAAACATATTTTTTAATCGCGAATCGCGAATCTCGGATCGCGGATCTATTTTTCAATCCGCGATCCGCGATCCGCGATTCTTCTAATTGCCTCCTCCTGGTCGCTAAACTCTATCTTTTTATCTCCAATTATCTGATACCTTTCATGGCCTTTTCCAGCAATAAGAACAAGGTCATCTGCTCCTGCTAAGGATATAGCCTTTTCTATTGCCTCGCATCTTTCAGATATTCTCAGATGCTCTTTCTTCATTCCCTTTTCTATCTCATCAAGAATCTGCTGCGGGTCTTCATTCCTTGGATTATCAGATGTCAGGATAACTACACTTGCCAATTCTTCTGCTATCCTTCCCATCTCTGGCCTCTTCTCCCTATCCCTGTCTCCGCCACAGCCAAAGAGAAGGATCACCCTTTTTGGCTTAAGCTGCCAGCAAGCTCTAAGCACAGAAGATAGGGCATTGGGTGTATGGGCATAGTCTATAATAACCTTTGGCGAAGAGGATATTATCTCAAATCTTCCTGAGGGAGGAGAAAAGTCCTCTATTGCCTCTTTGATTGTCTTAATAGGTATCCCATAATAATGGCTTGCTGCTATAGCCCCTAATATATTGTAGAGATTATATATTCCAAAGAGCCTGCTCTTTATTCTTTCTCCGTAGATCGAGAAGGCTATTCCAGTTTCTGTCTCCTCTATTTCCTCTGGCTTTAATTCCCCTTCTTTTATTCCAAACCTAATCACCTGAGCCTTCGTTCCTTCTATCATTCTATCAGAGCTTGGGTCATCTGCATTAACAAAGGCATAGGAGTCAGAACTGAGCGACAAAAACAGCTCTCTCTTTGCTTCAAGATAGCCTTCCCTTGTCTTATGATAGTCAAGATGCTCAGAGGAGAGGTTTGTAAATAGACCGCCCCAAAATCTCATTCCATAAACCCTGTCCTGAGAAAGGCTATGGGAGGAGACCTCCATTACGCAAGCCTCGCAGCCTCCATCCCTTGCTTCTTTCAGAAGAGATTGGAGCTCTATAGAAGAAGGTGTTGTCTGGGTTGCTGGAATCTCCTGGCCTCCAATTCTATGTCCTATGGTAGAAAGCCTTGATATTGGAATCCCTGCCTTTTCAAAGATATTCTCTATCAAAAAGGCTGTTGTTGTCTTTCCGTCTGTTCCAGTTATGCCAATAATCTTCAAGGCTGACGATGGCTCACCAAAAAACCTTTGAGCCACCAGGGAAAGAGCCTTTCGCACATCTTTTACCCTAATAGCCCCTTTCCATCCATCCTCTTCTACTATAAACGCTACAGCACCCTTTTTTCTTGCCTCTTCAATAAATTTATGACCATTTACACAGACCCCTTTTATGGCAAAAAATAGGGTATTAGGCTTTACCTTCCTTGAGTCATCGGTGATATGCTCTATTTCTATGTCTTCTTGAACCTTAATGCCAAGAGGCTCTAAAAGGTGTGATAGCTTCATGTTATAATTTTTGTAAACTGTTTAGGTATTCAGAATACAGAATACAGAATCCAGAATACAGAATACAGAATACAGAATCCAGAATACAGAATCCAGAATTAAGAATATTAAATTCTGACTTCTGACTCCTGAATTCTGACTCCTGAATTCTGACTCCTGAATTCTGACTCCTGACTTCTGACTCCTGAATTCTGACTCCTGAATTCTGACTCCTGAATTCTGACTCCTGAATTCGTAACTATTTACCCAAGTGAAGTACAACAAAGAATATAAACCACTCAAGGCACAGAGATCACGGAGAAAGAAGAAACACGAAAGCCCGAAAGGGAGAAATCCCGAAAGAAAAAAATCACACAAAGCCTTAAAGAATATAAACTACGAAATACGCGAAAATACGCAAAAATGAATCAGAATTTTTCGCGTCTTTCGTGCCTTTCGTAGTTATCTCTTATATTTTATTTTTCCAAAATCTCCGTGTTTCAGTGGTTAGTCTTACTTCAGATGGGTAAAGTGTTACCTGAATTCTGACTCCTGAATTCTGACTCCTGAATTCTGACTCCTGACTTCTGACTTCTGAATTCTGACTTCTGACTCCTGACTTCTGACTCCTGAATTCTGACTCCTGAATTCTGACTCCTGAATTCTGACTCCTGTATTCTTGTTATCCGAGTAATTATTTTTTTACTGCTCACTGCCTACTGCTTTTGCCTCTGCCTTTTGCCCAAAAATAAAAGCCAGCATAGAAGAGGACTTGGTCTTCTCCTCTATCTTTTCCTCTGGGGCAAATTTGACTTCGGAAAGAATAGTAGTCTGACTGAGACCTGCTTTAATAAACCCCAATTTCTCGCCTACTTTCTCAATCCTCTCAGGATTTTTAAGTCTGGCAATCTCTACACAAAGATCCCTTCTTATCACATCCTCTATCTGAGCCTTCTCCTCAAGCTCGGAAATCTCATATCGCAGAGATAGTATCTGTTTCTGGTAGAAAGCTACTGCAAAGAACCAGATAAGACAACCCAAGCCATTAACTATCAAAAACCCTCTTCTTCTTCTAAGATTCATACCTTTTCTCCTCCTCGAAGTTTTGCACTTCTTGCCCTTGGATTCATCTGCACCTCTTCTGGTGTAGGTCGCAAAGGCTTCTTGGTTAATACTCTAAATACCTCCTCTTTTTGCCATTCTTTGAATCTTCTCTTTACAATTCTATCCTCTAATGAATGAAAAGATATAACGACAATCCTTCCATTGCTGGCTAAATATGGAAAGATGTTATCAAGGGATTCCATCAGAGCAGAAAGCTCATCATTCACCGCAATCCTTAATGCCTGAAATGTTCGTGTGGCTGGATGTATCTTCCCTCGTCTGCCATATGCCCTTGCCACAAGGCTTGCCAACTCTATTGTTGTTCGTATTGGCCTGTTCTTCACAATCTCTCTGGCTATTCTTCTATTCATTCTCTCCTCGCCATATTCTCTAAGGATTCTCGCCAACTCTTCTTCTCTTCCCCTATTTATTATATCAGCACATTTGAGACTTTTACTTAAATCCATTCTCATATCCAGGGGCCCCTCTCTTTGAAAGCTAAAACCCCTTATATCTTGTTCAATCTGATATGAAGAAAGTCCAAGGTCATACAGCACCCCAAAAACCTCTTTTATTTTATGCTTTTTTATCGCCTCGCCTACCTGCCTAAAATTTCCCTTCTCAAAGACTATCCTTTTTTGATAATCACTTAAACCTTTCTTTGCCAAAACCAGAATCTCCTCATCCTGGTCAATTCCCAATACCTTTCCTCCCCTCTTCAGTATCTCTCGAGAATGACCCCCAGCACCCAAAGTGCAATCTACATACCATTTGCCTTTTCTTACATTAAGGTGTTCAATTGCCTCCTTTGCCATTACAGGAAGATGAATCATATTTTAATCGCGAATCTCGGATCGCGGATCGCGAATCTAATTCTATTTTCAATTAGCGATTCGCAATTCACGATTCCAGATTCCTCTCTAACTCCTCTCCAAGCTCTTCAAAACTTACACTGCCATCATATTCTTCCCAGCTCTTCTTATCCCATACCTCTATTCTATCAGGAAGCCCTATCAGAATAACCTCTTTTCCTATCTGAGCATATCCTCTAAGGATTTGAGGAATGACCAACCTTCCTTGCCTATCAATCCTCTCTTCTGTAGCACCAAAAAGGAGCTTTCTTATCAGAGATCTACCCCTTGCTTTTGGGGTTTGCTTCATTCTTTCAATGTGCAGATTCCACTCCTCAGGAAGGTAGAGATAGAGACACTGATCATATCCTCTGGCAATCACAATAGAGTTTATATTCTTTTCAGATAGGCTCTTTCTGAGTTTAGCTGGAAGGACTATTCTTCCATTCTCAATGATAAGTTCAGCAGTTAAGGGAAGGGGTATCATAAAATTTCCTCCATTACTACCCAGAATCTTCCATTTTACTCCAAAACAAACAATTTGTCAACAAAAAAATTTGGTTGTGATGTTACTATCAAGAAGCTACCTGTTTAAAAATGTTATATTTAATTACTAAATAAAAATGTTATATTTTTGGTGGTGGTATTGTGGATATGTAGAAAACTCGTTAGAGTTTTCCTTTTCGTAGCGTCATATCCACAGTTAACAGTTAATCTTTCAATAACTTTGTGGTAATCTCTTATACAAAACTTTAAGAAGGAGATAGACACAATGGAAAAAGAAAGGAGGACTGCCGTAACTTTGGAAGAGATGAGAAACACAAGGTATTGATGGAGCTTTTAGAAGGGAGTATCAATGCCACAAGAGCGATAGAGCTTTTAGAGCTAAGCTAATCCA
>JAZDOR010000218.1:0-7073 GCA_043798435.1 bacterium
CGATAGTCAACAGGATGTTTGCATGTTTAATCTTGTATGCAGGCGATTTTCCTTTTTTGACTATCTCTTCCAACTGCTTACGCTCATCATCCGTGAGCCGAACAATATACTTTTTCTTCATGCCGATCCTCCTTTTTAAAAACTCCTCTATTATATATATCGGCATTTTTGTCAAATTACTAAAATTAAATGAAATAAAGCAGTAGGGAATAGGGAGTAGGGAATAGGGAATAGTTAGAATAATTTCTTTTTCACTAATCACTAATCCCTAAGACAGTTTGTGCAAAGATTTATGGAATTAGCTATAAACACTTGAATCCTTGAATCCTGAACCCCTTTTTATTTCACCTCGCAAGTAAAGCTGACTGTGCCCATCTCACCCGGGGAAACTTGTGGGATTATCCACTTTATCTTTGTGGCAGATGAGCTGATGGTTTCCTGCCATTTGCCTTCTACCCAATAATTTACTGATAACTGATGACTGATGACTGATGACAATTTCACTCCCTCCGGCAACACCTCAATTATGACCACATCCGTTGCTGTGCCTAATCCCTCGTTTTTATAGGTTATCGTGTATGTGATGCTTCCTTGTCTGTAAACTGCTTCTTTATGGAGGATAATCTTTGGGCTACCTGGGAGAAAGGAGACAGGCTTTAGCTGGATGAGTTTATTCTCTGTATTCAGTGCGTATATCTCAATCGTATCATCTAAATCCAGATCACCAATCTCTATCCCCTTTGTACCGCTTCCTTCTCGTATCTCTTGCTTATTCCAAACAGAATCCTTAAACTTTAACCCAACCATAGGAGCAGAGTTACTCACACACAAAACCTCATTCAAGCCATCATTGTCCGTATCGCCAATAGCCACACCACATACAGCTCCCCCTAAGGAGCAGAGTTCCTTCTTATCCCAACTCTTCCCATCGAAGCTGAATTGAAATACCTTCTTCAGACAGTCTCCAACATATACCTCAAGCTTACCGTCATTATCTCCATCGCCAATGGCTATATCGTAGATCACATTGGAGGCTGTGCCTATCCCTTTCATTACCCAATCACTTACAGAGAGTTTGCACTGATAGAGGGAGCTGCCATTTATACAATACACCTCGCACCTTCCATCGTTATCCCCATCACCGATAGCGAGGTTCTTGATATATCCTCTATCAATTTTGCCTATGTTTTCTGTGCTGAAACCCTCTCCATTCATTTTGAAGCAATACAGATTACCATTAGAGGTACTACTGTAAACCTCAAAAAGACCATCTGCATCCCCATCTCCGCAAGTTATATCAGTTATCATCTCTGTCTCTTTCAATCTATCAACACCCTCTTCATCCCACCTATCTTTCCTATCGGAAAACCTTGAGACTACCCTGTAGTTCTTTATTCCATAAACCTCATTCAAGCCATCATTATCGCCATCTCCTATGGCCATGGGAGCACCATAATATGCCCATTTAGAGCTTATAGAAAAGGCATTCCATCCCCACCCTATAAATTTAGCCTGTTTAATAGCATAATTATAGTCTTTCATAGATAGATATAAATCAACCGTCTTATCATTATCTCCACTACCAACCCTTAAACCATTAACATCAGAAAATATGGTATCTTTTTCCCAGATAAGAGGAGGGGTAAGTGCCCTATTTATGGTGAAACAAGACCTTAAACTGAAAGAGCCGTGCCCCTGGACAACAACTATGTCGTATAAACCTGGCTCTGCTTCGTTCAGATCAAAGGAGGCAATAATCCTTTCCGGGCTTGCTGTTATCTTATAGCTGGGTATCTTTCTATCCCCTTTTATAAGAAGGAGATCTGGGGATAAGAAGTTCTTTCCTAATATGGTTAGGGTCTTTGTTCCTTTGTTGAGGCCTGAGCATGGAAAGCTCTCAACAACCTTACAGATAGCACCTGGAGTTGTAAGAAATGTTGTCGTCAGCCGTATCTTTGAGGTTTTGCCATTTCCTACAACCATTTTTTGTCCTTGAGTCTGCTGTGAAACCAAAAGAACCTTCCTAAATGAGCCGAAGTCATCTGTGAATGAATAGGAGAAGCTCGGTATATCCCCGAACCCAATCTCTATCTTCTCATTTTTACCAAACCCTATACCGCTTAATGTGACTACTGTGCCTACTGGACCTGAGCCAGGTATTATGGAAAGGTATGGGTTAATGTCAAATATCTTCTCGCTTGACCAGGCAGATCTTAGAAGCCCTGTATCCACTGTCTGGACAGCACAGTAATATCTGCCGGGTGGGAGCTTAAGTTTTGTGCTTCTTGTCTTGATATACCTTCCAAAGGAGGAGCCAGAGTATGGTGGGACTATCTCCTCTGAAGAGGGTTTTGTTCCGAGCCTTATGGTGTAGTATAAACCCTTCTCTGGCGTCTCTTCATCCTTCCCCTGATTCCAGGATAGAATGACAAACCCATCCTGCATCTCATAGCTAAGCTGAGTGGGTGGCTCAGGCATTCTATTTGGATTCGCTCCTCCACCGCCCAAAAGAGCATCTGCTTCCTGGTTCAGATACAACTTGTAGAATGGATACATATGCCATCCCATCATGGCAATGTCTAAATCACCATCTAAATCAACATCAGCTATATCCATACCCCCGGCATGCATTCCAAGAAAACCAAAATCCCTCTCAAAGAACTTCCCATCCCTGTTCTCATATATCCTTGTTAGCAAATCCCTATCAGTGATATAACCGCAAGCAAGCAGGTCAAGGTCTCCATCATTATCATAGTCTATCCATTTTAATGATGACCAGCTCGTTCCAGTAAAGGGAATATTTGTGTCAACAAGAGAGCCAGAATCGTTCCTGTATAGCTTTGTTATCTTTGTCTTTGCCATTCCTATCAACCTTCCTGAAATGGCAAGGTCAAGGTCTCCATCGTTGTCATAATCTCCCCAGCAAGCATCACTCCTCTTTACCTCCTCAATACCCATTTTGGTATCTATGAATCTATTGTTGTCATTCTTGTATAATGTTGAATGGAAGGTTGTTATATAATCAGATAAGTCCTCTCCGCTTATGAAAATATCGGTATCTAAATCTCCATCGTAGTCAGCACAACTTATGACACCCTCTGATGTGGCATATAGATTTATGGCTGTCTCGGTGAAGCTTCCTTTTTCATTTCTATATACCCTGCATTCATCCCACAATACCGCCTCTTGTGATTCTCCTCCTATTATAATCTCCAAATCTCCATCTGAGTCCAGGTCAGCAGAATCTATATTGCCTTCTATAATACCCATAACCTTTATTTTGGAGTCAACAAAGAGACCATTATCGTTTCTGTATATCTTTGTTATCATACTCATTGTGGCCGTCAGAGAAGCAAGCTTTTCTGTAGAAATATCTTCATCCCCATACAAGAAAGAAAAATCTGTATCGCTATTTGTTTTTGTTCCATTGTTTAATGCAAAACCAGAGACTATAAGGTCTAAATCAGAATCGTTATCATAGTCTGACCACAAGAGGCTACACATCATTACACCAGTCAAGTCTGCTTTTATATCAGTAAAGCTTCCCTTGTTATTCTTAAATATCTTTGTCACTATATCTCTTTCGGACCAGTTTTCACCTGCTATAGCCAGGTCAGAATAGCCATCCTGGTTATAATCTCCAAAGGTAAGGTCAGGATATACCCAAAGGAGTGGAAGGTCTAGAGAGCCTTCTACAAACTGGGTTTTGGAAGGGATTAGGATAACAAAAGAAGCTGTTGCAGAAAGCCCTGAGGTTATACCCCTGGCTACGATAATAACTGTTTCAACGGGTTGGCTACTAACGATGAATGTAGTGGAAAAGAACCCTTTTGAATCAGAGGCTGTCTTTGTTATTGACTTTGTGGTTCCAAAATCAATATACACCTCCTCAGTCTTTCCAAATCCATAACCACTCACCATGAGACTATCCCCTAATGGATATATATTCAGATATGTGGTGTAACCGATAAAGTCCTGGTTTTCTAAATTTGAGTTTAATGGGTCATAAATTCTATAGTCAGGTAAGAATCTATATCCTGTCTTAACAGGTGATAGTCTGCGCCATCCCTCTTTAACCTGTAAGAACTCATACGAACCATCTTGCTTTGAGCTACCTAATCCTGATTGCTGTCCGGTCATAAATATAAGAACACCTTGAATACCATCACCTTTCCAGTCTAATACTCTTCCTTTTATGTAGTATAAAGGCAATATGTAAAACCAGGTAATAGCAATATCTCCAGAGGAAAGCCCTATTACCTTTATAGGTAGTGTGCCTATATCCTGTGTGTTCACATAGAATGTTACTGAGAATGTGCCTTTTTGACTTGCCCTTGTTGTCGCCATAGTCTCTGTTGTTCCAAAGTCTATCCTTATTATCTCTGTGGGAATAAAATCAGCCCCTTCAATCCTTACAAGGTCTTTGATTATGCCAGAGGTAGGATAAGTAAGTGTAATTCTACCAGAAGTAGTTGTGGCCACGACAATATTTGATAGGGGTGAGGTATTGCTTGCGGTATCTATCACCCTGAGGCCAATATAGTAGGTTGAATTGGAGGCAATCGGCTTTATAGTAAAGACCTCTTTTTCTCCTGAAACACTGGGAATAGGCGGAGTATCAACCTTCTTTGCCCTGCACCAAGCCTTTTGGTCAATCGGCTCTTTTGAGTACCTTAGATCATACAAGCCTGCTTTTCCAACACCCCCATCATCACCTGAAGCTGTCCAGGAGAGCTCTATGAAGTCGCATCCTTTCTTTGTAACAGAAAGGTCCTCTATCCTGTTTGGTGGCTGTAAATCCTTTCGGACAGAGATCGGGTTGCTTAGACCATACCTTTTGGGATTTGATGCATCTGTTACCTTGATAAAAACAGGCTCTCCTGCCTTTTTTATAAGAAGATTTAATCTTTTCTTCTCACTTATAGTAACAGAGCCTGGCACAATCTCTCCTGTATTTACTGAGATTAAAAGATCTCCAGAAAAATTAGGAGCGGTTATCTCTACCTCAAATTCTTCCATCTCCTTTACCAGATTTGGACAAGAGAGCTTGAAGGTTTCTTTCCTTGGATATACCCCTGTATGGCAGGAGTCTTGACCAAAGAACTGCCACTCAACATCCTTTGGCTTTCCTTCTGTATCTATAAGATAGGCTGTTCTATCTGCTATCAATAACATCTCATTCTTTCCATCGTTATCCATATCTCCAAAGATAGGTGAAACAAAAGCATGGCTTTTTGTCTTGAAGGGAAAGCCTGGCAATACGGTTCCAGCTACCGAAAACCCACACTCACCTATAAATATCTCTTTCTTTCCATCCCCATCTATATCAGCCACTGTTGGTGAGGCACGAACATTATAAGTATCTTTAAGTTCTACCGGGAATCCACTTACAAGCTTTCCTGTATGATGGAATGCATATGGTCTTCCTTTTGCATCTGAAACCAATACCTCAAGGTCTGAATCGGAATCTATATCAGCAACCGAGTGAGGAGCCATAGATGTCCGATAATCCAGGCTTTGTGGCCATCCGGGAAAGGCCTCCCACTCGTGATGAAGAATGTGTATTTTGCTGGCACCAGCTACCATCTCATAGCTACCATTTCCATCAAAATCAGCCAATACCGGTGGTATACCACTTATATTTTGTCTTGGCCAGCCTGATACCTTCTCTCCTGTATGGTGAAACAGATATAGGTTTGTATCCCATGCCATGCTGTATCCAGAGAAGGCAATCTCAACATCTCCATCTCCGTCCACATCACCAACTCCAGGATACAGGTAAGCACTGCCTGCTTCATCCTGCTTTGGCCGATACCAGAGCAACTTACCATCCCCCTTTATGACACATAGATAGTTTGATTGAATGAATACTATCTCTAAGGCAGGGTCCGAGTCTATGTTGCAAAGTGCAGGACCATTGTTGACACCACAGCAAACTTCTATTGGAAACCCTTCTACATCCCTCCCATCATAATGGTATGCATAAATATGGTCTTGTGAAAGAAATACTATCTCCATATCTCCATCCCCATCTATATCCCCTAATGATGGAAAGGAATGTATCTCCAATACATACATCCCCATGGTGTTTGCATATATCTCCTTAGGCCAGCCTGGCAGTATTTCACCCTTATGGTTGAATAGATATAGGACAAATTTATAATCCCTTGCGTTTAATACAGCTATGGCTATCTCTGCCTCACCATCATTATTAACATCAGCAAATGTGGGTGGCGAGAAGCACCTTCCATCTAACCTCACCGGCCAACCAGGATGAAATTTTCTATTGTCAACCCAATAGGATTTTTCTCTGCTTCCTTCAATCCCCTGGATAGATTTTACAGATAGCCTTAGTTTATACAAACCAGGATCAAGCTTGCTTGTATCCCAATAGCATAGGGTACCAGATGCAGGTGCTTTTGACTCATATATCAGATGCCATTCAGTATCAAAATACTCTAAGGAATAGCTCTCAAAGTCTGCACCTCCTACTCTGCCCCGTATCTCAACAACACCACTTAGATCTTGATCAGGAGATGGGTATATTATCTCTCCTGTTAAGTCATAAGGAGGAATATGAACAGGCATCTCTGGGTCACCCAAAAGGTTCAGGCAGAACTGGGCCCATCTGTATGGGTTATCGGCATTTGAGACTGAAATGAATGAAATCTTTGAGAAGGCCAGGGTCCTTCCTATGTTGGTTATTCTTTCGGAAAAGAGCCTCCTGAAGAATTCCACATCATACTCGCCAGAATATGCCTTTGCATTTCCTTGTTCATACCAGCCATACCTTGAGTTTCCGACAAAGGCAACTGCTCCACCCTCTGGATTAAAGACAAAATGCTCACCTATTGAGTCAGATATCTCAAACTTTCCAGGAAGACAGCCTATGGTGTAGAAGATGAAGTATTTGTTGTTCCTTAATGAGGAAACGTAACTATTTACCCAATTGAAGTGCAAGAAAAGAATATAAACCACGGAGGCACAGAGGTCACGGAGAGAATTCATTGCAAAATGCAAAATTAGCAATTAGCATTTTACAATGATAATTTTGCATTGATAATTGATAATTT
>JAZDOR010000001.1:0-7558 GCA_043798435.1 bacterium
AGAATTAATTGCAAAATGCAAAATTAGCAATTAGCATTTTACAATGATAATTTTGCATTGATAATTGATAATTTTACATTGAATTCTCTGTGTCTCCGTGTCTCTGTGGTTAGTCTTTACTTCAGATGAGTAAAGTGTTACTTATTTTTATCACTCCATCACCGCTTCTTTACGCAAGGTAAAGAGTTCACGCAACTTCGTAGTAGAAAGCTCTGTAATCCAGGCTTCCCCTGCACCGATAATCCTGTCTGCCAAATCCTTCTTTTTCTCCAACATCTCGTCTATCCTTTCTTCAACCGTTCCCTGGCAGAGGAACTTATGCACCATTACATTCTGTTTCTGTCCAATCCGAAAGGCTCTATCTGTTGCTTGATTCTCCACAGCCGGGTTCCACCAGCGGTCAAAGTGGAATACCCTATTGGCTCTGGTAAGGTTTAGACCCAATCCACCTGCTTTAAGGGATAGAATAAAGAGCTTGGGTCCAGAGCCTTTCTGAAACCTGTCAATCATCTCCTCCCGCTTCTTCCTGCTTGTGCCACCATAAAGAAAGAGCACCTCTTCAAGAAAGGTATCCTCAAGATACCCTTTCAACATCTGCCCCATCTCTGCAAACTGGGTGAATATCAAGGCATGGTCTCCTTCCTCTAACATTTCAGTAAGCATCTCCTTTAGCCTTTCTAACTTCCCTGACCTATCTATAAGTTTGCTCTTGTCATGCAGAAATAGGGCAGGATGATTGCATATCTGTTTTAGCTTCATAAGTAAAGCCAGGACACAGCCTTTCCTCTCTATACCCTCTTTTTCCTCAATATTTTTCAGCATATCCTCAACTGTAGCTTGATACAATGTTGCCTGCTCTTTGGTGAGTGGGCAGAAGGTCTTTGCCTCTATCTTCTCTGGAAGGTCAGTGATTATTCTTGGGTCTTGTTTTAGACGACGCAAGATAAATGGGGAGATTAACCTCTTTAGCCTTTTTTCCGCCTCGGTATTGCCATACCTCTCAATGGGAAGGGCAAACTCCCTCTTAAATTCATTGATGGTCTTGAGATAGCCTGGATTTAAGAACTCCATTATTGACCAAAGCTCTGATAACCTGTTCTCAATGGGTGTGCCTGTCAGGGCAATCCTTGAGTCACACTTGATACTCCTCACTGCTTGTGCCTGTTTGGTATAGGGATTCTTGATATTCTGCGCCTCATCAACAACTACATATCTGAAGCCAATCTCCTTGAAGCTCTCTATATCCCGATGAACCAAAGAGAAGCTGGTTAAGATTACATCCGCGACCGTTACCTTTTTTATGAGCCTTTTACCCTTGAGTCTATCCTGTCCGTGGTGGATTAAACAAGAAAGCTCTGGAGCAAACCTTGCCAATTCCCTTTCCCAGTTACCCAGAACTGATGTTGGGCAGACTAAGAGAGACTTTCCTACCAAGCCTTGCTCTCTCTGATGGAGTAGCAGAGCTATGAACTGAATGGTCTTACCAAGCCCCATATCATCAGCCAGACAGGCACCAAGACCAAATCCATTCATATAATTCATCCAGGAAAGCCCTCTTATCTGGTATGGACGGAGGTCCCCTATAAATTTAGCCGGTTGAGGAAGATCTGTAAACTGAAGATTGCCCTTCAGTGATTCTAATAATTCACCCATCCAACCTTCTGCAGAAACCTGAGAGAACAATAAATCTCCTTCACCACCACCTAAGGAGAGCCGCATAAGTTCAGCCAGGGATAGCTTCTTCTTTGTCTTTAGATATTTTAAGAGACCCTCTACATCGCCCTGTTGAAATTCAACCCATTGACCCCTGATGTTGATTAAGGGTATCTTAAGTTTGACCAAACTCTCAAACTCCTCCTTAGAGATAACGCTATCGCCCACAGCTATCTGCCAGTCAAACTTCATAAGTTGTGATAGCCCAAGCCCGGCATCAGTATCTGGAGAGATGGCTTTTATTGTCGCCCCGACAGTGGCTCCCTTTCTGCGTTTCATATCCCAGAAGGATGGGACGAAGACACCAAACCCGCATTCTGCAAGGAGAAGGGAAGCCTCTTGTAAGAAAGAGTAAGCCTCAGTTGTATTGAGCTCTAAGGAGTGTGGACGAGCTGAAGAGAGTGCCTTTTCAATCGCAGGGAAAAGCCTCATCGCCACCCCTAAGTCAGTAAAGAGCGTATTTATGACCTCTTTTATCTCTGGTATGACAGCCCTCTTCTTCTCTTTCCATATATCATGGACATCCAAAAAGAGGCTCGGGTCTTCTTCTGCCTGAAGGAGAAGCCTTAAATACCAGGGTTTGTTATTATCATCTGGGGCTTCAAGCCGAAAACAGGTTCTGAAACCTTTTTCTTTTGGTCCTATTCTAAGTGGAGATGACCATTCCTTGAATTGGGTATGAAGGAGCTCCTTCCTTGGCACATCCAACACACACGGCTCTTCAGAATGCCCCTCTCCTCCAAAGAATGCTCTCAGGTCGTAGTCTATTGAGCTTTTGATTGTCTGGTTGATAAGCGTGGTTAATATGTCACGGACAAACCCTTCTTTTGATGAGGCTTTATTTGCACACCGGACAGCATCAGGTATAGAAGCCTGTTTCCGTTTGCCTGTGCCGTAGTTATCGTCTGATGATTTATTTGCACATCGGACAGCATCAGGTATAGAGCTTTTAAGATGAGAAAATGCCTGTTTTTCTTCATCACTTATGAATACAGGTTGCCAGAGGCAGATAAGCTTTTTGCCTATAAACCTAAGCTCAGGAAGAAATCTCTGTTTGGTAAGCAAGGAGAGTCCAAACCTGGCTACCTTGCTTAAAAATACCAAATCTTCACCTAGCAATATCTTTTCATCCCTTAGCTCATTCTCATCAAGGAAGATAAGGAAGTTCAGTGTATCTTTTACAACAACACCCTCTACCTTCCATTCCTTAAGGCTCGGTGTCGCATCTATGTCAATCTCAGTCAGGTGCGAGGATACAGGCATAGATGGATAGGATGGAAGGAGGAGTGTCTGCTGATGTGGATCTCCTGTAATTTTAAGGGCTTCAAGTATCTCATTTGCACAGAGGCTATAGGGATGAGTCCTGGTTTTTTTCTTTGTGCAGAATGCAGGCTGTATCCTTTCTGCCCACAAAAATAGCTCATCCTTTGATGGAAGAGCATCATCTGTTATCCATACCCCATGTAGTTTCATAAGGTTACCGTAACACTTTACTCATCTGAAGGAAAAATGGAAAACTTCAGGAAAAAGGGAAAAAGAGACTAACCACAAAGGCACGAAAAGACTAAGAAATTAAAAATTTGAAATCCCTTTATCATTTATATCTCCTGTTTAGTAAAGATACCGAAATCTTTACCATTAAAGGCAATTCCAAATCTATCAAGGATGCCCTGCCTGCCAAGAAGTCGTAGCCCTGGTCTTACGCCCTTAGAAAAACCAACAGTTAGAAAAATAGGGAGAAAATGACCAATCTTAATTAGTATCTTCTTCTTGTAAAGTGGTTTTGGGACTCCATCAATACCACAAATAGACCATTTTTCGCTTTTGTCATACTCATTAATATCCAGCCCAAGCCTAACTGCCTCATCAGAATGTAAGAGAGTGCCATCTGCTCCTGTATCCAAAAGAAAATCTTCTTGTTTCCACTTACCTGTTAGATCGCCTCTTATTAGAATGGGGATCATAGGCTTTTCTTCGTAAGGATAGCATATACCATTTTTTCCTGTAACCGCAGCAACATCTCTACCTTGAATCTGAAACATCTTAAACAGCCTCCATTGGTGCATACATTATAAATGGCTCTTCATCAGGATACTGCTTCTTTACCTCTTCCATAAGTTTTCGTTTGGTTTTTGCATGGCCAACTACCTTACTATCTATAAACGCAAGAATTTCACCATAGTATTTATCATTCAGTTCTTCGAAATGCTCTGATAACCACTCATTATCAGGTTCATTATCATCAAACTTCCTGGCTCTTAGCTTTTCTTTAGCAGACTCAAGCAATTTCTTCAAAGAACCAACTTGATTCTTATCAATATAATCATCCGCCCCAGCCTTCATCGCTTTAACACAATTTTCAAGGGTAGCATAGGCTGTATAGACAATCTTGATTTTGGGGAAGTATACCTTTATCTTATTCATCAGATCCAAAACTTCTAACCCTCCATCCTCTAAAGACTCCAATCTCCAATCAATCACAACCACATCAAATCTTCTCTCCTTCTTTAAAATCTCGGTTGCCTCTTCAACAGTAGCCGCTTCAGACACCTCAAACTCAAATTCTTCATCCATCCTGAATGCCCTTTTTATCTCTTCCCTTGCTTTCTGGTCATCCTCAACAATTAAAACCTTTCTTGGTTTTACCATTTTTGAAACACCTCCTATAAAACTTGTGGTAAGATTATGTTGAATCTTACTCCCTGATTATGCCTTCCATCTTCAAATATCCTTCCTCCATGCTGCTCAATAATTCTCTGAACAATAGCCAGTCACAATCCACTATTTCCTGTTTTATGGGTAACAAATGGCTCAAATATCTTTTCCTTCTCATCATCCGGGATTCCTGGACCATTATCTTCATAAACAATCTTTATGAAATTTCCTTTGGGCCGCAAGCCACATCTATTCAATTCTGAATCTGATGAAGCTCCTGCCCAAATCTTTATTTCAGGACTTTTTGGCTGTGCCTCTTTGGTGTTGGTTACAAAATTGTGGAAGACAATTTTTATAGCCTCAAAATCCATTCGGATACGGGGAATGATTTCTTGTTTAAGGTAAATTGTTTGAATCTCTACATCCTTAAAATCAGTTTTAAGAAGTGTCTCTATCTGTTTCATGGTATTATTTACATCATCTATACATGTAAGATTTATCCTGCCAGCCGTAGCAAACTTTTTGAAATCACTGAGAACATTTATTGCCACCTTCATATCTTCATGGCAAGATTTCAGAAGTCTTTGTAATTTTATGTTATCAATAGGGATTTTTAGTGCATCATCAAAACGGTTTTCAGTAAAGGGTAGGATGTTTCCAAGTCGATGAGCTGTCATAGCAGAGACCTCTTGCCAAGCTGATTCTTTAGCTGATTTTACCTCCTCTGTTACCTGAACCCTTTCCAATGCCTTGGACATTTGACTAATGAATACCGGAAGCAGGTCTTTGGTTGCTTGTTCAAAGGATTTCTGGTCATATATATTATCACAGAAGATAAAGTTATATTTCTCCTTTGAAGGTGCAATACCAATAAGGATGACATTCTTTGCCTCTATCTTTTCTAATAATACTTTAAGTTTAGTAGAAAAGGATGAGATGTCATATTCCCTAAAGATATTCTCTCCTTTAGCTGCCCATTCTAAACAAATATCACCCTTTTCAAGATCAATGACAATATCTGAGATTAAACGATTCAAGTCGGTATTTAAAGCCTTCCTCCCCTCATCAAAAACATGAATATGGGCTTCTATTGTAAAAGAGCCTACTAACGGCTTCCCTTCCTCTTTGTTAAATGGCCCTATAGCCATTCGTCCTATCAATCGTTTAGTAATAGGCTGGTATTCAAAGTACATAGCACGATTAAATCCAAGCACTTTATCATGAGTCAAACCTGTAAGAAAGATATATAAAAGTCGGTTTATATCATCCTGTTCTTGAAGCATAGATCCTATTCTGTATAAATTCACTATACGATCACGTTGTTTCTCCTCTGCAGTAATGAGGGTGGCATTTTCAATAGCCATAGCTATTATATTAGCAAGTATCTCTAAAAGTTCTTCATCCTCTTTGGTAAACGCATCAGCAAATTCTCCATTTCTTTCTCTTTTATTCTCTACCTTTAAGACACCAATCACCTTGTTTTTTACCTTTAATGGAACACCAAGGAATGAGATACATCTCCCTTTTCCATCTGGCCACTGAATACGATCATACACACCCTTCCAATCTGGATGATCATTGTGAATCTCTTGCATCGTAGTACGATAGGTTTGCGATTTACTTGCAATAGACCCTGTAACCCCTTTTCCTAATTCATACTCAGCACTAATCTTCATCAAGTTTGCAGAATAACCAACTCCTGCCTTTATCCTCAATTTTCCATCTTCATCGATTAAGAATACAGAACAAGCATCTGCATGGAGTAGCTGGGCAAGGGTAGTTACGGTCTCATTCAATAAATCCTCAATCTGAAATCTACCTACAATAACCCTTGAGATGTCATAAATAGCCTTAGTAACTACATTTGACTGTGATTCCTGAGCAATATCCTCTTTTCTTTCTCCAAAGTTCTCAGTCCTCTGTGGTTTCATATAAGCCCTTCTGTCTCTGGGAAGCCAAACATAATGTTCATATTTTGGATAGCCTGACCAGCCGCACCCTTTATCAGGTTATCAATAGCCGAAAGAACAACCGCCCTTTTCCCTTCGCTCTTTGGATGGATGAGGCATAGATTTGTGCCAACTGTATCCTTTGTTATTGGCGGCTCATTCATTATTCTGATAAACGGCTCTCTGGCATAAAAATCTTTATAAAGCCCAATAAGGTCTGTTTCTTGGGTGAGTTTAAGATAAATTGTTGAGAGCATACCGCAATCCATGGGAACTAAGTGGGGAACAAAGGTAACAGCCACCTTTTCCCCTGCTATCCCTGATAGCTCCTGCTCTATCTCTGGAATATGGCGATGGGTGAACAAAGAATAAGCCTTGCAACTCTCATTCACCTCTGGAAAGTGGGTAAGCATAGATGGGTTTCTGCCTGCACCTGAAACACCAGACTTGGCATCAATCACAATTGAGGTCAGGTCTATCAGCTTATTTTTTATAAGTGGGGCAAGACCCAATATTGCAGATGTTGGGTAGCAGCCAGGGTTGGCAATAAGATTTGCCCCTTTAATCTCCTGGCGATATAGCTCAGGCAAACCATAGACGGATTCTTTCAGTAAAAGAAAAGCAGCGTGTCTTTCTCCATACCACTCTTCATAAACATCTGGGTCCTTCAACCTGAAGTCTGCAGATAGGTCAATCACCTTCTTTTCAAGATCAAGAAGGGATGGGGCATATTCCATTGAAACCTTGTGTGGCAGGCAGAGAAAGACAACCTCGCACTCAGCCACTTCATCCACCCTCATTGTGCTTCGGAGGATGAGGTCAGAAGATAGGGAGGGAAAGATAGAAAAGATAGGCTCTTCCTTCGCCGTGATGGCAGAAAGATGCTTTATCTCTACCTCTCTATGCCTGAGGAGCCTTCTGATAAGCTCTCTTCCTGTATAACCTGTTGCTCCAATAATAGCTGTCTTTATCATTTACAAATAGTATAACAAAGAAAGAGGCGTGTCAAGAAATAAGAGATTAAAATTTTGCTTTACCTTCTGTCTGTTCATTTATTATATTATAGTATCTTCCATAATTTGTAATTACCCATAAAATTGGGGTATTTACTCAAAATCTTGGGGAATTAGCCAAAAAATTAGACATTGATAAAAACTGATTATAAATGAAGAAATATTTTAGACACTGATGGACACAGATGAACACTGATAATTTTTAATTCTTATCAGTGAAAATCAGTG
>JAZDOR010000002.1:0-6799 GCA_043798435.1 bacterium
TCAACACATCAAAAGACTCAAAGCTTAAAAGTGAGACAGGGATATTTTGCCTTTTGCAATACAAGGGATTGGTCTGCCCTTTTTTAAGCCAAAAACTACTTATGTAACCGTTCACCTCCATAGCATTTCTATAAATACACCGAAATAAACAAAAAATTCCTTGCTATTTTGACTCTCTTTTGGTAAATTTAATATCTAAAAAACAAAAAACAACCATTAAAAACAATCATTCCGAACAGTATTGTCGCTGTCCCCCATATTCCCTTTCCCCTATTTAAGGAACTGTGGTCAATCTCACAGTAGGAGCTAAAAGATGATTGATTTTTTTTTCTTGAAATGTGTTACAATTTCATCAATGGATTGATTAAATTTATCTGGAGTTAGAAAGATGAAAAGATTAACATTGGGTATTGTGAGTGGAATATTGGTATTAGGAATAGGGATGTCTGCACTGGCAACAGATGACAATGCGATAATAATGGATGGCAGAAAGAAGAAACCTACTACAGCAGGCACTGCCTCAACTAAGCAGTCCAAAATCAAACCAATGTTGTTCACACCACAGTCAACTAAGAGGGATATAAATGGTACTCCAACCAAGGGTTTTGATTCTGAGATTGCTAATGCCAAATTTCTATGGAAGTTCAACAATCCTTCTGTTGTCTGGGATGCTATGTATAAACCAACCCAAGCTGTCCCACATACAGGCTATAACCTTCAAGATATGATCAATGAACTAAGGGCAAGGGGTTATGACTTAGATTACCTCCTTGATGAACTGGGTCTAAGGCCCATATTAGGAACGGCAACCAACACCCTTAACCCAACTTTCTACTTTGACCTGAACGACATCTTCTCTGGTGTGGCATCTATCCAATTAGATATATCAAATGACTATAATTTTGGCACCATGATATACTCAAAGAGACTTCCCGGTTCCTTCTCTACCAGCTCTCCCCAAAAGTACACCTTAAAAGAGATAAACCTAAAACATGGCCTCTACTTTTGGAGGATAAAGGTGTTAAATAACGACCTTCCCAATCTCTACTCTGATGTAGGGATGTTTGGAGAAGGAGAGGGTGATTAGAGATAAAAAGTAACCGTTCAGCCTATCTATCAAAGAGTGTAAGAAGGGGGATAAGGAGATACAAGAGATAAGGAGATGATGAAATATCAAAAAGCAGATTTTAGAAGGGTTGAATTAGAATAATATCCCCTTATCTCCTTAATCTCCATATCCCCTTTTATTGCACTACCTGAACGCTTACAGGAGGTTAGAAAAATGATTACCTATATCTTATCAAAAATATTTGGGACAAAGCAGAATAGGGATATTAAGGCCCTTGAGCCTATTGTGGAGGAGATAAATAGCAAGGAGCCTGAGGTTTCAAGCTGGCCAGATGAAAGATTCCCTGAGGAGACAGAGAGGCTAAAAAAAGAGGTGGCTGAGGGTGCAGACTTAGATGATATCCTTCCCCTTGTCTTTGCTATGACAAGGGAAGCGGCAAAGAGGACGATAAAGCTCCGACCCTTTGATGCCCAACTTATGGGAGGAATCACGCTTCATGAGGGAAAGATCTCCGAAATGAAGACTGGAGAGGGCAAAACCTTAGTCGCTACAATGCCTGTCTATCTCAATGCCCTGACTGGAAAGGGAGTCCATATTGTTACCATAAATGACTACTTAGCCCAGAGGGATGCAAGCTGGATGGGCCCTGTCTATCAGTTTTTAGGGCTTACTGTTGGCTTTCTCCAGAACGATATGAGACCGCAAGAAAAGAGAGCCGTTTATAACTGCGACATTACCTATGGCACGAACAATGAGTTTGGGTTTGACTATCTCAGGGATAATATGGTTGTTGACCTGGCTTACAAGGTTCAGAGGGGTCATCACTATGCCATTGTTGATGAGGTTGATTCCATATTGATTGATGAGGCCAGGACACCCCTTATAATCTCAGGCCCCTCAGAAGAATCAACAGACAAGTATTACCGCATAAACGGCCTTATCTCCTATATCACTAAGGATGCAGACTATCAGATTGACGAGAAGATGCACACAGCTGCTCTTACAGAGGATGGGGTGAGAAAGGTGGAGAGGCTTCTAAAACTTCCAAACCTCTATGACCCGATGAATATAGACATCATTCACCACATAGAGCAGGCTCTCAAGGCACACCATCTCTTCAAAGGGGATGTTGACTACATTGTTAAGGATGGAGAGGTGATTATCGTTGATGAGTTCACAGGAAGGCTTATGCCTGGAAGGAGATTCTCGGATGGCTTACACCAGGCATTAGAAGCAAAGGAGGGTGTGAGGATAAAGGAAGAGAATCAGACCCTGGCTACCATAACCTTACAGAACTACTTCAGGATGTATGAGAAGCTTGCTGGAATGACAGGAACAGCCATAACAGAGGCAGATGAGTTTTATAACATCTACAAGCTTGATGTGGTTGAAATTCCAACACACAAGAAGATGATCAGGGCAGATAGCTCTGATATGATTTATCAGACAGAAAAGGCAAAGTTTTCTGCCATTGTCTCTGAGATAGAGGAGCTTCATAAGAAGGGGCAACCTGTCTTAGTTGGAACTATCTCTGTGGAGAAGTCAGAAAGGATTAGCAGTATGCTCAAGAAAAAGGGCGTTCCTCATCAGGTCCTGAATGCCAAGTACCATGAGATGGAGGCGGAGATTGTGGCTCAGGCAGGAAGAAAAAATCAGGTGACTATTGCCACAAATATGGCTGGAAGGGGAACGGATATTGTCTTGGGCGGAAACCCTCCAGATCAGGCAGAGCACGAAGAGGTGGTAAGGCTCGGTGGCCTTCATATCCTTGGCTCAGAGAGGCATGAAGCCAGAAGGATAGACAATCAATTAAGGGGTAGGTCAGCCAGGCAGGGTGACCCTGGTTCATCAAGGTTTTATATCTCACTTGAGGATGACCTGATGAGGCTATTCGGCTCAGAGAGAATCTCAGGCATTATGACCAAGCTCGGCTTAAAGGATGATGAGGTGATTGAGCACCCCTGGATATCAAAGTCTATAGAGAGGGCACAGAAGCAGGTTGAGGCACATAACTTTGATATAAGAAAACGCCTCTTGGAGTTTGATGATGTGATGAACAAACAGAGGGGCTTTATTTACAAGGAGAGGGATATTCTTTTAGCAGAGGAGGACCTATCCCCTCATTTGATAGAGATGATTGATGAGCTTATTGATACCCTTTCCGATGCCTGCATATCAGAAGAATCTCAGGATATTGAAGGATTGCAAAGGGCTATTGAGAGAACATTTCAGATTAGCCCGGAGCTTTCAGAGAAAGACCCAACAGAATTAAAAGAAAACCTGAAGAGATCTATCTTTGAGAGATGGGAGATAAAGAAGAAAGATTTTGGAGAAGATTTTGTCGGGATTCAGAAAATGGTGATGCTCTCTGTCCTTGATAACCTCTGGAAGGACCATTTGCATAATATGGATGCCTTAAAAGAGGGCGTGTATCTGCGGGCTTATGGCCAGAAGGACCCATTAGTTGAATATAGAAGGGAAGGGTTTGGTATGTTTGAGGAGCTAATCTACACGATGAAGGAAGAGACAGTCTCACGAATCTTTCTCATTCAGATTCAAAGCCAGAGACCGGCAAGAGTGGCTTTGCCAAAAAAAGGAATGCAGAAGATAGAACTGGAAGAGATTGCCGTAAAGAGAAAGATTGGCAGAAATGACCCTTGTCCCTGTGGCTCTGGAAAGAAGCATAAATATTGTCATGGGAAGTAAAAGAAGGGCAACACTTTAGCCATCTTCCGTAAAGACTAACCACTTAAGATACGGAGACTTTGGAGAAATAAAATATAAGAGATAACTACGAAAGGCACGAAAGACGCGAAAAATTCTGATTCATTTTTGCGTATTTCGCGTATTTCGTAGTTTGTATTTCCTTGCATCCGTCTCATCAGTGTCATCCGTGTGCTATTTATGTTGAATCACTAACCTGAAAGGGAATAGAGGGAATAGGGGACAGTTACCTATTAAAAGCCTGACCAATCGCTGAAGCTGACGGCTTCGCCGCCGCTGAACTCAATCGTTACAATATAAATAAATAGTGACAAATTAAGAATATTTATCTTTTAGTTTTTCGTGTTTTCGTTTTTTCTCCTGTTTCGTGATTATATTTTATTTCTCCAAAAGTCTCTATGGCTATTTTACTTCAGTTGGCCAAAGTGTTACAAGCATTCTTTTGGGGTTTTACAGTGCCTAAGAAATTTTATTATTGACAACCTCAAACCCTCCTCTTTATAATTTCTCCTAATGAAAATAGGAACTGTGAAACAGGTGATGGGTCCAGTTGTAGATGTAGAGTTTTCAGAGGGTGAAGTTCCCCAAATCTATAATGCCTTAGTGATTGAAAAGGGTGAGGAAAGGATAACCATTGAATGTGCGGGGCACTTAGGGGATGATACGATAAGGGCGATATCTATGGAGGGAACGGATGGATTAGTAAGGGGAATGAGGGTTACGGATACTGGTTCACCCATTAAAGCACCTGTTGGTTCTGGGCTTCTTGGCAGGATGATTGGCGTCCTGGGGCAGCCTATAGATGAGGCAGGCCCTGTAACTGCTGAAGATTATCATCCCATCCATAAAGCACCACCTACCTTTGCTGAGCAAGAGACTGTAAAAGAGATGTTTGAAACAGGCTTAAAGTCTGTTGATCTCTTAGCGCCCTTAGCCAAAGGCGGAAAGGTAGGGTTATTCGGAGGAGCAGGCGTTGGAAAGACAGTTCTTGTTATGGAGCTTATCAGAAATGTTGCTGAAGAGCATGGTGGTGTTTCTGTCTTTGGTGGTGTAGGCGAGAGAACCCGTGAAGGAAATGACCTCTATCTTGAAATGAAGGAGTCCGGGGTTTTGAAGAAGACAGCCCTTGTCTATGGTCAGATGCAGGAAGCACCCGGGGCAAGATTCAGGATTGGCTTAGTTGCTCTTACTGTGGCTGAATACTTCAGGGATACAAAAGGACAGGATGTCCTTCTTTTTATTGACAATATTTTCAGGTTTATCCAGGCAGGCTCTGAGGTTTCAGCCCTACTTGGAAGGATTCCATCTGCTGTAGGTTATCAATCAACACTCGCCACTGATATGGGGGCTTTGCAGGAAAGAATCACCTCTACAACAAAAGGTTCAATTACCTCTGTCCAGGCAATATATGTTCCAGCAGATGACCTGACAGATCCAGCACCAGCCACAACATTCACCCATTTAGATTCCTCAATAGTTCTTTCTCGTCAGATAGTTGAGCTGGGGATATACCCGGCCGTTGACCCATTGGATTCTACCTCAAGAATCTTGGACCCTAAAATATTGGGAGATGAGCATTATCAAACAGCAAGAAGGGTTCAGGCTATGCTTCAGAGGTATAAGGATCTCAGAGATATCATCAGCATCCTTGGAATAGAGGAGTTGAGCGAGGAAGATAAGCTGACGGTTGAGAGGGCAAGAAAGATTCAGAAGTTCCTTAGCCAACCATTCTTTGTCGCTGAAGTCTTTACGGGAAAGAGCGGCAGGTATGTTCCGGTAAAAGAGACCATTAAGGGTTTTATAGAAATCATTGATGGCAAGTGTGATGAAATTCCAGACCAGTGCTTCTATATGGTTGGTGGAATAGATGAGGTTCATGAGAACGCAAAGAAGCTGAAGAAGGAACAATAATAATGGGACGCAGATTTTCTTTAGATTTCAGGATAATATCTTTCTTAAAATCATGTAAATCTGCGTTCATCTAAAGTCCAAAAAAGGAAATTCCTATATAATCAAGTTATTTGACGAAAGAT
Organism: bacterium; assembly: GCA_043798435.1. Classification (GTDB taxonomy): domain Bacteria; phylum UBA9089; class UBA9088; order UBA9088; family JAGUXG01; genus JAGUXG01. The sequence continues at coordinate 5,827 of JAZDOR010000002.1, forward strand.
TTACACTTATTCTTTTGACACAGATTTACACTGATTTACACAGATAAGAACTTAAAATTATCTGTGAGTATCAGTGTTAATCAGTGTCTAAAAAGAAATTTTTATGCAATTCAATTAGCAATTAACAATGCAGGTTGAGATAGCCACACCAGAGGGTATTCTCTTTTCAGGAGAAGCAGATTCTATAGCCGCACCAGGGGTTATAGGAGGGATGGGGATATTGAACGATCATGCTCCCCTCCTATCAAGCCTTTCGGAAGGGAAGGTAAGGATTGACCAGAAAGAGATTGAGACAAAGAAGGGTTTTCTCAAGGTTGGAGATAATAGGATAATTATTATTACAGAAGGAGCAAAATGAGAGTTGTAGAAGTAATAAAAGATTGTGGAATAATTAAATGGATTAAGGGGAAAAAGAAGAAACAAGATATAATTAAAGAAATAGTCTCTGCGTTAGCTGCCAAATATGACTTTGACAAAGAAGAGGTCGTAGAGGGTGTTCTTGCCAGAGAAGAGGTGATGAGCACGGGGCTTGGTCAGGGTGTGGCTATTCCTCATACAAAGGCAAAGAGCGTAACAAAGGCAATGCTGGCTATCTGTCAATGTGAGGGAGGCGTAGAGTTCAATAGCCTTGATGGAGAACCAGTTCACCTGATCTTTTTATTAGTAGTGCCTCAAGAGGCTTCTAACTTTCAAATAAAGATACTCGCCAGAATATCCCGCCTTCTAAAACACAATTACATCCGCGAAAGGCTCAATCTCTTAAAAACTCCAGAAGAGGTTCTGGAGTTTATCTCTGCGGAAGAAGAGAAGCACCTGCCACTACCATAAAAGTAGGTATACCCAAATAAATCAGGTTTCCAAAAATTAAGAGTAAGCTAAGGATAAAAATCAAAAATAAAAAATCAAATATTTAGACACTGATAGACACAGATGAACACAGATAATTTTTACATTTTATCAGTGAAAATCAGTG
>JAZDOR010000006.1:0-3473 GCA_043798435.1 bacterium
TGCTAAAGGCTCTTCTTTACACTCTTGAAGCTTCTCTAATAACTCGTTAAGGTCTCCTGCAATCTCTCGAACAAAGTTGAGGCTATAGATTAGATGCTTTTCAGGGGCATAGCTACCATCCAATTTGAAACTCATATCTAAACCTTTGTGCACAATGCTGAGATCCGAGCTGTCTATTATTTGCTTAAGTCTTCTAATCCTGTATGGTTTATCTATTCCACAGTATTCCATTAGTTCATCGAGGGACATCTGAATCAAGGTTTTCCCCATCAATTGACTTGCCATAGACTTTGCACTTTCTTTTGAGGTCACGTCATGGCTCTGCATAACAGCCTGGATATTGCTTTTACCCTCCACCTTCCCCAGAACAAACTTTTTCTCTTTATCGGTTAACTGATTGAAGTGAGGCATGTCGGGGGGAGGTGCTAATCTCTTGATTCTTTTATGTATGGCTACAGGTGAGACCCCGAAATGTTCAGCTATCTGTTTCTGAGATTTTCCTTCCTGTAACAGCCTTAAAATCTCTTGGTCATCTGTCTTTCTTTCTCTCATCCTCTTTACTCTCTCAAAAAGGTTAATTGGTTAATTCTTAACCTTGTGGTTGACATCCTTAAAAGATTTTTGATATATTTTATGCCATTACCCCATATTGGGCTACCTTCACCCCCTAACAGAAGGTAGCCCTCTCCCCATGTTCCTGATAGCTTAATTTTATTTTCCATCTTTAACCTCATCAACTATGCTCTCTGGAAAGACCTCTTTTGCCTTATGGATTTCTTTTAGAGAGTCTTTACTAAGGCTCCTGAGCTTACGTATCTCATCCCCCGTGTAAATAGCCGCTGAGATCCCTTGAGACCTCAGAGAATGCATATCCTCATCAGTGTCAACTACCCAAAGGTGAGCCTGTAGAAGCTCTGAATAGACCTTGTAAGCTACCTTTTCAATAGGGGTTATCTTGCCCTCATTAAGTAACCTGATAGCTTTGTCATGGGGTAGGGTGACAATCTGCCCTGACTGTAGTTCAATCTCCTCTTTGAGAGTCCTTACCTTAAATGTCTCTAAAACCTGGTACTTCATTCGATTATCTCCAACTGCTCATGCTCAAGGTCTATAATTTCTAATTGGTTAATAGGATTTTCGCTATCTATCCTATTATCCAAATTAGGACTATCAAGGCTTTGTGTAGTATGTGGCAAAGTGTAATCGGATAAGGTCTTATCTTCATCAGGGTTTAATTGGTTAATAGGATGGCTATATATAGGCTGTCCAATTATCCTATTAGATTTTGGGATATAAATTAATGCCCTTTTTTTCTCTCCGCCTTTCTGAATGTCCCATGCTATATTTTCACCTTTTTTGAGAAGTTTCCTGATTTGAGATTCCGTTAGGTCCAGTTCGTTCTTTACCTTCTCCTTAAATTCTTTCTGCTTTAATCCTTCCGGTGACTCCTTCAGGATTTCGTATATTGCCTCTATTTTTTCTGTATCAGGGTCTTTGGCTATTTCAAAGCCCTTTATGTTTGGATTGAATCTCAGGAATATGTGATGAGGGTCATACCGTGTCTTGATTCTTACCCCTAACCGGTAGAGGTTATTTATATCAAACTCAACGCTATCCGATTCTTTAATTTCCTCTAATCCTAAAACATGGTCGGCAAGGTCTAATATGGCCGTACTACCTTTAAATATGCCCTCGTTGCCTTTAGGTGTATGGTGGAGTAAAAAGATCGTAAAGCCTTTCTCTCTCAGTTCCTTTAATCTTGCCATTATTAATGCCATAGGCTTTGAATCGTTTTCATCTGACAGATGAGAGGCTCTTAGGGTATCGAATACAAGCAAACCAGGGGGTAACTCCTTGTATAGCTCCCACTCTTTAGAATCAAGTCTTGGAGGCTGTAGTATTTCATTTGAGATATGCCATACATAGAGGTTATCACTTCGACCTATTTTCCCTACCCGTTCTTTTAAAATAGCCAAAGGGTTCTCAAAGTCAACAAAATAAACAGGTATCTTAATTGTCTGTAGATTTCCAAAAGGTAATCCTTCAGCTACTCTATGAGCTATCTGCATTGCAACCGAAGTTTTCCCTATTCCTCCTCTACCAAAAAGAAGGGTGATACTTCCTTTAGGGATTAGATTTTCAAGTAAGTATTCAGTCCTGACGTCAAGGCTTAAGATGTCATTCCATCTAAGAAGTGAATCTAATAAGCTTTTAGGTTCTTCCGGTATCCACTCATGAGTAGTCTTGATTATCTCAATGAGTTCTTCCTTTGAATGTCCTAACGCTAACCAGTCCGAAACATCGCCTTTCTCTGGTAAGCTCGGGAGTTCAAGGATCTTGACTGATTTAGCTATACCCCTTAGACTCCTTGCTACCTGTAAGGCATGATCTCTGCCTGGCTTGTCATTGTCAGGGATAATGGCTACCTTCTTACCCCTGAAATGTTCACTATATTCAGCCTTCCACTTACCAGCCCCCATAGGGTTACAGGTTGCAACAAGGCCGATTGCTCTGAGATTTTCTACATCCGTCTCACCTTCAACAATAATCCCATCTTCAGCTTTGATTATCTCTGGAAGGTTGTAAGGCACTAATCGCACATCTTTGAGGTTATAAGTCCATTCACCTTTACCGTCTGGCCTTCTCTGTCTAAAGTCTTTGGGTTCATATCTTATAACTTGAGAGAGAAGGTTTCCTGATTCATCGGTATAGTCATAGGTCTTAACCACCTTCCTTTGTGGCTCTGTGGTTAGCCCTGCTTCTTTAGCAAGAGCATCAAAAGAAGACCTGTAGTCAACATCATGCTTTGCCATATAGAAGTCAAAGATAGAGCCTTTTCTATCACACCCAAAACACTTAAACAAACCTGTTTTGAGATTGACCGAAAGGCTCGCTTTGTGGTCATCATGAAATGGACACAAAGCTTGCCCCATTCCTGAATTTGTTTTAATGGAAGGAAACTCGGAGGAGTAATAAGCCTTTATATCAAGACGGGATAGAATTTCCTGCTTTGTCATCTCTGACCCCTCAAATTGAAGATCATAGAGCGGGTTAGTTTGATGGCACGCAATACATCTAATGAACCTACAGGGCAGTTGGAATATATCTCATGAATTGATTTTTCAATATCATTTCCTTCAACTTTATAAACGATTCTTCCATCTGAATTTTTGACAGGTGTTACTTTAAAGCCTTTTGCGAGAAGAAGCCCGGTTATAATTGAATCTTCAAATATGGCGGGTTCTTTGTTTTTCTCTGCCTCAATTCCTTTAGCCATTCTTAAGCCTCCTCTTTTTCGTTCTATAAAAAGTAATGTCTTTTAAATAAAGAATAGTTATTTTTAAAAGGTTCTGCTAATGAGAAAATAAATCCATTACGTCTTGATTTTTCTCACAAGGGGGAATCTTTTTATAGGAGTAGACTAAAGCAGGTATTCGGTAGGCGAAAGTTTAAGAGACAGAGAATGTTGTTTT
>JAZDOR010000021.1:0-12493 GCA_043798435.1 bacterium
AGACACTGATTTACACAGATACTCACAGATAATTTTTTAATTCTTATCAGTGTAATCTGTGTTAATCCAAAGTCAAAAGAATAAGTGTTAATCCAAAGCGTATCTGTGGCAAGATTTATTTTATTTTTCTGTGGCTTTTCCACAATCCTAAATTTTATGAGTAGTTACGAAATTATTTACCACCAGAAAGTTCATTGGCAATACCAGCAAAAATAGACTTCAGTTTAGAACTTTCTTTGGCGAAGTAATAATCATCAGAAGTTGAGGCTATCTTTTTAAGAAATTCTATATCAACATCTGGACCAACCCCAATAGTAATAATTTTCACTCCACTGGCTTTAGCCTGGTTAGCATACGACTCAGTAGCCACAGGATCATTCGGTATTCCATCGGTTAGCAGGACAATGATATTTTCTACACCACCATCCCTCAGCATCTCATTGCAAGCTAACGCAATGGCTGAATCCATTGGCGTACCTCCCATAGGAGATAAGGCACTTATCTTTTTCTTTAATTCGGCACGGTCACAGGTCAGTTCAGCTTCAATATGCGACTCACCATCAAGGGCACCACTTAAAATAGCATCCATATCCAAAGATCCGTTTTTTAATTTGGCATTTATATCATCGCTTAGACGACCAAAGCTTATGAGACCAACCTTTGTCTTATTATCTATGCAATCAAGAAAGTTATAGGCAGATTGCTTGACATCCTCCATTATTGCTTCTCTTGTTATTTCTCCAGTCGTCAGGTCGCATTGATCCCCCATACTTCCAGAACAATCCATCAGCAGGGCAATATCCTTTAATGGAATTGATGGAAGAAGAAATATTTTGCTATACCATTTAGGAAAAATACTTCTTCTGCTTCTTATGGATATCTCAGTCTCTCCTTCTTTATCCAATGCCCAGTGAAAAATCTGGTTCTTTTCGGACTTTTTTCTATCAATCAAAACAGTTTTTCCATAATGATAATCCAACCTTCCGCCAGTCTTAACATCAAAAGCAAAATTTATCTTTTGTATATTTCCTTCCTGCTCTATCTTCACATTTTCAATCTCTGCATAGTCCAATACCGCTACCTTGTAAATCATAGCAAGAATCAAGATAAAAATGAGTAACAACCCCAAGGCAAGCCACTTGAATCTCTTTTTAGAACCAGTGGCACTCGCTAATTCCTTAGTGGTGGTCTCTAACCTTCCTCTCATCAGATAGACTTCATCATTATTCGTCATCCTTCTCTCCTAAAATAAAAAGCGTCCCCATCGCACAAATAATAGCTATCAGGCTTCAGGTATCAGGTTTCAGGTATTTTATTAGCTGACTGTTGAAGATTGATTGCTGATTGCTTATAAACAAAAAAAGCACCTCCATCGCACAAACTATGCGACAAAAATGCTTTTTCCTCTTTCAATTCGCGATTCGCAATTAACGATTCACGATTACTCTCTCTCTCTCTCTGATAAACTTCATATTTTGTAACACTAACTGTTCCCTATTTCGAACATTACAAAAGCAATACTTCAAAAATTGAATATGTTTATTTACGAATCCAATTCTCTATCTGCAAATCAGGAATCTTTTTGAAATGTTCAACATTTCCAGTAGCTAAAGTAAGATTATAAGATAAAGCTGTTGCTGCAATCATAACATCAAAGTCCTCAAGGGGTTCTCCCTTTTTATACACTTTTACTTTTAGCTGGCCAAAGGCATTTACTACCTCTGGGGAAACAGGTAGTATAGTTATTGTCTGACAAAACTGTTCTATTCGCTTCAGATTTTCATAAATACGCTGTGAGTTATAAGCACCAAATGTAAGTTCTGCTTGCGTAATGACAGAGATGGCAATATTATCCACTCCTACCTGAAGGTATTTTAACTCCAGGTGGTCTGACTTTTTCAGAGCAAAAATAGTCACATCGGTATCAAGTAGATATCTCATAGCAATATATCCTGCTGGCGGCTTTTGCGGGCTTGATAAATTTCTCCAACAATCTCGGAAGCCGAGCGTTTATCTTCCCAGGAACCATACATTTTCAAAAGTTCACCAAGTGTTTGAGGTTTTGTTAGTGGTTGTTTGTTCTTCAAAGCGACCCTATTTCCTCTAACTTGCTCTTTGGATAGAGGGATAATAACAATTTCATTATTAACTTCAGTCACCTCAACCTTACTTTTAGGTCTTATTCCAAATTTCTTCCGTAGTGGTGCAGGAATAATTACTTGTCCTTTAGGTGACACATCTATAATAGCCATATTATCTACCTCCTGTGTTTCTAAAAAGGTGAATATTGTCTTTTATTCGATAACCTTAGAAGAGACAGCAGATTTTAGAAACTCTATCTTTGTATTTGAAGAGACCTCAAGCAGAATAGTCGTCTCTCTCACATCTACCACTTTTCCGCAGATTCCAGCTTGTGTTATTATCCTATCGCCTTTCTTCAGCTCCTCAGTCATCTTTCTGTGATCTTTATCCTTCTTCTGTTGGGGAAGAATGATGAGAAGATAGAAGATGATGACGATAAAGATAATGGGCAGAAATCCCATCAACCCTGCACCTACTGGTGGTGCACCTTGTTGTGCTTGCGCTGCATAAGCTACCATATTTACATCCTCCTTAATTTGTCGTCTATGTTTGTTGGGCATAAACTACCGTATATCAACTATACACTATCAACTATACACTATCAACTATCAACCACTATTCACATCCTCCTTAATTTTTCGTATTTTTTATCCAAAAAACCTAATTTTCCTTTTAGAGAGTCCTCACCTGTTTTTATGAGCTTTGACAAATGGTCTTTGAATGTCAACCCGGCTCTGTCTGCCTCTTTGCTCTGCTCAGTCTTTAAGAGCTGAATTCTCTCCTTGTCTTTTATCTCAGAGAGCAATGTAACTGATTCTCCTATCCCAATCACTAAAATTGTCTCTGCTATCTCAATTATTTGAATATATTTATTGGGAGCTACTGCCTTTGTGCCAAGTATTCGGATAAGCTCTGAGGAACTCGCTACCCCTTTTCCTTTGCTCACGATAAAAAGAAAAAGGTATATAAGCCCTCCTGTCAGCCCAAGTGCAAAGATTAGCTTAATGACAAGCCAAAACAAGGATATGGTTGACACAGCAGATTCTATTCCAGCGGTTGGTGTTCCTATTTGAGCGTAGGCTGTAGAACAGAATATAGAAGATAGAATACAGAATGCAGAATACAGAATACAGAATAAATAGATTTTTTCATTCTGACTCCTGAATTCTGAATTCTGAATTCTGTATTCTGTCATTTTACGATACAATAGAGAGCCTCTCCTCTCGGTTTACAATGTTGGCAATCCTAATCCCAAAATTCTCATCTACAACTACAACCCCAGCCTTAGCGATGAGCTTTCCATTGACCAGAACATCTACCAATTCTCCAGCCAATCTATCTAATTCTATGACATCCCCTGGTCCCATCCTCAACAACTCCTGAACATGCTTTTGACTCCTTCCAAGCTCGCAAGTCACCTCAACAGGAACATCCATCAGAAGCTGAAGATTTTGTGGCAGCTCCGGGGCAGAGGACGCAGTTTTGGCAAACTGGACAGATCTGCCTGCCTCTTCTTCAGGCTGTTTCTCTTCCCTTTCTTCAATAGCTCTGACAATGGGCTTAGCCATATCTACTGGCATAAGCTGGAGAAGATTTCCATCAAACAGGTCCCCAACAGTAAGGTTGTAGTTGATTCTCACTACCTCCTTCTCTTTGAGGATAGCCAAACCCCCTTCTTCCTTGGCAAAGTCAATCACCTTTATCTTTGGAGGTTTACGAGAAGATATGGTCTTTCCTGTTTTTGCAGATAGAGAGACATTAGCCGCATCAATCATCTTTCCTATGGCATCCCCCAAGGCACCCATATATGCCTCTGTCATCTCTCCTCCTGGAGATGTTCCATCACCACCTGTTGCCAGGTCTGCCATAGTCATTCCGTGTTCCTTTAAGAAGAGGATATAGGTCATTCCCTTCAAGCCATCTACATACTCCACCTCAACCACAATAGCATCCTTTGGTATCTCATCCTCTATCTGTTGAGGGGATAATGTTTGAACCTCTGGATTCTCTATCTTTACCTGCTTCTTTAGAATCTGAGAGAGAACATCCGTGGCAGCAAGCATAGATGTTTTATACGCTCCAGCCAATCTTTGTTCATCCGCTCCTGTAATCTCCTCAACCTTCTCCTTTTCCATATCACCAAGGAGAGCATCCATCTCATCCTTGGTTACAATTGTTTCGTCTATCTCAGGCATATTTCCTCCGTCTTTCTAATTCTTTTCATTTTATAATGAAAAGAATGTTTTGTAAAGAAATAATTCTGGAATCCTTCTACTTGAAGGTTTGTTTCTTGAACAATGAATTATTCCAGTTTTGAGGGATATTTTATATCCTTGAATAGGACATTTTTATTTACTTATTGAAAATTTTACTACATTGACAAAGAGTTTGTTGACTTTGCTCTCAAGATACCTGTAAAGTATACCCAAATAAATCAGGTTTCCAAAAAACTAAATAGAATTCAGGAGTCAGAATTCAGGAGTCAGAATGAAAGAACCTGTATCTATTCTGTATTCTGAATTCTGTCATTTTACGATTTGCAATTTACATTTATTTTAGTATATAAGACAAAATGAAGGTTATTCTTAGTCTTCTTCTGTTCAGATATAAGAAAGTATATTCACAGATTTTTTTAGATTCTCAGATTAAAGAATTTCTTGTGAAATCCATAGTAATCTGTGCAATCTGTGGATTCTTCTTGTTTAATATTGGTTATGCCAACGACTATTCCCAGAGGATAATCTCCCTGAGCACAACCGCAACAGAGGAGTTGTATATCTTAGGTGTCCAGGACAGGCTTGTTGGATGCACCATATATTGTAATAGACCGAAAGAGGCAGAGAAGAAAGAGAAGGTAGGGACAGTGATGAAGGCAGATTTAGAGAGGGTAATATCCCTGAAACCTGATTTAGTCATAGCCTCAGGATTATCTGACCCAAAGCAGATGGAGAAGCTAAAATCCATGGGGATAAATGTTGCTTATTTTTCTGCTCCTCTTTCTTTCTCTCAGTTATGCGATGATTTTATCAGATTGGGAAGCCTTGTTGGAAAGGAAAAGAAGGCTAAAGGGATAGTAAACAAGGCAAAGAAGAGGGTGGAAAAGATAAGAAAAGAGACAGGGGCTCTATCCAAACCAAGGGTATTTATTCAAATAGGGACTAAGCCTTTATGGACTGTGCCAGGGGAGACCTTACAGAATGACTTTATTCGGTTTTCTGGTGGAATAAACATTGCTGCTGAGGCAAAGACAGGGCAATATAGCCTTGAAGAGGTTCTTGTGCAGAACCCTGATGTAATTATCATTATAGAAATGGGAACACTGGCAGATGTGGAGAAGAAAAACTGGCAGAGGTTTCCCACATTAAGTGCGGTGAAGAGGAATAAGATCTACATTATAGATGCTTATAGCCTTTGCAGCCCCACACCCCTCAGCTTTCCTGAAACCTTAGAGGAGATGGCGAAGATTCTACATGAATGTATACTCAAATAAATCAGGTTTCCAACAAATTAAATAGAATTCAGGAGTCAGAATTCAGGAGTCAGAATTTAATATTCTTAATTCTGGATTCTGGATTCTGTATTCTGAATTCTGTTATTTTGCAATTTACATTTATTTTGGTATAGTTATGTATGAATAGACTCATCTCCTGGCTTTCCCTGATAGCCTTCCTGATTACAATCCTATTTGGGGTAAGCCTCCTTTCCTTATGCACAGGCTCTGCGGCAATTCCCCTAAAGAATATTTGGAGTATTGCCCTTTTTGGAAAAGGCACAACAGAATACAGCATTCTCTTTGATCTTCGCCTACCAAGGATTATCTTAGGCTTTGCTGTGGGTGGAGGCTTGAGCTTGGCTGGTGTTATCCTGCAGGGGCTATTTCGCAATTCCTTAGTTGAACCATACACCTTAGGCATTTCAGGGGGTGCAGCCCTTGGTGTAGCCTTGAGTATTATTTTGGGATGGCACTCTACCCTTGGCCTGCTTATCTTACCCATCTCTGGCTTTTCTGGAGCTGGTATCATCGTCATTGCCCTCTATATTCTGAGTATGAGGAGAGGAAGAATGAGAATGCAGGGGCTTCTTCTTATGGGTGTGATGATAAGCTTCATCTCCTCATCATTAATTATGCTCATTATGAGTGTTAGCCGGGTAGAAACATTTCAGCAAATTATCTTCTGGATGATGGGCTCGTTAGAGGGGTCAAACTGGTCCCTTATAAAATTAGCAGTATTCATTTCTCTCCTTGGACTCATTATCTCGTTTTTCTTTGCCATTCCCCTTAATGCCCTCTCTTTAGGGGAGGAAGAGGCGTTGCACCTTGGCGTTGATATAGAGAAGTCAAAGCGGATTCTCTTTCTTCTTGCTTCCTTACTTACTGGATTCAGCGTCTCTGTGGCTGGTGTCATTGGATTTGTTGGACTGGTTATTCCGCATCTTCTGCGTCTCTTTGTTGGTCAGGACCACCGCATACTCCTGATTACCTCTTTCTTAGTGGGTGGCTCATTCCTCATTCTCTGTGATACATTAGCCAGAACAATCATCTCTCCTTGCGAACTCCCTGTGGGAGTAATAACAGGAATATTTGGCGGAAGCCTCTTTATTTATCTCTTGAGCAAAAAGGTAACACTTTAGCCAACTTCCGTAAAGACTAACCACAGAGACACGGAGACTTAGGAAAAATATAATCACGAAAACACGAAAGAATGAAAACCAGAAAAAATATTTTTAATCACGAAGGACACGAAGAATTATTCAGAATAATTTTTAATATTTTCATCTTTCTCTGTGCTCTTCTCTGTGCTTTGTGGTTCAACTCTCTTTTTTCCTTTTCGGGATTTCTCCCTTTCGGGCTTTCGTGTTTCTCTTTTTACTTCACTCTCGGTAAATAGACAAAAGATGTTTGAGATTTGCAATCTTACTTGTGGTTATGATGGATTCCTCTTACAAGGGATAAACCTTAAGGTATCTCGTGGAGAGGTTTTGGGGATAATAGGGCCGAATGGCTCAGGAAAGACAACCATCACTCGGGCAATGACCAAGGTTATCAAACCAAAGACAGGCAAAATCCTGTTTTGTGGCGATGATATAGAAACCTTGAGTTTCAGGGAATTAGCCAAAAAGGTTGCCGTTGCTATGCAGGGTGAAATATCCTTAAATATGAAGGTCTTAGACTTTGTCCTTTTAGGCAGGATTCCGCATTTTTCAACCTGGCAGTTCTTAGAGGAGAAGAAGGATATGGAATTGGCAAATAGGGCAATGGGGTTGACCAATACACTAAGGTTTAGAGAAAGACCAATGGACAGCTTGAGTGGAGGTGAAAGGCAGCTCGTTATTATTGCCCGTGCCTTAGCCCAGGAGCCTGAACTGCTCATCTTAGACGAACCTACATCGCATCTGGATATTGCTCACCAGATCTATGTTTTAGACCTGCTACGGAGGCTGAATAAAACAGGGCTTACAATTGTTGTTGTCCTGCATGACCTGAACCTGGCCAGCGAATATTGTGATAGGTTGGTGCTTTTGAAAGATGGGGCTGTCTATAAGGTTGGCTCTCCGGAAGAGGTCTTGACCTATCAGACAATAGAAGATGTCTATAAGGTTGTGGTGGTGGTGAAGGAGAACCCGATATCTTCTAAGCCTTATATCTACTTGGTCTCAGAGGAGGAGAGAAGCAACAGTTTAGCCAAGTAACTGAGGGGTGCGTAAAAATACTCGTGTTTAGAATTATGCATATGCTTCAAGTAACTGTTTCTGGGTGTAAAAATCCTTGACATAATTTTGAGGAGATGTTTATACTATTGGCCATCAAGGAATCAAGTAGATGAAGAATGATGTTTATCAGAGAGAGAGAGAGAGAGAGAGTAATCGTGAATCGTTAATTGCGAATCGTGAATTGAAAGGAAAGAAAGGCGTCTTTGTCGCATAATCTGTGCGATGGGGACGCTTTTTTGTTCACTGGAGGGCAAGAGAGAAATATTTAAGGAAAAAGGGGGAAGATGAAGAAACGGAGAAAATTAATCACACAAAGGCACGGAGCACACAAAGAATAAGGAATGAAATAAAGGTAACTATTTACCTAAGTGAAGTACAAGACAAGAAAAGAATATGAACTACGAAATACGAAAAAATACGCAAAAATGAATCAGAATTTTTCGCGTCTTTCGTGCCTTTCGTAGTTATCTCTTATATTTTAACCGTTCAGCCTATCTATCAAAGAGTGTAAGAAGGGGGATAAGGAGATACAAGAGATAGGGAGATGATGAAATATCAAAAAGCAGATTTTAGAAGGGCTACAATTAGAATAATATCCCCTTATCCCCTTAATCTCCATATCCCCTTTTCTTACACTACCTGAACGCTTACCTTATATTTTATTTATCCAAAGTTCTCTATGTCTTGAGTGGTTAATCTTTACTTCAGTTGGCTAAAGTGTTACAAATAAAGATATAAAATAAATCTTTGTATTCTTTGTGTTCTTCGTGTCTCTGTGTGAGAAATAGTATTAAGGAGGATTAAAATGAGAAAAGGGTTAATTGGTGTATTGGTTTTGGGATTGGTTTTAGGGTTTTGTGTCCAAGCTGAGGGTATAGTGCCTCAGATGATAAGCCATCAGGGCAGGCTTACTAATGCAAGCGGTGCAACTGTGCCTGATGGGAATTATGCTATCCAGGCGAGTATCTATGACTCCCCTACAGGTGGGAATCTACTCTGGTAGGAGAACCAGACTATCTTCATCAAGGACGGCATCTTCAGTCAGATGTTGGGAAGCGTCACCCCTATAAACCTGCCTTTTGATAGAGACTATTGGCTGGGAACAAAAATTGGAGCAGACTCTGAAATGACCCCAAGACAGCAAATAGTCTCTGGTGCTTATAGCTTCAGGGCAGAAACAGCCAGCTACTCCTTTTATGCAGGAACTGCCACCTATGCCTTGAATGCAGGTACAGGGACACAAGGTCTACAAGGTATTCAAGGAACACAAGGCTTACAGGGAATCCAAGGAACACAGGGCTTGCAAGGCATTCAAGGAACACAAGGCTTACAGGGAACTGTTGGGGCAACAGGTGCAATGGGAACACAAGGAGAAACTGGAACAACTGGAGATACTGCCATCTTTGCCAGTACAGCTACCTATGCCTTTAATGCCGGCACAGCTACTTATGCAGAGAGAGCAGGTGCTCATTATGTAGGTGAGCTCTACGGTGGCGGTATTGTATTTTGGGTTGATCACACCGGACAGCATGGACTAATTACCAGTCTGGTAAATATGAGCACATCTGCTTGGAGTAATGTATCTTCTACTCTAATTGGTTCTATTGCCCAAAGCACCTGGAACGGTTCAGGTAATTCTACTGCTATTATGAATCAAGACGGGCATACGACGAGCGCTGCCCTATTGTGTAAGAATTATACTAATGCCAACTATGGTACGGGCATATATTCTGATTGGTACCTGCCTGCAATTGACGAACTTAGCCAGATGTACCACGCACGATATATTTTGAATAAGAATATTGAGGGTGTAGGAGGGGCAGGTATTCTGGGTACGACTTATCATTGGTCGTCTACGGAGGTCAATGCGAACTACGCGTGGTACTTCCTTTTCTACTTCGGCTACGCCGGCAGCTACGATAAGAGCTTCGATTGTAGTGTGCGTGCCGTTCGAGCTTTTTAACTATTTAACAATTTAACTATTTTAATACTGCGGAGCAGTCGATTTTTGAAAAATGGCATTGTACTATGATTTACCAGTTTACAGAGATACTTATAGATTGATTTTGAAAATTTTTGAATGTACCAAAGATTTTTCAAAAGAGTATAAATATACATTGGGTCAGGATATGAAAAGAGATGCGTTGCAATTGGTACGGAGTATTTACAGAGCCAATAAATCAACCAACAAAAAAGAGCATTTAGAAACATTTTTAGATGATTTTGAATTGCTTAAATTAGAAATACGCCTATGCACTGATATGAAGGTATTGCCCATTAAAAAACAAGCAGAACTTAGTTTATTGATGGATAATATAGGCAAACAAATTACAGGATGGAGTAAAAGCCAATCTGTGTAATGCCGGAATTACTGCTGCTAAGGTGGCAGTAAGCGAGCAGATTTTTGTTGAAAAAGGGCAAATGGACAATACCGCTTCAGCGATGTTGTTAAATCGTATGCAATGCAGTTCTGCAAAAGCATCAAAACACATTTGCATTTATTGGTCGTCTACGGAGTACAATGCGAACAACGCGTGGAACTTCAATTTCAACAACGGCAACGCCAACAACAACAATAAGAGCAACAATTATAGTGTGCGTGCCGTTCGAGCCTTTTCAACAAAACTATTAAGAAGACGCTGGCAGATTGCAAGGCAACTGCCAGCGTAGTATCCAGCAATTCTCATTTTGGAGTGCGAAAGCTTGCTTTCGCTTTGGATATAAAGCAAAAAACCTTGATTTTGTGCCTACTTAAAAGCGGTGGCAAGCCACCGCACTCCAAAAAGGTTGTTCTTGAAACTTGAATGCTTGCCAAAATGAGAATTGCTGCGTAGTATCCCTCAAAGGAGAATTCAATATGCAGCAACTTTCATTATTTGACATTCAGTCAGAAGAAAAGCCGAAAATAGAGCTTTCAGAGCTATTCGAAGCCTATTTTGATTGCCGCAGTAACAAACGCAATACAGCCAATGCCCTGGCTTTTGAGGTTATGTGGAAGAGGTGTAAGAAAGGGGGATAAGGAGATAAAGGGGATATAGAGATAATGGAATATCCAGAAAACTTAGTTACTGAAAGAATAATTCAATGTATCATCAAGGTGCACCAAACACTTGGTCCTGGTTTTCTGGAAAGTATCTACCGGAAGGCGATGGTAATTGAACTTACAAAGCAAGATTTGACGGTTGAAACAGAGAAAGAGGTAATTATCTATTACGAAGGGAAGGAAGTTGGAAAACACCGACTGGATATTCTTGTAGGAAACAAGGTAATAGTAGAACTGAAAACGGTGGAGGAGTTAAGCAAAGCTCATTATGCTCAAGGGAAGTTCATATCTGAAAGCTACAGGTATAAAAGTGGCTATTCTTGTGAACTTCGCCAAAGAAAAGGCAGATTTCAGGAGAGTTGAATTAGAATAAATATCCTCTTATCTCCATAATCTCCATATCACCTTTTTTACACTACCTGAACGTTTACACTAAGGGTAATTTTTACGAAGCTATTGAGAAGCAGAATGAAATAGCACGCAACCATAAACCGACTAAAGATGAACAGGAAAAATTTCTAAGCAGTATGAACTCGTATCTCGGGATAATGAAGCATTACAATACTTACGCATTACGAAAGATGATGTTGTTAAATCTATCGGGCTGGTGGTGGAATTATATGTATTTAAGCTGTGGAATGACTAAATTCGCACTGAAACAAAAAGCAACGAAATGTTAGTGTCAATTTTTCTTAAGAGGTAAAGGCAATACATCAATTTCCATCAAAAAAAGTAATTGACTAAACATAAACAAAATGGTATTATAATTAAAAAGAGGTTATGAATATGGCTAATACACTTACTTTAGAAAAAATATCTTTTGAGAATATTGTGGATGTAGTTAAGTCTCTTTCATCTGATAAAAAGATGCAATTACACGATATTCTTGATACGGGTTGGCAAGAGGAATTTGACTGCTCCCTTGCCTCGGTACGAACAAAGATGTCAAAATTTACACCTGAAGAGATTGATGCAGATATTGATGAGGCACTTACAGAGGTAAGAAAGGAAAGATATGCTCACGGCAGTAATTGATACTAATCTGTTGATTTCATCAATGATTAACCCATTTGGTTTTCCTGCAAAGTTGATTAATCTATTGCGTATTGGAAGATTTCAAATAGTTTATTGTCGTGAAATGATAGAGGAGTTTATAGGAGTAACTGAACGAGCAAGGTTCTCAAAGAAATATGGAATAACAAGGGAAGAAGTTAATGGTTTATTGAAGATTCTACATGGTAGAGGGAAAGAGATCAGGATTAGTGGCAATTTACAGCTTTGTCGAGATACAAAAGACGATATGATTCTTGAAACAGCTATTTTAGGAAAAGCAAAATATGTTGTTAGTAGAGATGATGATATTAAACGAGATTTAGTATTGATTGATGAGTTATCAAAACATAGAGTAGAAATTATTACGGTTAATCAATTTCTGAAAATTCTCGGGTAAAAAAGTAGAAAACAGTAAAAAGTTATAAAGTTAAAAGTTTATAAAGTTAAAAAAAGAACTTTATGAACTTTATGAACTTCAAAAAGATGAAGAAAAGAATACTTCTCCTGAGTTTAGTTTGCTTCTGGTTAATCCCCTGTCCCTTGTTTTCAGATATGAGTAGCCAAAGCTACAGAATCTCTATCTCTGACCAGAATGCAGGTGGA
>JAZDOR010000025.1:0-4648 GCA_043798435.1 bacterium
AAGAACTATAAGAATAATTTTTAATATCTATCTTTGTGCTCTTTGTGAGCTTTGTGGTTCAACTCTCTTTCTCACTTTCGGGTTTTCTCCCTTTCGGGCTTTCGTGTTTCTTCTTCTACTTCACTTGAGTAAATAGTTACTAATTTGCTGACTGGCGATCAATTACCAAAATCCCACTTTAATTGACTAAAGTATTGCTTTTTACTTTGACATCAACGATTGGACTGCATGACGCAGGCGATATGATCACTGCTTCATATCTTTTGGGCATTCCCCATCAACAGGCTATCCTTTCTATTGTCTGCTTGGCAAACTGTGGATAGAGTATCCTGCCAATTGGTAACATTGCCTACCGAATGAATATTGATAAGATAGATTTTTTGACACCTGTTTTTAGCCTGCCTAAAAATCAGGAGTTGACGAAAGACCTTTTTTACCGATAAAATATCTATAAAATGCAAGGGCTAATTCTGGTCTTTTCAGCAAGTGCTGGTTTTGCCTTAGCCTTGATTCTTATGTCTGGAATAAGGAAGAGACTGGAATTTTCCGATATTCCGCAGTCCCTGAGAGGGGCATCAATCACCTTAACCGCAGGTCTCCTCTCCCTTGCCTTTATGGGATTCTCTGGTTTAGTAAAGATGTAATTGCTTAGGTAGATAGACTGAAGATGTTAGGATGCTTCAGTAGTCTTCAGCCTTCAGTCTTCAGCCTAAACACCTAAATTATGGCTTCAGAAGAGATTCTTAATGAGATACGAGCAAGATGCAACATATTAGACATTGCCAGCAACTATGTCTCATTAAAGAGGGTTGGGAAAAACTGGGTTGGCAGATGTCCATTCCACGAAGAGCGAACACCCTCTTTTACTGTTAGCCCGGAGAAACAGCTCTTTCACTGCTTTGGGTGTGGAGAGGGAGGCGATTTGTTCAGCTTCTTAATGAAAGCTGAGAAGGCCTCTTTCCCTGAAGCAGTAAAGCTATTGGCTGATTCCTTGAGTATAAGATTGGATGTAGCTGAGGAAAAATTTGCCTTACTTTATAAATTAAATGAAAGGGCAACAAAATTTTATAGCCAGATGCTCTTTGAAAAAGAGGGTGAAAAGGCACTCTCCTATCTTTTGGAAAGGGGGATAAAGAAAGAAGTAATTGAAGAATTCAGGCTTGGCTATGCTTCACCGGGCTTTGAAATATTAAAAAACCACCTCAAAAAGGATTCGTCAGAAAAGGAGCAATTTTTGGCAGGTCTTCTGCGTCAGGGGACCAAAGGAATGTTTGATTGGGTTCAGAATAGGATAATCTTTCCCATTGCTGATAGGTACGGCAAGATAATAGGTTTTGGGGCAAGGGCATTGGATGAAAGCATGCCAAAATATATCAACACAAAAGAGACACCCATTTACAATAAAAGCAAGGTTCTCTATGGCTTAAATAAGGCAGGGGATACCATTCGCGAAAAGAAAGAGGCTATCTTAGTTGAAGGCTACATAGATGTGATTATGAGCCATCAGTATGGATTTAAAAATGTGGTCGCCACCTGCGGAACAGCTTTGACTCCAGAGCATATTAGCCTTATCAGAGGTGCGGATTCTGTTGTCCTGGCGTTTGACCAGGATCAAGCTGGAAGGTCTGCGACAGAAAGGTCTATTGGCCTCTTGATGAAACAATCTAAAAATATCTATGTTCTTTTATTTCAAAAAGCCAAGGACCCGGCAGAGCTTCTGAAAAGTGAGGGTGAGGATGGGTTCAAAAAGGCGTATCTTGAAAAGAAGGAATTTTTGGAATTTTCTTTAGATATTGCGACTAAAAAGGATAAGAAAGATGGGTTTGCCTATCTTTTGCCAATCATTAAGCAGATAGAAGAGCCTATCAAAAGACAGACTTTTATTAAGGATATCAGCGAAAGGCTGAATATAGATGAGGGAATCATTATCTCTTCTATCAAAGGAATGGGTCCATCTGTCTCTGAAGTGATTAAAAGTAGAGAGAGGGGAATCCTCTCTACAGAAAAGCAGTTATTAAAACTGATGATAGAGGATGAGGAGATTTGCCTCTGGTTAACAAAGGAGATAGAGCCAGCTATTTTTTCAGATCCCCTGTCAAGAGAGGTATTTTTAGCTACAAAAGAGATGTTTTGCTCTGAAGAGGTCTTTGGTGTAGACAAGTTAGCCAGGACAGTTTCAGAGCCAGCAAGAAAGCTCATCTCTGCTTTGAGTGCCGAAGTACTGCCTGAAGGTGATAAGTATAAATCAGCAGAATGGTGCATAAAAACGATGAAAGAAAGATGCCTGAAAGAGAAAAGAGGCGCACTTCATAAAGAGATAAAGGAGAAAGAGAAGAGCGGAGAGGATATATCAAGCCTTCTTCACTCATATCAACAATTAGAAATGGAGGTAAGATTATGATTGTAACAAAGAATGTTCTGGAAGAACTGATAGAGATTGCCAAGATTCATGAGGATAGTATCACTTATGATATGATAAATCTTCTCATCCCGGAAAACTTTACCGAAGATGAGATAGATTTGCTTTTTGCTGAGCTTACTGAAAGGGGCATAAAGATTGTTGAAGAGATAGAAGAGCAACCACTTTCTATTGAGGTTGATATCAAGGTAGAAGACCCAATAAAGGCATACTTGCGGGATATTGGTCGGGTTCCCCTTCTTTCCTCTAAAGATGAGGTGATACTCTCCAAAAAGATGGAGGAAGGCTGGGATGGGCTAAAGGAGATTGTGGCTCATACAAGGTTTTCCGTAGTAGAGCTCAGAAAGATGAAGCAGATGTTAGACAAGAATAAAAGCAAGATACGGGAGATATTCCGCAGTGATAATGGACCATCGCCCCTTAGAGATGCCAGGCTCCTTACCCAATTTAAGATTTTCATTGGAAAGGTTGAGGAAAAAGAAGAAAAGGGCAAAGATGTATCGCCGTTCTTAAGAGAGTCGCTTCACAGTGATGTTGTTTCAACCATTGCCAAAAGGATGAAGGAAGTGGAGAAAAAGGTAAGAGAAGTGGAAGAAAAAAAGGCAAAAACTATGGAGAAGCAATTACAGAAGATAGAAAAGGAGACAGGAGAGACCATAGAAAGGATAAAAGGGATGACAAAAGAGATACTCTTTTATGAGATGAAGATAGAGGATGCAAAGGAGAAAATGGTTGCCTCAAACCTGAGATTAGTTGTCAGCATAGCCAAAAAATATATCAACTGGGGTCTCGGGTTCCTTGACCTTGTTCAGGAAGGAAATATTGGGCTTATCAAAGCAGTCGAAAGATTTGAATATAAAAAAGGGTATAGATTCTCTACTTATGCTACCTGGTGGATAAAGCAGGCTATCACCCGGGCGATTGCTGACCAGTCAAGGACTATCAGGATTCCTGTTCATATGGTTGAGCAGATAAACAGGGTGATAAAAGAGGGGAGGAGGCTTCTGCAAAAGTTGGGAAGAGAGCCAAACCCTGAAGAGATTGCCGAAGAGCTTGAGTGGCCAATAAACAGGGTAAAAGCAATCTTACGGATAGCTCAGGACCCAATCTCCCTTGAAACACCCATAGGCGAGGACCAGGACTCTCAGCTCTCAGACTTTATTGAAGACAAAAGGATAATCTCTCCAGCCAATATAACCACCTACCTTCTTTTGCAAGATGACTTAAAGAGCGTCTTTGCCACACTCACCCATCAGGAGGCAAGGGTTTTACAACTCAGGTTCGGTCTTGAGGATGGCTATCCACACACATTAGAAGAGGTTGGAGCAAAGTTTAATGTGACGAGGGAGAGAATAAGGCAGATTGAAGCAAAGGCTCTCAGAAAACTGAGGCATCCAACCCGCAGCAAGAAGCTCAAGGATTATGTGGAGTGAGAAAAATCTTGCCACAGAGGACTTTTCATTGTAAATTGCAAATTTAGCATTTATCATTTCAAATTTGCATTTTGCTTTTGCTAACATTTATAGTGAATTCTCTGTGACGGGCGAAGTTCTCCAGAAGCAAACAAGGTATTTGACACAGATTTACACTGATTTTCACTGATAAAACTTAAAAATTATCTGTGAGTATCAGTGTTAATCAGTGTCTAAAAAAGGAAATTCCTATACAATTAAATTCGTAATAGGTAAACACTCGCATCTTTTCTTACATGGGATGTCAGTCAATATCTTAACTGAACTTTTGCGTTTTTCTCTAAACAATTGATTTTACTTAAGTTTTTCCTCTCTTAATAATTAGGAAGGGATGAAAATGCCTATTATTTCTGTCCCCAGGCATTCTTTTAAGTAGCCTAAGTATATTTAGGCCATGCTTTAGAAACAAACCTCAGTTTAAGAACTTCTGCTTCTATATCTTTTCGGTTAATTCTTTGCCTTGAGGCTCGTAATATCAAAGACATCTTTTGATCAATTACGAAAAAAGACCAGAGTTCCTTGAATCGTTTTTTAACTCCAGTCTCCTTGGTTAAACAAAAAACTTCGACAAAAAAGAAGAGAGTTAATCAAGGCAGTCTATGGAGATCAAAGAAAAAAGGTAACACTTTACTCATCTGAAGTAAAGACTAACCACAGAGACACGGAGACACAGAGAATTCAATGTAAAATTATCAATTATCAATGCAAAATTATCATTGTAAAATGCTAATTGCTAATTTTGCATTTTGCAATGAAT
>JAZDOR010000034.1:0-17862 GCA_043798435.1 bacterium
TTCTCTCTTCTGTCATCCGTCTTCCGTATTCTGTATTCTGTATTCTGACTTCTGTATTCTGTATTCTCTCTTCTGTCATCCGTCTTCCGTATTCTGTATTCTGTATTCTGACTTCTGTATTCTGTATTCTGACTTCTGTATTCTGTATTCTCTCTTCTCTCTTCAGTGCCAGCCTTCTTTATTCAAGCCAGATACCACAAACAAGCCAGATACGGGCAGAAAATTTTGTCAAAGAAGGCTTTTCTTTATACACAGAAGGCCGATATAAAGATGCCCTTATTTGTTACAAGAAGGCTTTGAGCCTCTCTCCAGCCCTTGCAGATGCCTGGTATTGGCAGGGACAGACAGCCTTCAAATATGGCTTGATGGATACAGCTCATCTCTCCTTTAAGAAATATACGAAGCTCACCAATCACCCATCTACTCTACATAAGCTCCGTGTCTATTGGCCAGATGCGGAAAAAGAACTAAAAGTTACCAAGTTATTAGAAATAAAAGGCGATATAAAGGATGTGGGAAGGTTTATCGCTCCTGCTGGCTTAGCCATTGATAGGCTTGACAACCTTTATATTACAGGATTTGGAAATAATTGCCTTGTCAAGCTATCCCCT
Source organism: bacterium (assembly GCA_043798435.1). GTDB lineage: Bacteria > UBA9089 > UBA9088 > UBA9088 > JAGUXG01 > JAGUXG01. The sequence goes on from JAZDOR010000034.1 coordinate 612, forward strand.
TTTGGAAAATTCCTTTCTAAAATTATCCACAAAGAGCTGAAGTCGCCCTTTGGGATTGCCATTGACAAAAAAGGGAATGTATGGGTCTCTTCCATTACCCAACATAAAATCCTCAAGTTCTCATCAAAGGGAGAGCTTCTACTGAAATTTGGAGGAAAAGGTAAAGGTAAATCTCAGTTTTTGGGCCCCAAAGGGATTGCCACAGATGAACTTGGCAATATTTATGTAGTTGACTCTGGAAATGGCAGGGTTCAAAAGTTTACTGAAAAAGGGAAGTTTCTCCTTGAGATAGCCTCTATTGGTCGCACAGAAGAGAAGCTCTTTTCGCCCTCTCAGGTGGCGATAAGCGATAATGGCAGGGTTTTTATCTTAGACTGCGGGAATAAGGCTATCAAGTGCTTTGATTCATCTGGAAATTATCTTGAAAAGATGGCGATTCCTGAGGGAGAGTATCAAAGTTTTTGCTTAAAAGACTCCTCTTTCTATCTTTTTGGAAAGAAAATATATAAATACAGAATACAGAATACAGACATCGGACATCAGAACATAGAACATAGAACCTTGAACATAGAACCTAAGATACAGAAGACAAAATCTGAAAAAGGGATAAAATGGAGGCAGATAGGAGAGTGTTCTATGGAGCCAACAGCAGCTTTCTTGAATAGATATGGGCTTTTATATCTGGCGTATCCAGATTCTATAATTTCGGTCTTTGGACCAGAGGATATAAAGGATAGAACTGATATTCAGATGATGAAACTGGACCTTACCCATTATCCTGTCGTCCTATGCCACTTAGCCTTTAAGTGTAATGGAAGGGATGTCATGGGGCTTTCCCCTTCTGACTTTGTCGTCATTGAGGATAATCGGAGGATTTTTCCCTTAGGCATGAGTGAGGTGCTGAAGGATAGAAAGGGTTTCTCCGTATCCTTGGTAGTTGAAGGGTCATCTAATATGGCTGAGAATGAGAAGATGCTGAAAAAAGGCTTATTCTCTTTGATAGATAGCCTGAAGGGTGGCTTGCAAGCAGGCTCTCTTATCACCTTCGGAGGGGTTGATAAGACCATTTCTAAATTTACCTTGAATAAGACAGAGCTGCGTAATGGCGTTGAAAAGATAAAATTTAGTGGCCAGGCAAATTCAAAGGCACTTTTTCAAGCTATAGATACAGCCATCTCAGAGAGCCTTGAGATTGTGGCAAAGAAGGCTATCATTGTCTTTACCTCAATAAACCTTGAAAAAGATGATAAGGAACTTAGCAGATTGATAAACTATGCCAAAAACAATGATGTTCCTATATTTATTGCTGACTTCAGGAAAAAGGGAGAGAATAAGATTCTCTCAGTGCTTTCTGAGGAGACGAATGGAAAATATTTTGTTGTCGCCAAAGAGAAATCTTTTTATAATCTTCATAACATAATCTCTGAGGAGGTTATAGGGCAAAACTCTTACCTCCTTTACTATAAGAGCCCAATCTCAGACTTAGTGTGGGATGAAACTTGGGTTAACCTGAAGATTTCAGCGGGTCCTGTAGGGTTCTCTGCCTCATCTGATTTCTCCTATCTCATCCCAGAGGGTGGAGGGGCAAAGAAAGGGCTTGCCAGAGAATTGATAGAGGCAGAGCTTAATAAAGCAAAGGCAGCGGAAAGGGCCGAGTATCTGAAAAAGATAGAGGAGAGAAGAAAAGAGGCAAAAGAGATGTTAAAGAAGATGGAAGAGGAAGAGAAGCCTAAAGAGGAGAAGAAAGAAAAAGAGCCTGAAGAAGAAGAAGCACCTAAAGAGGAAGAGCCAAAAGAAGAAAAAGAGGGACATTAGTAAGTTATAAGCGTAACTGCTATAAAGGAAGCAAAAGATGAAAAGAGACCAAAGATTGAATACAGAAAAAATAACTCCTGAATTAATAAGCTATATAGTTGAAAAGATCGTTCAAGGGATTCAGCCAGAAAAAATACTCCTCTTTGGTTCGTATGCCAGAGATGATTTTAACCAGGATAGCGACCTGGATTTGTTTATAATCAAAGATGGTGAAGAATCGAGCCGTCTGATGAGACGAAAGGTAGATGCCTTATTGCGGGGACGAAAATTCGCGGTAGATTTATTGGTACGAAAATCAAAGGAAGTGGAATGGAATTTCAGAGCCAAAAATCCGTTTTATCTGTATCATATTTTTAAGGATGGAAAGGTTCTCTATGAAAAAGAATGAAGAAGAGATTGAATTGGTTAAAGACTGGTTGAAGTTTGCCAGAGAAAATCTTTTATTTGCTAAGGCAGGGATAAAGGAAGATTTTTCGCCCTATCACACCATCTGTTTTATATGTCAGGGAAGTGCAGAAAAATACTTGAAAGGGTTTTTGATATGGAATGGGTGGGAACTGAAGAAGATTCACGATCTGTCAAAACTGTTGGATTTCTGTTGTGAATATGATGATTCTTTTAAGAGTCTATTTTCCGAATGTGAATTGCTAAATGAATATATTGCGCAAGCTCGCTATCCGAGTGATTTGCCATTTGAAAGTATTAATGAAAATGATGCCAGAGAGGCTATTGAAGCCGCAGATAAGATTGAAGAATTTATTTTGAAGAAAATGTATAAGATACGGAGAAATGGAGAAAAAGGAGAATAGGAGAAAGATTTTTAAGAGAATAATTCTATAAATTCTTTGTGTTCTTTGTGCTCTTTGTGGTTAAAAAAATATTTAATGGAAAGTTTTAAGTTAATCAGGCTATTGGGAGAGGGTGGGTTTGGAAAGACATTTCTGGCACAGGTTTTAGATGAGAGGCTAAAATCTGAGACAGGGGAGTTTATCGCCTTAAAACTTCCTCTTAATAAAGAGAGGGAGGAGGGTTTGGTAAAGGAGCTTATTACCAATGCCCTATTCAACCTGAAGCTACGAGGAATAAAACATCCAAATGTTGTCTCCTACCTTGGATTTTCAAGGTTCAAAGAGCATTATGGGATGATGATGGAGTATGTGGAGGGAAAGAGCCTGCGTCAGGAGCTTAGCGAAAAAAAGATACTTTCTGTTGACTCTGCTTTAGCCATAGCCGAAGGAATACTTTCTGGCTTAGCCTATGCCCATAAAGTAGGGCTTATTCATCGGGATATAAACCCATCAAATATCCTTATCAAAAGTGATGGTGTGGCTAAACTGACTGACTTTGGAATTTCCAATATTTTAGGGGACACAGAGAGTAGATATGGTCGTATGGGCACAGGCACATTTGCCTATATGCCTAAGGAGTGTGTAAAAAAGGGTTACAAAGAGGGCTTTTATTCAGATACCTACTCCTTTGGGGCAACCCTGTATGAAATGGTTACCGGAAGGCTTCCATTTGTCGGAATGAGTGGCATGGAGATAAAGAATATGATCTTATATCAACAGCCAGCACCGCCTATCTTTCTAAATCCAGAGGTAGGAGAGAGGCTTTCTGCCATCATCCTTGCCTCCCTTGCCAAAGAGCCAGAGCAGAGGTTTCAGACAGCAGAGGAGTTTCTGGGCTTTATTAAAGAATATAGAGAAAATGAAAAGGATATAGACAGATATATGAATAGAATGGAGGAGAAGAAGGAGCCACCAAAGAAGAGGATGTTTGTGCCAACAGGAGGCTGGGGAGAGGAAGAGCAAGTTATTTGACACAGATTTATACTGATTTTCACTGATAAAACTTAAAAATTATCTGTGAGTATCAGTGTTAATCAGTGTCTAAAAAAGGAAATTCCTATACTATTAAATTAAAAATTAAAAATTGTGAAAAAATGAAAGAAAACGAATTTAATTGTGAAATTGGATGGTTACCATGAAAGAACTTCGGATTTATATTGTTCATTACGAAAAGATAAGTGGGTATCAAGCGGTTAACTTGCTGAATGGATATAAGTCTATTCATATTTATTCTCCAAAAGAGGTGGTTGAATAATGAGAAAAGACAAAAAATTTGATTGCGTTCAGATGAAATGGGATATTCAACAAAAAATTGCTAAAGAGTTTGCTGATCTTTCTGATGAAAAATTAAACAGAGTTCAAATGGAAAGAATCAATAAAAATCCCATTTTAGGTCCATTTCTTAACAAAGCATGTAAGAAAAAAGAATTGTATTCCATATTTAATGTTTAACCCCATTACACCGAGAAGAAGAGGATTTTCATGTCACAACTGACTGAACAAGAACAACAAGAGATCATCCGTTATTTAGAGGCTGGCAAGCCCCTGCCGGACAAGTTTCGTTTTCTGCTGTTTGAGGACAAACGCGAGGTGGAGCTGGTCTGGAACGGTAAGACGAGCGAGGTCAGCAATCTCACCCTGCCCTTTCAGGTTATTGAGCAGGTAGATGAGCCGCGTGCTGAGAAGGACACACGCTTGCAGATGAACCTGTTCGACCTGGACGCCCGCGGCCGCCAGCTCAAGGGCTGGACGAATAAGCTCATCTGGGGCGATAACAAACTGATTCTCGCAAGCCTCAAGAATGGATCCCTGCGTGAGGAGATTGAGCAGCAGGGCGGTCTCAAGCTGATCTACATTGACCCACCCTTTGATGTAGGTGCGGACTTTTCTATGGACATAGAGATTGGCAATGACACTTTCACCAAAAAGCCCAACATTCTGGAAGAAATCGCCTACCGCGATACCTGGGGCAAGGGTGCGGATTCCTTCATTGCTATGATCTACGAAAGGCTGGTGCTGATGCGGGATTTGCTGGCTGAGGATGGGAGTATTTATGTGCATTGTGATTGGCGGGTGAATAGTTATATTCGGTTGGTGTTGGATGAGGTATTTGGAAAGGGAAGGTTAGTCAATGAGTTACTATGGTATTATGGCGGGCCTTCTCCGGTAAAGACGGCCTATCCGAGAAAGCACGACATGATATTGCTGTATTCCAAGAGCGACGACTATTTCTTTGAACCCCAGTATGGAGATTTGCCTGCATACTTGTTCGACCGAGCAAGGAAAGACCCAGATGGGAGACAATGGGTTGACCAAAACCTTGGAAAGCTAACTTCTGAGACCATCGATAGAATGAAGACAGAAGGCCGTGTGTTCGAAACTCAAACAGGGAATCTGAGAAGAAAGCAATACTTGGATGAAATGCAGGGGAGCCAGTTGGATGATGTGTGGGACATCCCTATCATTAACTCTCAAGCGAAAGAGGATTTGGCTTATCCCACCCAAAAACCCGAAGCCCTCCTTGAACGCATCATCAAAGCATCCTCTAATGAAGGCGACCTTATAGCCGATTTCTTCTGCGGCTCTGGCACAACTGCGGCTGTGGCAGAGAAGCTGGGACGTAAGTGGATTGTCAGTGACCTGGGTAAGTTCGGCATTCACACTACTCGCAAGCGGATGATTGGCGTCCAGCGGCAGTTGAAAACCGAAGGTAAAAATTACCGTGCCTTTGAAATCCTCAACATGGGCAAGTACGAGCGACAGCATTACATCGGTGTCAACCCTAACCTGCGAGAGGTGGAACAGCAGAAGCAACTGGAGGAAAAGGAGGCCGCCTTCGTTGCCCTTATCCTGCGTGCCTACTGTGCTGAGCCAACCGATGGCTTTCAAACTTTCCACGGTAAGAAGGCCGGGCGGTTGGTATCGGTGGGGCCTGTCAACCTGCCAGTAACACGGCTGTTCGTGGAAGAGGTCATTCTTGAATGCAGACAGAAGCATATCACCCGTGTTGACATTCTGGGCTTTGAGTTTGAGATGGGGCTGTTCCCCAATGTGCTGGACGAGGCAAGAGCCAAGGGCATTGACATCGCCCCCAAGTATATCCCGGCTGAAGTCTTTGACAAGCGAGCCGTAGAGAAGAATCAGGTGGTCTTTCACGATGTGGCGGCTATTGAGGTCAAACCGCAGATTAAAAAGAGCAGCGTGGCGATAGAGCTAACCGACTTCTCAGTCTTTTACTCGCAAGATTCGATCTCCAACGCAGAGGCGACTCTAAAGGACAAATCCAGCAAGGTAGTAGTGGAAAAGGGGCAGATAGTGAAGGTAAGTAAGGACAAGGACGGCATTGTCAGCCGCGAGGTACTAACCAGGCACTGGACAGACTGGATTGATTACTGGGCTGTGGATTTCAACTTTGAGAGCAAGCGTGAGATCATCCGCGTAAGAAACGAAGAAAACAGCGAATGGGAAGAAGTCTGGAGCGGGGATTACATCTTTGAAAACGAGTGGCAATCCTTCCGCACCAAGAAAGACCGCTCTCTGGAACTCATCAGCGTTTTTCACGAATGTGCTCCGGGCAGACGCAAGCTGGCGACAAAGGTCGTGGACATCTTTGGCAATGACACGATGACCATCGTCGAAGTTAGTGTAGGAGGAGAAAAATAATGGCGAAGATTAAAGTTAAAGGCACCGAAATCTCAATAATCACGGTAAATAACGATGACTATATCTCTTTAACCGATATGCTGAAAGCAAAAGACGGAGAGTTTTTTATTTCAGATTGGTTAAGAAATAGAAATACCGTTGAATTTCTGGGTATTTGGGAAAGAATTTATAATCCGACTTTTAATTATGGCGAATTTGCCATAATTAAAAGTCAGGCTGGTTTAAACAATTACAAGATCAGCGTTAAAGAGTGGACTGAAAAAACAAATGCTATTGGATTGAAGGCTACCGCAGGGAGGTACGGCGGTACTTACGCACACAAAGATATTGCTTTTGAATTCGGCATGTGGATCAGTGCTGAATTTAAGATTTATCTCATAAAAGAGTTTCAGCGACTCAAGGACGAAGAGCACAAGCAGCTTGGCTGGGATATCCGACGGAATCTGACCAAAATCAACTACCGGATTCATACCGACGCCATCAAAGAAAATCTGATTCCGCAGGAACTCACTCCGCAACAGACAAATCTGATTTACGCCTCGGAAGCGGATGTTCTAAACATGGCTTTATTCGGTATGACCGCCAAGCAATGGCGCGATGGTCATCCGGACGAGAAGGGCAATATTCGGGACTACGCGAATGTGTCGCAACTCGTTTGCCTCTCTAATCTGGAAAATCTAAATGCCCTGTTCATCCAGGAAAAGACACTGCAGGCAGAGCGGCTCCGTAAGTTGAACTTGATCGCAATCCAGCAAATGAGACTTTTGACGAACGATACAGGAATCAAATGCCTTGAAGCGAGGGACAAATAATGGCACTGCATCCCAACTTCCCTGAATCTCCTTATGCAATTCTCGACCCAAACCTACGCTGGTTTCCTGCGGATGAGGCATTGCGGGAGTTCAGTTCTGAAAAGCTGATGCCGCCACTGGTGCCAGAGCTACGAAAGCAGGTGAAAAAATGGCGGGACAGCGGCTATGTGGGCGCGACGAATACGAGCAAGAGCCTGCTCAATTGGTGGTTCAATACGCCGCACCTACTGCCCAAAGCTGATGGCACGATGGCTGAGTTCCAGTATTACTTTGCCCAGCAGGAGGCTGTGGAGACTATTGTCTATCTCTATGATGTGGTAGGTGTAAAGGACAAATATGACCTGATGCGATTTGATAGCTCCAGGGCAGTTTCTACTGGTATGTTTGATGAGTCGTGGCTACGGTTCGTGGTGAAAATGGCAACTGGCACAGGCAAGACCAAGGTGCTCAGTCTGATTCTGGCATGGAGCTTTTATCACAAGCTGTATGAGCCTGAGTCGCAACTGGCGCGCAACTTTCTGGTAATCACGCCCAATATCATTGTGCTTGACCGTATCTATAAGGATTTTCAGGGGCTGCGTATCTTTTTTCATGACCCGGTCATCCCTGATAACGGCGTTGAAGGATGCAACTGGCGCGACGATTTTCAACTGACCCTGCATGTGCAGGACGAGGTGCGTATCACCCATCCCAGCGGCAATATCTTCCTGACTAATATCCACCGCGTCTATGCCGGGGACGACATTCCTGCTTCGCCTGATGATGAAGACACAATGGACTATTTCCTGGGTAAGCGACCCACTGGTGCGACCACAGACTCCAAAGTGGATTTAAGGCTAATTGTGCGGGAGATTGACGAGCTTGTGGTGCTGAATGACGAGGCGCACCATATTCACGACCCACGCATGGCCTGGTTCAAATCTATTGAGGATATCCACAACAGACTGAAGCAAAAAGGGACTGCCCTGTCCCTGCAAGTGGATACAACAGCCACACCAAGACATAACAATGGTGCAATTTTCGTGCAGACCATAGCAGATTATCCGCTGGTAGAGGCAATCTCCCAAAATGTGGTCAAACATCCGGTTTTACCTGACACACCCAGCCGCGCCAAGTTAGTAGAGCGTCAGAGTATCAAATATACCGAGAAATATGCTGATTATATTCACCTTGGCGTGGTAGAGTGGCGCAAGGCATACACCGAACACGAAAAGATGGGGAAGAAAGCTATATTGTTTGTTATGACTGATGATACCAGAAATTGCGACGATGTAGCCGAATACCTTGAAGATAACTACCCTGATCTGAAAGATGCAGTGCTGGTCATTCACACCAAGAGCAACGGCGAGATCTCTGAATCAACATCAGGCAAGAGCAAAGAAGAGCTGGATAGACTGCGTAAGCAAGCCAATGAGATTGACAGCATAGACAGCCCTTACAAAGCCATTATCTCGGTGATGGTGCTTAAAGAAGGCTGGGATGTGCGCAATGTCACCACCATTGTCGGCCTGCGTGCCTATTCTGCCCAGAGTAACATCTTGCCAGAACAAACCCTGGGACGCGGCTTACGAAAGATGTACCCAGGTGGCATAGAAGAATTCGTCAGCGTGGTAGGCACAGATGCCTTTATGGATTTCGTGGAATCCATCCAGGCAGAAGGCGTGGTGCTGGAACGAAAGCCTATGGGTGAAGGTACCAAGCCCAATACGCCGCTGGTAGTAGAGGTTGACAAGGAAAAGGATATTGACTCGCTGGATATTGAAATCCCGGTGATGACCCCTCGCGTTTACCGCGAATACAAAAGTTTGGATAACCTGAAGGTGAAAGCTTTTAGTAAAGTGGCCTATCAGCAGTTTAGCGAGGAGCAGCAAAGGGAGATTGTCTTCAAGGACATCACTACTGGTGAAATAACCCACATGACAATATTGGATACGACAGGCGATATAGACTATCGGAGCGTCATCGGGTATTTTGCCCGAACTATTATGAAGGACTTGCGATTAGTCAGTGGTTATGATATACTTTACGGCAAGGTCAAGGCGTTTATTCAGTACCAGTTGTTTGAGCGGCAGGTGGAGCTTGAAGATGCGAACACCTTACGTAACCTGTCGGAATTAGCCGCCACCAAGACACTGATTGAGACATTTAAAAAGGCGATCAACGCCCTTACTGTGCAGGACAAAGGAGACGCCGAAATTCGCGACACCATCAAGTTGCGACAGACCCGCCCATTTGTGGCAAAGGATCAAGGGTATCTCATCCCAAAAAAGAGCGTATTCAATAAAATTATCGGGGACAGCCATTTTGAGCTGTTGTTTGCCAAATTCTTAGAAGATTGCGGAGATGTGGTTTCCTATGCCAAAAACTACCTGGCTGTGCATTTCAAGTTAGACTATGTGGACGCCAATGGTGATATTTCCAATTACTACCCGGATTTTCTGGTCAAGGTGTCGGACAAAGAAATATTCATTGTTGAGACCAAGGGGCAGGAAGATCTGAATGTTCCGATGAAGATGCAGAGGCTACGGCAATGGTGCGATGACATCAATCAAGTGCAATCAGGTGTAAGGTATGATTTCGTCTATGCAGATGAAGAGAGCTTTAATAAATACAAACCTGCCTCACTGCGGCAATTGGTTGATGGCTTCAGGGAATACAAAGAGAAAATATAACAATGATTGATATAAAACTTATAAGAGAAAATCCTGAGAGAGTGAGGAATGGTTTAAGGTTGCGTGGGGCATCAGAGGATAGCCTTGAGCAGCTTTTTGCTACCGAAAAGGAAAATTCGTTTCCACATATGGTAATGGAGCGTTCAGCATATTCTCCAAATCAGTGCTTTTTTCGAAATGATGAGCATGGTGTTTGGCTATATCACGCTAATTGCATTGAATTTATGGACATCCTGATTGGAAAATATCCTGAAGGCAGATTCGATATGGTCTTTGCTGATCCACCATATTTCCTTTCCAATGGTGGGATTACCTGCTGTGCAGGGAAAATGGTCAAGGTTGATAAGGGACAGTGGGATAAATCAAATGGCCCGGAATTGAACCATGAATTTAATACAACATGGCTTTCCAAATGCCAAAGATTATTGAAACCTAATGGAACGATTTGGGTTTCCGGAACACACCATGTTATTTATTCAATTGGTTATGCCATGCAACAGTTGGGTATGAAGATATTAAATGATATTACATGGGAAAAGCCAAACCCACCGCCAAATCTTTCTTGTCGTTACTTTACACATTCTACTGAGACTATTATTTGGGCAGCAAAAAACGACAAATCTAAACATTGCTTCAATTACGATGCTATGCGTAAGATAAATGCAGGCAAGCAGATGAAATCTGTTTGGGCATTTATCCCGCCTAACGGAAATGAAAAAGGCTTCGGAAAGCATCCAACACAAAAGCCTGTTGCACTCCTGGAGCAAATAATTTTAGCGAGCACAAACGAGGGTGATTTAATAATGGATCCATTTTCTGGAAGTTCGACAACAGGGGTTGCGGCATGACTTGGAAAGATTTTATTTATCAGCAAATAATTGAATATTGCAATAGAATGGGCTCAAGAACATTCTCCTTGCAGGAGTTTTACAATGATAAAGAAGCAATTATTAAAGAATTCAAGCCAGATAATATGCATCGACCAGACAAAGTAAGGCAACAACTACAGTTTTTGAGAGATGATCAATTGATTACATTTCTTGACTACTCAGGACATTATACGCTAAGAGGAATTGATTTGCTTGAAGCTGAAAAACAGGAAATCAAGACAATTGATATATCTAAGGAGCAGCCTGAAAAAAGAGAGTATATTGTGGAAACTTATGTGAGGAATGTTTTATGGGCGATAAAGGCTAAAGAGGTTTTTGGAAAATATTGCCTATACAACAAATGTAGCAACACTTTTTTACTAGAAAATGGCACACCATATATTGAAGTCCATCATATAATTCCGCTTTGTAAGGGTGGTGAGGATGGTTTGTGGAATTTATCTGTATTGTGTGCCCATCATCATCGTATGGCTCATTATGCAGATGTCCAAACTCGTGAAAATGTCAAAAAATATTTACTAAAGGAAACCAAGTGTAAGATAGGTGTATAAGGAGGCAAGCCAAGATTTTACTATTTGATAATTATGTTTCTAACAACAAAGAGGAAATAAGATGTCAAGAAAAACTGAAGGAATCTATATGTCTGCCAAGGATTTAAAAAATCTTCGATTTGTGCTTGAGTATGTGATAGATGCGGAAGAAAGATCATATGAAGAGTATGCCTGCGAGTTTGTCTGTGGGTCACAGAAAGACGATAACTATGATGTTCTGATGGATAAGAAGTTTTATAACAGAATGGATATAGAGCATATTTATGCGATTGCACGGCGAGTAAAAGATGTTGTTGATTGTGGCAAAGCCTAACATCGATTGGCATCAATTGCTTTCAAAAAGGCTTTTGCCTGATGATGCCTTGCTTGTTATTGTTCGTGAGACCTTGTTCATAATTGAAGTAAAATACCAGCAAATTGCTGGTTCGGTGGACGAGAAACTACAGACCTGCGATTTCAAGCGAAAACAATACTTAAAATTGGTGACACCGTTGGGATTGAAGGTTGAGTATGTCTATGTGTTGAATGATTGGTTTAAGAAACCAGAATACAAAGATGTCCTGGATTACATACATAGCGTAAACTGTCATTACAAGTTTAATGAACTGCCGCTTTCGTGGTTAGGTTTGCCAACAAGAAGATAACAGAAGAGGTTTTGAGGAAATTTTAAAGAATGATTGACATTAAACTTATCAGAGAAAATCCTGAGAGAGTGAGGAATGGTCTAATGTTGCGTGGGGCATCAGAGGATAGCCTTGAGCATCTTTTTGCTACTGAAAAGGAAAGGAGAAGCCTTATTCAGCAGGCAGATGAGCTGAGGTCCAAAAGGAATATTCTGCAAGAGGAGATAAACAAGGCTGATACTGAAAGAAAGCCTATAATTATAGAAGAGACAAAGGCAATATCAATCAGGATAAAGGAGATTGACTTTCTACTTGCTGAAAAAGAGGAGTCGTTTTCTAAGATTGTTTTACAACTTCCCAATATCCCTCATAGCACAGTTCCACCTGGGAAAGATAGTAGCAGTAACAAAGAGATACGAAGCTGGGGTAAAAAGCCTGAGTTTTCCTTCAAACCAAAGCCACATTGGGAGCTGGGAGAGACCTTGAAAATTTTAGATACCAGGAGAGCCACAAAGATAGCTGGAAGCAGGTTCAGCCTCTTTATGGGGCTTGGGGCAAGGTTAGAGAGGGGTCTTATAAACTTTATGCTTGATCTCCATACAAAGGAGCATGGCTATAAGGAGGTCTCTCCTCCATTCCTTGTCAACTCTGAGACAATGACTGGCACAGGACAACTGCCAAAGTTTGCTGATGACCTGTTCAAATGTGCTGATACAGACTATTGGCTCATTCCAACAGCAGAGGTTCCCCTGACCAATATTCATAGGGATGAGATATTATCAGCCAAAAACCTGCCTTTGCTCTACACAGCCTATACACCCTGCTTCAGGAAAGAGGCAGGCACTTATGGAAAGGAGTCCAGGGGGCTTATCAGACAACACCAGTTTGATAAGGTTGAATTAGTAAGGCTTACAAAGCCAGAAGATTCGTATAACCACTTAGAAAGGTTGCTTCTTGATGCAGAGGAGGTCTTAAAGAGGTTGAATCTACATTATCGGGTTGTGGCTCTATGCACAGGTGACCTTGGATTTTCTGCATCAAAGACTTATGACATTGAGGTCTGGATGCCCAGCTTAGATGGTTTTATGGAGATATCCTCCTGCTCAAACTTTGAGGATTTTCAGGCAAGAAGGTGCAGTATGAAATATAGACCAGATGGCAAAGCCGTTGAGTATCTTCATACCTTAAATGGCTCAGGTCTGGCTATCGGAAGAACCGTTGCCGCTATTTTAGAAAACTTTCAGAAAGAAGATGGCTCGATTGAGATACCTGAAGTTTTGCAACCTTATATAGGAGAATCGTTAATCGCGAATTGCGAATCGCGGATCTAAAAGAAGAGAAGTGAATTTTATTTCTTTTCAATTCGCAATTCGCGATCCGAGATTCGCAATTACTAAAATGAACATCTTATGGCTTGGAATCCCAATAGGCTTGGCTATGGCTGCCTTTTTCTCAGGGGCTGAGATAGGTATGCTTTCTATCAATAAAATCAAGGTGAGGCACTTAGCAGAAAAAGGTGTCTCCTGGGCAGTGGCTTGCCACCACATCCTTACCAAAGAGATACATCGTTTTGTTGCGGCTATGCTTATTGCTGTGAACCTTGGGATTATCACGGTTTCCTGCCTTGTTACCTCTATCTTTGGAAAAAACCTTTTGATTACGGAAGTGGGTCTCTCTCTCTTTATTCTTCTTTTCTGTGAGATTATCCCCAAGACTGCTTTTAGAAGGTTTTCAGGCCATCTTATCCGTTCTCTTTTTTGGCAGATAAATTTAGCTTACAGGGTTATCTTTCCCTTTACCTATCTTGTCTCTTTTCTTAAATTAGAAAGGGAGAAGATAACCCGCGGAGAGATTGAACTTTTGGTAAAAGAAGCAGAGAAAGAAGGGGTTCTTGAGGAAAGTGAAGAGGATATGGTGGTAAATGTCCTGTCTCTTTCTAAAAGGAGGGTCTCTGAGATAATGACCAGAAGGACAGAGATGATAACTGTCTCTTGTGAAACAGATTTAGAAAAGGTGATTGAAACTGTAGAAAAAAGCGGATTCTCAAGGCTGCCTATCTATGATGAAGGACTGGATGACATCATCGGGATTCTTCACACAAAGGATATCCTGAACTTCTGGGAGAAGGAAAGGGATGTTCCAGCCATAGAGTTTATGAAGCTTGCCCATTTTATCCCGGAGCAGGCAAGGATAGACGATTGTTTGGCTGACTTTAGAAAGAATAGGGTTCATATTGGCATTGTGGTTGATGAGTATGGCGGCACCTCTGGACTCATCACCTTAGAGGATCTTTTGGAGGAGATAGTAGGTGAGATCCAAGACGAGTTTGATGTAGAGGAAGTGCTTGTAAAAAGTCTCTCAGATAGAGTATATTTGATTGATGGTTCTACTGATATAGATTTGCTTGGTGAAGAATTCAGGATCTTCCTGCCAAAGGGTGAGTGGACAAGTATCTCCGGGTTTATTTTGGATAAGTTGGGAAGGATTCCGAAAGAGGGAGAGAGCATAGAGACAGAAAGCCTTTGTTTAACTGTGGAGAAGGCAGACAAAAAGAGGATACATAAAGTCAGGGTGGAGACTAAAGACTAAAGACAGAATACAGAATACAGAATCCAGAATCCAGAATATTCTGACTCCTGAATTCTAATTCCTATGAAATGATTAAAATACTATTTTGCAAAGACAAAAAGGTAGAGGAAGGCAAATATGAGAGCCTTACTCTTTATAAAGATAAAGCAGACCTTCTCTGGGTTGACATTGAGGCGGCAAAGGATGAGGAGTTGGCTGTATTGGATGAGGTCTTTTCTTTCCATGAGCTGGCGATTGAAGACTGTATCTTTCCAAGCCAGCCAAAGATTGATGAATTCCCTGACCACCTCTTTATTGTCATTTATGCCCTCTTAGATTCTAAGGGAGAGATAACCACAGAGGAGCTCAATATGTTTATTGGCCAAAACTATGTTGTCACTGTCCATGAGAAGCCAGTGCCTGTTCTCTCTAACATAGCCAAAAAGCTCTCTTCAGAAAATGGGTCTTTTATCAAAACCCCAGACTTTCTCCTTCATGCTATCATTGACAAGGTTATTGATGGATTTTTTCTCCTGGTAAATAAGATAGATTCAGAGATAGATAAGACAGAAGAGATGGCTGTGGAAAATCCAAGTCAGGAGGTGATAAATAGCCTTTTTGACATAAAAAAGAGGATAATCTCTTTGCGAAGAATCATTGCCCCTCAACAAAAGGTAATAAGGTATATCGCCAAAAAGGAGTCTTCCATCATTGGAGAGGAGATGATTCCCTACTTTGATGACATCTGCGACCACATTGAGCAGATGAGTAATACCCTGGAAACTTACAGGGATGTAACCTCAAACATCCTTCAGGTCTGTTTTTCCAATATCTCCAATAAGATGGCTGGCGTGGTGAAGATGCTCACGGTTATAGCCACCATTATTATGCCTTTAACCTTAATTACAAGCTACTATGGGATGAACTTGGCCCTTCCAGAGTTTTCCTGGGGAATAAAGGGCGTTATTTTTGCTGTGGCTATAATGGCCTCTATCACTATTGGGCTTCTTACCTACTTTAGAAAAAAGAAGTGGATATGAAAGTAAGCATTCAGGTATCAGGTATCAGGTATCAGCAAAAATTATAAAATCAATGCAAATGAATAGTAAGCCATCAATTGTCAGTCATCAGCCATCAGCAAAAGACCGTAAAATCAAGACAAATAAGCTGACTACTGATAGCTAACAGCTCTTTTATAGCAGTAATGTCTTGTAAGAGCTGAAGGCTGACTGCTGATAGCTGAACGCTTACTATAAAGGAGGAGTTAATGAAGAGAGAGAAGCTTATACTTGCAAGTCTATTGGGATTTCTGTTTATTTCGGCAGTGATTGGGGTCTGGCTCATTGTTGGCAAGTCAAGAGAAGCAAAAAACGAGAAGCTCTCCACTGAAATTTTTGAGCCAAAAGAGGGTGTGGCTGTGGTCAATATCTATGGGGTAATAGAGGTTGCTTCTGTTGATTTCTATGGCACAGACTACATTGTAAAGAGATTGAAGAATCTTTCAGAGGATAAAAAGATAAAGGCTGTTGTTCTCAGAATAAACAGCCCTGGTGGCTCTGTAGCTGCTTCTCAGGAGGTATATAGGGAGGTCATAAATCTCAGGAAGAAGGGCAAAAAGGTTGTCGTCTCAATGGGTGATGTAGCCGCTTCCGGGGGATATTATATTGCCTCTGCAGCAGACAAGATTCTGGCAGATGACGGAAGTATTACAGGAAGCATAGGCGTCATCTTCAGCCTTCCAAATGTAGAGGGTCTGATGTCAAAGGCAGGCGTAAAATTTATCACCATAAAGAGTTCCAGGCACAAGGATATAGGCTCTATGATGAGAGAGATGACAGAGGAAGAGAGAAAGATAATCCAGGCATTGATAGACGATGCCTTCAGCCAGTTCTTGAATGTTGTGCTCTCTTCAGGAAGGCTAAAAGTCAAGGATGCGGAGACTCTGGCAGATGGAAGGGTGTTTACAGGAAAGCAGGCAAAGGCACTTGGCTTAGTTGATGAGATTGGCGGATTATATGAAGCTATAGCTCTGGCAGGGAAGTTGGCCGGGATTAAGGGAGAACCAAAGATAATGGATGAGAGACCATCTTTTGAGAGAATACTGGAAAGATTTTCCGAGATAACCACCAATATTAAGCCGCAGAATAAATTGGAAGATATTGGTCCTAAATTAGAATACAGGTGGAAACCTGGGGTGTTTTAGGAGGGAATAGTGCATACCGAGAATAAATCAGGCTTACCAAAAATTGTGTTCGTTTATGGTTCTGAAGTTCAAGGTTAAAGAATAAGAGGATTAACCATGAACCTTGAATCCTTTAACCCCTGAACCTGAGTAGTTACTTTTTTGGTAAGCCAATTTTCATCTCGGTATATTTTGTATTAGCAGGCCAACATCTGCCATGGTATAGCTACAATTTTATCATGAAGCCTCTTGATTTTATCTCCAGTGTAAATAAGAATGCCGGCAGAGGTTTGCGGATAATCCTCAATAAAGACCCTTAAGGCATCAACATCATCAGAAAATCTTGCCGTATCTGACATTTTAACTTCTATGGCGAGTAACTTCTGTCCCCATTCAATAACAAAATCTACTTCTTTGCCGCCAGTTGTGCGCCAATAAAATATCTTTGGCCGTGGGATTAGAAGTGAACAGAGACTACCTAAATGAACGGTTCTTCTCCAAAAAGTGTAGTTATCCACAGAAAACAGTTCTTTGAAAACTTATTGAAAGGCATCCGTCCTTTCCCAGAATAGTTTGTAATAGATAAAAAAACAAACATAGGCTTAAACAGATGCCTACTAATAGTAT
>JAZDOR010000035.1:0-17478 GCA_043798435.1 bacterium
CTTGAACTTTGAACCTCAGAACTATAAACGAATCAGGTTCAAGGTTCACGGTTAATCCTCTTATTCTCTAACCTTGAACCGTGAACCTCAGAACCATAAACGAACACAATTTTTGCAAACCTGATTTGTTTGGGTATACATCATCTCTTTCTTAAAATGAAAAAGGTATTTTTTGTTCCAGCAAAGGTAAGGGAGAAAGGGCTTTTAGAAGGCTTGGAAAAGGCGATAGCCCAAGCTTGCCCTCAGATTGCCAAAGGGGAGGCAGTGGCAATAAAGACCCACTTTGGAGAGTATGGAAATACAAGGTATATCAGACCTACCTTTGCCAGGAAGATAACGGATATAGTAAAGGAGATGGGTGGGCAGCCTTATGTTACAGACACAACAGCCCTTTATAGAGGAAAAAGACACTCGCTATTCTCTGCCCTCTCCGCAGCCGCCTCTCATGGATTCACTGCCGAGACAATGGGTTGCCCTGTTCTTATTGCTGATGGGATACGGTCAACAGGCTATGAAGTTAGCGTAAAAAACCCTCTCAGGCTTTCTAAGGTAAAGGTCGCATCTGCGATATTTGAGGCAGACTTCTTGATTACCCTCTCTCATTTTACCTTCCATCCATTGGTCATTCCTGCAGCTTCTATCAAGAATGTGGGTATGGGCTGTGTTACCAAAGAGAGCAAGCTGGCGATGCACGCAGGCTCTAAAGTCAGGTTTAATGAGAAGAAGTGCCTCTTTTGCAAAGCCTGTGTGATGATCTGCCCCTCTGGTGCATTAAAGGCTCAAGATAAAAAGATTGAATATGACGAGAAGGCGTGCATAGGGTGTGGGGAGTGTATAAGTGAATGTAAAGAAGAGGCGTTGTCTGTCCCCTGGGAGAAGAAGGGGCCAAGGGATGTTCAGGCAGGAATATTGGATGGATTCAAGGCAACCCTTTCTACATTCGGCAAGAATAAAGCATTGTTTATCAATATTTGCATGGATATTACCGAACACTGTGATTGCTTTGGAAAGGCAGATATTCCAGTTATTCCTGATATTGGAATTCTGATTTCAGATGACGCCTTAGCTTGCGATAAAGCAGGCTTTGATTTAGCTAAAGGCTCTCCTGAATATCCAGGCTCAGACTGGGAGAAAAAGAAGAAGGGGGAAGAAAGAAGCATTTCTGTGGCTCTCAGCGAGGCAGACTCTTTTTTTGCCTTAGCAGAAGAAGCTAACATAGGTGATTTGGATTATGAGCTTGTGGAAGTTAACCAATAGAAAAAGCAGGCTGGTTTTGGTAAGTCTTTTGGTGATGGGGTCTATCAACTCATTGTATGGAGACAACCCATACTTTAGCTCCTTTTGGGATTTCTATTCAGACAACCGTGGCTCCAATAAAGCCTGTGGAAGGGGTTGGACAGGCGTGGCAAGCATGGGTGATATCTCATCTGTTATTATAAATCCCGCTTCGCTGAATGTAAATGGTAAATATCAGCCCTATCTTGAGTATATTCATAAGGACAAGGTTCAATGGTTGAAGGAATTATTCGGTAATATTTATTTGAAAGACCTGTCCCCAAACCTTCTTGCTGGTTTTGGTTTTAAGATAGACGATTGCTGGCAAAGCGGACTACTTTATTCTGTAAAGAATAGCTATAGATTTGATTATGGGGAAGAAAAGGCATATGACAATAATGGTAATCCAGTTGGAATCTGGCATGCTTACGATGACTTTAAGCTCACCTCATTCACGATTCCAATTGTATTCAATAAAGGCATAATCAGGGGAGGTGTGAGCCTGAATTACAATAGATATTCCCTCAAACGAGTTATAGACAACCAAAAAGGAGAGGCTGATTTTGATAAGTTTGTTCCAGAATTTGGCATTATCCTTTCTCCAGCAAAGAATCTATCTTTTGGTCTAACATACCTACCCCAAACGGAAGAAACGGTAGTAGAAAAGTGGAATAATGGTTCTGAATACAGGGATTCCTCACCCAACATTTTTCCTTCAAAAATAAGGCTTGGCATGAGATATAAACTGGATACACCAATATCCTTTTTGACTGACTATAACTATTCCAATGATTCAAAAGATAAGAGTTTGATAGACAGAGATGATCTCCATTTTGGACTGGAGTATTACCCAAACAAAAGCCTCACACTAAGAACAGGGTTTTTCGACCAAAAGGATTATAGAAAAGCGGGTTGTTATTTTGAGGAGGAGACTGGTGATTATGACCAAAGGTTCATCACCCTTGGAGCATCTTATAAAATACGCTTCTTTACCATGAATCTTGCTTTGGCAGATAGCCAGCCACTATCTTATGGCAAGATAGAACAGAGGTATATAAACGCCGGTATGAGTTTTGATTTTGGAGGTAACATAAATGGAGATTGCCAATGATCACCCAGGACATTCGCTGGATTCAGCGATTCAATCATTTTTCTAAAGCACTAAGCCAATTAACGAGACGATTCACCTTTGTTTGAAATCTTGCGGTTAAAAGATGGAGTTGAAATTAGAAATTTGAAATTAGCAGAGGAAGCAGAATCTTTTCTTCCCAATTTCTAATTTCCAATTTCCAAAAGAAATTATATGGAAAAACGATAAAATGAACCGTCCCGATTTTTTTGTAACTAAACTATTAACATAGCATCACCGTAGCTGGCGAATCTATAGCCTTTAGCCTTTGCTTCCTCATAGAGCCATTTTAGCCTTTCCAAGCCGACAAAGGCTGAGGTCATAATGAATGGAGGGGATTCTGGCAAATGAAAGTTTGTCAGGAAGCAATCTATCCATTTGAATTTATGTCCAGGTATGATAAAGATGTTTGTCCAAAAAGACCCTTCCTCTATCTTTTCTTGTAACTCTAAGCACCTGACCACAGATGTGCCACAGGCAATAAGCCTCCTTTTATTCTTTATTGCCTCTGCTGTCTCTTTTTCTATCTCGCAATACTCCCTATCCATCTTTCCATCCTTTGGCTTCTGGAATGTTCCAGGTCCAATATGGAGGGTGATATATCTAATCTCTACACCCTGTGCTTCCAACTCAGAGAGAAGCCTTTTAGTGAAATGTAACCCGGCTGTAGGAGCGGCTACAGAACCAAACCTCCTTGCATATACAGTTTGATAGGACTCTTTATCCCCTTCTTCTGCCTTTCGCTTAATGTATGGAGGAAGAGGGGTTTTGCCCACATCTTGTAAGATACCGTAGAAATCTCCAATATACTCAAACCTTGCCAGGATAGGAGATTCTGAGATTATTTTACAACCAAGCTTTCCAAAACTAAACCTTGCACCTAAGGCTGCCTTCTTTCTTGGCTTGGCTAATATTTTCCAAACATCCTTCTCTACCTCCGAGAGAAGAAGAATCTCTATCTCTCCAATTAATCTGGCAGGAATTACCCTTGTATCATTCAGAATAAGGAGGTCAGAAGGCCGAAGGATGCCCTTTATATCTGAAAAAATAAGGTGCTCAACCCTTTCCTTCTCACGGTCAAAAAGAAGTAACTTGCACCCCTTCCTATCAGAAAGAGGCTCTTGAGCGATAAACTCCTTTGGAAGGTCATAGACAAAATCAGAAAGGTTCATCTTTTCAAAGATACCATAAAAGAAAAAAACAGTCAAGTAATTTGATAAAAATGCCGATATATATAATGAAATGCTAAAAGACTCTATGACGATAAAATCAATGGAAGGTCATAAATAAACTCAGAAAGGTTCATCTTTTCAAAGATACCATAAAAGAAAAAAACAGTCAAGTAATTTGGTAAAAATGCCGATATATATAATGAGGTGTTCACTATGACGATAAAATCAATTGAGCTTATGAAGAAAGGGCTGGATACAGCAGGCTTGCGGCACGATGTTATCTCCAATAACATTGCCAATATAAATACTCCAGGGTTTAAGAGGTCATCTGTCCTATTCTCGGAAGAACTATCAAAGGCATCTGGCAAGGGATTAGAGGCAAAGCTCTTGCATCCAAAGCATATTTCTTTTGGTGGAAAGAGTAATGAAACCCAGCCAAAGGTTGTTATAGAAAATGATACCATATACAGAAACGACCTGAATAATGTTGACCTGAACCAGGAAATGGCAGATCTGGAAAAGAACACATTGTATTACAATGTTATAGCCCAAAGGATAGGCTCAAAGTTTAGGATGCTTAACACTGTAATTCAAGGGGGTGGTAAATAATGTTAGGCGGTGCTTTATTTAAGGGGATGAATACCTCAGCTTCTGGTATGTCTGCAGAGAAGCTCAGAATGGATACCATTGCCAATAATATTGCCAATATCAATACAACCCGAACACCAGAGGGCGGTCCGTATAAAAAACAGATACCCATATTCAGCCCAAGAACGCCTCAGCCGACCTATAATCTGCCGTTTATCGCTGATAGATTTTCTCAGGTAGGGGATGGAGTCAGGGTTTTGCGGATAGAGGAGGATAGTTCAGCACCAAGGCTTGAATACATCCCGGAGCATCCAGATGCAAATAAAGATGGCTATGTTGCCTTTCCCAATATAAACTTAGCTACAGAGATGGTTGATTTGATAACCGCATCTCGGGCTTATGAGGCAAATGCTACAGCTATTAAGTCTGCCAAGCAGATGATGATGAAGGCATTGGAGATATGAGATTTTGTAATCGCTGCGGTAGTGTAAGAAAAGGGGATGTGGAGATAAAGGGGATATAGAGATATATTCATTGCAAATTGTAAATTTAGCATTTAGCATTTCAAATTTGAAATTTGCATTTTGCTTTTGTTGGATTTGTAATGATTTATCCCCCTATCTCTCATATCTCCTTATCCCCCTTCTTACACTCTTGATATATAGCCTGAACGGTTCGATAGGAGGTATGAAATGGAAGGAGTAGATTTATTTTCTTTGATGCCAAGGCCGCAAATGGCAACTAAGTTAGATGTCCAGAAAAAACCAGATTCTGGGTTCTATGAGATGATGCTTTCTGGAATAGAAAAGACAAATGAGCTTCAGAATAAAGCGGATCTTCTTTCGGAGCAACTTGTAACTGGTCAGACAGATAACCTCCACGATGCAACGATTGCCTTCAGAGAAGCAGAGGTGGCTCTAAACTTTGTTATGGCAATTAGAAATAACCTCTTGCGGTCCTACCAGGAAGTCTTGTCAATGGGCAGGTAATTATACCGAAAAGAAATCGGTTTACTAAAACAGGTTTAGTGGTTAAAGGTTCACGGTTTAAGGTTCTATGTTCACGGTTCACGGTTATAGTTAACTCCATAAATCTTCGCACAAATTTTCTCACACAGAGCCACAAAGAACACAAAGATTATAATATTCCCCTTTGTGACCTTTGTGTCTTTGTGTGATTATTTATGGAAGATACTATAATCCTCTTATTCTCCAACCTTGAACCTTGAACATCAGAACCATAAACGAACACAATTTTTGTAAACCTGATTTATTCTCGATATATAATGAAGTGTCCAAATTGTAAAGATTTTGAACTACAAGCTACTTTGACTAAGCAAGGGGTAGAGATTGATGCTTGCAGTAAATGCAAAGGAGTCTGGCTTGATAGAGGAGAGATATTTTACTTTACCAAGAAAGTAATTGTAGTAGCTGCGGCTCTTGAGCAAGCCATAAAAGAAGGTAAGCCCACCCAAAAACTTTGCCCAAAAACTCAAAAACCAATGCAGGAAATTGCCCTATTTGAAGGTAAACTTCGTATTGATTATTCCCCTAATACTGGCGGGCTATGGTTTGATGGTAGTGAATTCGAACAATTAGAAAGAAAGGATTTGAAGATAACCCTTGATGAGCAGATAAAAATACCCACTAAACCAGACAAGGTATTTAATAAAGAGGTGGATTATGAAATAGAGCAAAAGAAAAAGGCACGGATGAAGGCTTTAGCAGGAGGCTTAACCCCTTTACCTGATTTATTCTTTCGCTCCTGTGGTGCACTTTTAGGACTGTATGCACTGTTGACGCTTGCTTTAATCACCTGTGTAAATTTTGGCTTCCTGACACCTGATATTGCCGTATTAACAGGTATTGGTATTGTTCTTTTGCAATTTATCTTCGGTCCATGGTTAATGGATTTATCCCTACAATTTTTATATAAAATTTCCTGGGAATCTACACCTACTGTGCATTTAAGAAATTTTATTCGAAATACCTGCCAGAAGCAGGGAATGAAATTTCCACGAATTGGTATCTTGCTTGATGGAGCTCCACAGGCTTTTACCTATGGGCATCATCCAAATAACGCCAGAATTGTAATCTCCCAAGGGTTAATTGACCTTTTAGAGCCAGAGGAGGTTTGTGCAGTAGTGGCCCATGAAATTGGACATGCAAAACACTGGGATATGTTGGTTATGACTATTGCCTCTATGGTACCGATTACTTTATATTATCTATATCGTAAGCTCATAGAGATTAAAGAAAATAAGTCTGGCTCAACACGATATGCCATTGCTATTGGCTCATATCTCCTTTATATAATATCTCAGTATATAGTGCTATGGTTGTCTCGTGCTCGGGAATATTATGCGGATAGATTTTCAGGTGAGGTAACTAAAAATCCCAATGCATTAGCCTCTGCATTGGTAAAAATTGCCTATGGTTTGGCAGGCAAAAAACCAAAAGAAGAAAAAGAGAGTCGTAGAGAATCTACATTGGAAGCAATAAAATCGTTAGGTATATTTGATGCTAACACTGCCAGGGGGTTGGCTATTGCCAGCTATTCATCCCCTGCGGTTAAAATGAGTGGAGAGATAGATACAGAAAATCTACAAGAGGTGATGAAATGGGATTTATGGAACCCATGGGCAAAATATTATGAACTGCACTCTACTCATCCATTAGTGGCAAACCGACTAAATTACCTGAGTGAACAAAGTGCTTCCTTAGGACAAGAACCTTTTGTTGTTTTTAATCGCAGAAGACCTGAATCTTACTGGGATGAGTTTTTTGTGGATGTATTGATTATGAACTTACCCACTTTAGTCGTATTGCTCGGTGGAATACTATGTTGGGTACTTTACTTATCTAACCTTAATCCTAACTTTCCTTTGTATGGAGTAATAATCATTTTAGCTGGTGTTGCAGAATTGATTAAAACGCTTTTTTCTTATGAAGATTATGGAAATCACGGTTATTTTCCATATATGAATATTGCTAGTCTGCTGAAAAATGTTAAGGTCTCTGCCATAAGACCTGTCCCTTGCACACTTAAAGGCAAGATAATAGGTAGGGGAGTACCAGGACTTATCTGGTCAGAAGATTTTGTTATGCAGGATGATACAGGAATAATATTCCTTGATTATCGCCAGCCATTTGGTATTTGGGAATTTCTATTTGGCTTATTTCGTGGTGCTAAACTTCAGAATCAGGAGGTAACTCTCACTGGTTGGTATCGGAGAAGTCCTGTCCCTTATGTTGAATTAAAGAATTTTACTATAGGCACAACCACCCGCACCTGCTATGTCTACCATATAAAACTTTTTGTTGCCGGAATTATAATATTGCTTGGAATTATCCTTGCTTTATAACTTACTGAATTTTTGTAACCATTCAGGCTATACATCAAGAGTGTAAGAAGGGGGATAAGGAGATATGAGAGATGGGGATAAAATTTGAATTAAAAATTAAGAATTAAAAATTAAAAATGAATAATCTCCCTATCTCCTTTATCTCCATATCCCCTTTTCTTACACTACCGCAGCACTTACGAATTTTTTTACCACGAAGAGCACGAAGGTCACGAAGGTGCCATAAAACAAATTTTTATCCTCTTCGTGTCCTTCGTGGTTAATTTAATTCAAAATTTTATCTCCCTATCCCCTTCCATAATCCCCCATATCCCCTTTTCTTACACTACCTGAACGCTTACGCCTATTTTTTAATAGACAAGAAGAATGGGGATTGATATAATAAAGATATGTTTTTAGACTCATTATTTGGCCTATTTTCAAATGATATGGGCATAGACTTGGGAACAGCCAATACCCTTGTCTATGTAAAGGGTGAAGGGATTGTCCTTTGTGAGCCATCTGTTGTGGCTATCAATAGGGAGACCAAAGAGGTCCTGGCTGTTGGAAATGATGCCAAAAGGATGCTTGGAAGAACTCCCGCTAACATTGTTGCCATCCAACCCCTCAGAGATGGTGTGATTGCTGACTTTGAGGTCACCCAGCAGATGATCAGATACTTCATCCAGAAGGTGCATAACCGTAGAACCTTTGTAAAACCGAGGGTAGTGATTGGAATCCCTTCTGGAATCACAGAGGTTGAGAGAAGGGCTGTGGTTGAAGCCGCAGAACAGGCAGGAGCACTTGAGGTATATCTCATAGAGGAGCCTATGGCCGCAGCAATTGGGGCAAACATCCCTGTTCATGAGCCAACAGGGAATATGATTGTTGACATCGGCGGAGGAACAACAGAGGTTGCTGTCATCTCTCTCGGAGGAATGGTGGTCTGTAAATCCATAAGGATTGCCGGCAATGAGATGGATGAAGCCATCGTCCAGTATGTCCGAAAGGTTCACAACCTCCTTATAGGAGATAGAACAGCTGAGGAGGTAAAGATAAATATCGGTTCAGCCTATCCCCTGCCTCAGGAGACGACTATGGAGATAAAAGGCAGAGATGCCGCCTCAGGCTTACCAAGGACACTCAGGGTTACATCCGACAAGATACGAACGGCATTAAAAGAACCTATTAATTTTATTGTTGAGGTGATAAAAAGCACCTTAGAAGAAACCCCGCCTGAACTTTCTTCAGATATTGTAGACAAAGGTATCATTATGGCTGGTGGAAGCTCTCAACTGAAGAAGTTAGATGAACTCATTAAGCAAGAGACAGGGCTGAATGTGGTTGTGGCTGAGGACCCATACACCTGTGTAGCTATCGGCACAGGAAAATACCTTGAGGAGCTAAAAAATATCCGCAAGGCAAGAAAGAGGATAGGAGGCCAGTGGCTAACCTCTACTTCAAGAAGGTAAAAATCCCCGCCATCTTCCTTCTCGCCATCATCCTGCTCATCACCAATCCAACCCCTATTCGCAAAACCTTACAGGCTATATTGATTCCCATTGAAACATTAGGGGCAAAGATGAGGGGTTCATCTGGTAGCCTTTACAGTGCACTCAAAGAGAATGAGATGCTTGCGAGAGAGAATGAGAGGTTAAAGACCGAGACAGGAAGACTCGCAGATAAATTAGCCAGCAAAGAAGAGGTTTTCAGAGAAAATGAAAGGCTGCGGGGAATTTTAGATTATAAAGAAAAGAGAGACAGAAAGATAGTTGTAGCTGATGTTTTGGGATATGACCCAGCCTCTCTCCTTTCAACCATAATTATAAACAGGGGGACAGATGATGGCGTAAGGAAGGGTCTTTGTGTCGTTACCATAAAAGAAGGCCAGGAGCTTCTTTTGGGCAGGGTAATAGATATATTTCCTTCGTCTTCTATTGTTCTTCTTGTTACAGATAAAAGCTCCCTTATTCCAGCAATGCTTGCTGAGACTTGCGAAAAAGGTGTTTTGGTTGGAGAACAAGGGAATCTTTCCCTCTCCTTTATTGAAAGCCACATAGACCCAAAGCCAAAAGAGGATGTGGTCACCGTAGAAACTGGGGATATTCCAAGTGGAATCTTGATAGGCGAGGTTGGAAAGGTTGGACCAAAGAAGATGGGGCTTTTCAGAGAGATAAAAGTAAGAGCGGGTTTTGATATTAGTAAGCTAAGAGAGGTTTTGGTGATTGTCCGATAAAAAATAGTAACATTTTACCCATCTGAAGGTGTAAGAAAAGAGAGGTGGAGAAAAGGGAGAATTGGGAGAGAATACAGAATCCAGAATCCAGAATCCAGAATCCAGAATAAAAATATTCTGACTCCTGACTCCTGAATTCTGACTTCTGAATTCTATTAACCTTCTCCATCTTCCCTCGTTCTCCTTTGTTACACTTCATTTGAGTAAATAGTTACAAAAAATAAATACTGAATGAAAAGGCTTATTTATATTGTCATAGCTATCTGCATCTGCTTCTTGCTTCAAACAGGGTTTTCTGATATCTTTGTTATATTCGGAGCAAGACCAGATTTTCTTCTGATTATAGTCGTTTTGTTATCACCCTCTTTTTCTTCCACATCTTCCGGACTGCTTGGGCTTGTCTGTGGGCTTTTGCAGGATGCAGTAGGAATTTCACGACTTGGAACAAATGGCCTCGCCAAATCTATCATCGCTGTCTCTGTAAGCCTTGCGAGCCAGAAGATTTATCCTAACAGGGTAGAGATTCAGTTTGCTATCCTTTTTCTGGCCACCCTTATCAATGGAATAATTCTCTTCTTTATCGCAGTAGCCTTTCAGCAGGCTTTGCCTTCAGTTCTTTCTCTCCTCATAGAGGGCTTATATAATGGTATTTTTGGGGTATTAACCTGGAGATTATTAAAGGCCATCAATATCCTCTAATATACCCAAATAAATCAGGCTTGGCAAAAAACTACACCCAATCAACAGGAGGCAATAAAAATGTCAGCAAATAAAACGCTTTCTATGCTGGATAAGTTTTTAACTTTATGGATATTTATGGCTATGGGAGTGGGGATAGGAATAGGATGTTTTTCGCCCATAACAACTGAATTCATTACAGGTCTTCAAGTTGGCACAACCTCTATTCCTATTGCTATTGGTTTAATATTGATGATGTATCCACCATTAGCCAAGGTAAAATATGAAGAGTTGAAAGATGTGTTCTCCGACTGGAAGGTGTTAGGGATAAGCCTGGTGCAAAACTGGATTATCGGACCGATATTGATGTTTATTTTAGCCATCGTATTTTTGCGACCTTACCCGGAATATATGGTGGGTTTGATCTTAATAGGTCTGGCAAGGTGTATAGCTATGGTCATTGTCTGGAACGAGTTAGCCAGGGGTGACACAGAATATGCTGCTGGCTTGGTGGCATTTAACAGCATCTTTCAGGTGATATTTTACAGCATTTATGCTTATGTGTTCATCACCGTTCTACCAGCCTGGTTTGGCCTTGAGGGAAGTATTGTGGATATTACCATAGGACAGATAGCCAAAAGCGTGTTCATCTATTTGGGTATTCCCTTTATTGCAGGAATAATAACCCGGTTTACACTCATCCGGCTTAAGAACAAGGAGTGGTATCATACTAAGTTCATCCCCAAGATCAGTCCTATTACCCTTATAGCTTTGCTTTTCACCATCGTGGTGATGTTCAGCCTCAAAGGGGAATACATCATTAAGATTCCCTTAGATGTGGTGCGGATTGCGATACCTTTATGTATCTATTTTGTGATTATGTTCTTAGTTAGCTTCTGGATGGGGAAAAAGATTGGAGCAGGTTATCCTAAAACCGCCACTATTGCCTTCACTGCTGCCAGCAACAATTTTGAGCTATCAATAGCAGTAGCAGTAGCAGTTTTCGGGGTAAGCTCTAATCAGGCTTTTGCAACAGTTATCGGTCCACTTATAGAAGTTCCTGTTCTTATAGGTCTTGTTAATGTAGCTTTGAGATTTAGAAAAAGTTTTTCAAAAATTGCTGAAGATTTTTAACCGGCTGAATGGTTACGGAGAGAAGAAAGATGAAAATTAGTATTTTGGGTGGTGGTTCCTGGGGATTGGCTTTGGCTTGTCTTCTTGTAGAGAAGGGCGATATTCTTGTCTGGGAATATAATCAAGATTTGGCAGAGAGGATAAGAAGAACAAGGGAAAATCTTATATCCCTTCCTGGGGTCACTATTCCAGGCAAAATAGAGATAACATCTGAACTGAGCCACCTAACAGAATCTGAGGTTGTTGTTTCTGCTCTTCCTTCCTGGACAATAAGAAAAGTCTTTTCTAAAATAAAGGAATTCTTAAAAGAAGATGCTATCATTGTCTCTTGCTCAAAAGGAATAGAAGATGAGACCTTTATGAGACCATCAGAGACAATTTGCGATGTACTTTCTGAAAGAAGAGTTGTAGTTTTATCCGGGCCATCTCATGCCGAAGAGGTTGCCAGAGGGATTCCGACAGCCGTTGTTTCATCAAGCAGAAATGAGAAGGATATGCAGTTTGTCCAAAGGCTATTCTCCTCTTCTTTCTTTCGGGTCTATACAAACCCTGATATAGTTGGGGTAGAGCTTGGTGGTGCCCTAAAGAATATCATTGCTGTTGCTTCCGGAATATCTGATGGGTTGGGTTTTGGAGACAATACAAGGGCGGCTCTATTCTGCCGTGGGATGATGGAAATGGCAAGGATTGGTGTAGTTGTTGGTGGAGAAAAGACCACATTCTTCGGGCTGGCTGGAATAGGAGACTTAATGGTAACAATGACCTCAAAGCATAGCAGAAACAGAAGGTTTGGTGAGTTGATAGGAAAGGGAAGTGGTGTTGAGACAGCTTTAGCAGAAGTAAAAATGGTTGTGGAAGGCTTTAGAACAACCCAGGCAACATTTCATTTAGCAAGAGAAAGGCAGATAGAAACCCCAATTACAGATGAATTATACTATATTCTCTTCGAAGGAAAAAATCCCTCTTCTGCTGTGGAATCTCTTCTAAAAAGAGAGCTTAAAGAGGAGTAAAGATGAAGTTTTGGGGACGGTTCACTTTTGTTTGAAAGCTTACGGTTAAAAGAAATTAGAAATTTGAAATTAGCAGAGGAGGCAGAATCTTTTCTTCCCAATTTCTAATTTCCAATTTCCAAAAGAAATCATAGGAAAAACGGTAAAAATGAACCATCCCAAGTTTTGTAACAATATATCGGCTATAAGGCTATTTTACTTTAGGGAAATTTTAGGGCTTATTTCTTGCTCTCTCAAATTCCTTGACATAGTTATCCAATATTGAGTATCATCTTGTAATTCAAGGCACAGGAGGTGCAATAATGTTTCCATTTCAAATTGGATGGGGGACAGGGCTGATAATAGTAGGGTTTTTTATATACTCTTCCTTAAAGATATTGAAAGAGTATGAGAGGGCTGTTGTTTTCAGGCTGGGAAGGCTTATGGGTCAAAGGGGGCCTGGATTGATCTTTATCTTGCCGGGGATTGAATCCTGGGTGAAGATAGACACGCGGACAATCACGATGGATATTCCACCCCAGGAGGTGATTACAAAGGACAATGTGACCCTAAAGGTGAATGCTGTCGTTTATTTTCGGGTGATAGACCCGAATGCTGCTGTAACCAAAGTGGCAAATTATGGCTATGCTACCTTGCAGATAGCTCAAACAACCCTGAGGAGCGTTCTTGGACAGGGTGAGCTTGATGACCTGCTCATCCAGAGGGATAAGATAAACCAGAAGCTACAGGAGATTATTGATGGTCAGACAGAGCCCTGGGGGATAAAGGTCTCTGTGGTTGAGGTAAAGGATATTGAATTGCCTGAGGAGATGAAGAGGGCTATGGCAAAACAAGCAGAAGCAGAAAGGGAGAAGAGGGCAAAGGTTATCCATGCTGAGGGTGAGTATCAAGCCGCAGAAAGGCTCACTCAGGCTGCAGAGACTATTACAAGGTCTCCTGCAGCTATCCAGCTCAGGTTCCTTCAAACCTTGACTGAAGTATCTGCTACAGGGAAGAACTCAACCATTGTCTTTCCTGTGCCGATAGACATCTTAAAACTCTTTATGAAAGGAGAAGAAAATGGCACTTCCAAAGCGTAAACACTCTAAAGCAAGAACAAGTTCTCGTAAGGCTCAATGGAAGATAGTTGCACTAAACTACGCTTTATGTTCCCATTGTGGGCATCCCCGTCTTCCTCATACAGTCTGCTCAAGCTGCGGTTATTATAACAATGAGCTGGTCGTCTCTCACTTAAGAGAAGAGATACGGGCAAAGAGAAAGGAGAGAAAGCAAAAAGAGATGGTAGAAAAGGTAGAGAAGAAGATAGAGGAAGAAGAGAAGAAGAAAAAAGAGAAAGAATGAGGATTGCCGTAGATGCAATGGGAGGGGATAATGCCCCTTCTGAAATAGTCAAGGGTGTCTTAGAAGCCTCCTCTGAGATAAAAGAAGAGATTGTTCTTGTTGGAAGAAAAGAAGAGATAGAAAAATACCTGCCAGGCTCCCTCTCAAACATTACTATCCAGGATGCCAGAGAAGTAATTGGCATGGATGAGTCTCCAGTTTCTGCTATCAGAAAAAAGACTGACGCCTCCATTGCTGTTGCCTGTAAAATGGTGAGAAGAAGGGAAGCAGATGCTATTGTTACTGCAGGAAATACCGGAGTTATGTTAGCGGCTGGTATTACCCTTATTGGCAGGCTTCGAGGTATTGAAAGACCAGCCATAGCCTGCCTTCTGCCAAGCAAAACAGGTCAGGTTCTCCTCCTTGATGCTGGAGCAAATGTTGATTGTAAGCCCACCCAGCTCTTTCAGTTTGGAATAATGGGAAAGGTGTATGCAGAAGAAGTATTAGGGATTCAAAACCCGAGGGTTAGTTTATTGAACATTGGAGAGGAAGAGGGCAAAGGAAACAGGCTTACAGATAAGGCGGCTGAACTTCTTTCTGGTTCTGCTATCAACTTCTGTGGAAATATTGAGGGAAGGGATATAATTTTGGGAAAATGTGATGTTGTTGTCTGTGATGGCTTTGTTGGAAACTCTCTTCTAAAATTTGGCGAAGGTATAGCTGAGTTTATCATAGATGAGATACGACATAATGCAGGCTTTGTCAATAAGATTGGGCTTCTCTTTCTGAAAGGCTTATTCCGCAACCTCCTTAAAAAGATAGACTATGCTGAATATGGAGGTGCGCCCCTCTTAGGCTTGGAAGGTGTCTCTATTATCTGCCACGGAAGGTCAAAGAGCAAAGCCATAAAGAATGCCATCAAGGTTGCTTCCATAGCTTCCTCCCACCACATAAATGACAGGATAGAAGAAGAGTTGAAGTAAATGCAAAATTTTGTAACTGCTCAAAATCTTAAGAGTAAAATATTTAGCCACAGAGGTCACAGAGAGCACAGAGAAGAGATAAAAATAAAAAGATTATTAAAAGATTTTCTTAGCTCTGTGACCTCTGTGTTCTCTGTGGCAAGATTTATTTTGTTTTTCTAAAAATGAAAAGAGCAAAGATTGTTGCCACAGGTAAATGGCTTCCAGAAAGGATTCTTACCAATATAGAGTTAGAGAGAATGATTGAGACCTCTGACGAATGGATTACAACCAGAACAGGGATAAAGGAGAGGAGGATTGCTGAACCAGAGATTTCCGCCTCTGATATGGCCTACCTTGCTGCAAAGGATATAGCCAAGAATGAACCTATTGACCTTATCATTGTCTCTACATCAACCCCGGATACAATCTTTCCTTCAACTGCCTGCAGACTTTCCGAAAAACTTGGTCTTTCTAACTGTGCCTGTTTTGACCTATCTGCGGCCTGCACAGGGTTTTCTTATGCCCTGGAATGTGGAAGAAGGTTTATAGAGACAGGTGGCTCAAAAACAGCACTCATTGTTGCCTCTGAAACAACCTCAAAATTTATAAACTGGAAGGATAGATCTACCTGCGTCCTGTTTGGCGATGGAGCAGGGGCTGTGCTTCTTAAGCCATCTGAAAAAGGTGGAATTATTGGAAGCTACTTCAATACAAACGGAAAATTGGGAGAGATTCTTAAAATTCCAGCAGGAGGCTCAAGGATGCCTGCGTCATCTGAGACAGTGGAAAAAAATCTACATACAATCCAGATGGATGGACAAGAGGTCTTTAAGTATGCTATATTAGCGATGAGTGAGGCGATAGAAAGGGTTCTTTTTAATAACTCCTTGTCAAGCGATGACATATCCCTTTTTATTCCCCATCAGGCAAACCTCCGCATTATCAACCTTTTGTCAAAGAGGCTGAAAATTCCTTCTGAGAAAATGTTTGTCAATCTTAATAGATATGGAAATATGATGTCAGCCTCATCAGTCGTAGCTTTAGATGAGGCAGTAAAGTCTGAAAGGATACAAGAAAGAGACTTGATTTTAATGGTTGCTGTAGGAGGAGGTTTTACCTACTCAGCAACACTGATTGAATGGTAAAAAATAAGTTTATAGTTGATGGTTTATAGTTGATAGACCATAAACTATAAACCATAAACCATAAACTATAGACTATAAACTATAGACTATAGACTATAAACTATAGACTATAAACTCTTTAATGTTAACTAAACATATACAATGAAAGTAGTAATTGTGGCTGGTGGAACAGGTGGGCATATATATCCGGCGATAGCTATGGCTGAGGTATTAAGGCAGGAGGGAGAGGTTTTTTTTGTTACTCAAACTGGCAAATCTTCCGAGCTTCTTAAAAAGGAGGGTTATAAGCCTTTCATTTTATCTTTAGAAAAGTGGAATAGGAGAGCGTTTTCTTCTAATACCTTGAAGGTGGTTCTTCTCAACATTGTTGCCATTTTCAAGTCTTTATTCTTTCTTATGAAGAAAAAACCTTCTGTTGTTGTGGGAATGGGAGGATTTGTCAGCTTTCCTACCCTCTTTTCCTCCTGGCTGCTCAGCATTCCTATCATAATCTGTGAACAGAATGCTGTCTTTGGCCTGGCAAACAGAATCCTCTCAAGGTTTTCCAGCCAGATTGCTCTTTCGTATGAAGAGACGCTATTAGTTCCTAAAAACAAGAAAACAACCTTGGTAGGAAATCCAGTCAGAAGAAGGATAGGAAGGGTGTCAAAGAAGGATGCTATTTTCTATTTTGGCTTAGACCCAAATAAAAGCACAATTCTTATAATAGGAGGCTCTCAAGGTGCAATCTCCATCAACAAGGCTGTTCTTGAGATACTTTCAGGGCTTTCTTCTTTTCAAATTCTCTGGATAACAGGGGAGGCAGACTATCCTTACATCAAACAAAAGGTGCAGAGCAAGGATAATGTCCGCATATTCGCATTTCTATATGAGATGGAGATGGCTTATAGTGCGGCAAACCTTGTCATCTCAAGAGCAGGAGCAACAGCCTTAGCTGAAATATCAAAGTGTGGGCTTCCTGCTGTCCTTATTCCATATCCGAAAGCCTGCGATAACCATCAATTAGAAAATGCAAGAAGATATAAGAATGGCGTGGTGATTGAGGAAAAAGAGCTCACAGCCGAAAAACTTCTTTCTGCAATTTCTGAAATGAAGGATAAAGAGAGACTGCCAGACCAGAACGATTCTACGCAAAACCTTGTCTCCCTTATATTGACAATAAACAATGAGGGACAATAGACTACGAATATCAATCTTTGGGCCTCAACGCTATAATAAATTCCATACTAAAAGCCAGAGAAAATTCCATAGCTGAAAAGGTAAAATAACCTCTTAGTATTATAATAATATCAGGAGGTGAAAGATGTTAGGAGTGGCTATGTATACGACTATAAAAAACACGGTTCTTCTCCAAAAAGTGTAGTTATCCACAGAAAACAGTTCTTTGAAAACTTATTGAAAGGCATCCGTCCTTTCCCAGAATAGTTTGTAATAGATAAAAAAACAAACATAGGCTTAAACAGATGCCTACTAATAGTAT
>JAZDOR010000052.1:0-4117 GCA_043798435.1 bacterium
ATACTACTTCTCTTCTGACACCAACTTTTCCCATCAGGAGTCCTTAATAACTATCTTCTTCTCTCCAAATTCACTATTGTCAAACTACACTTTTGAGTTACAAGGGAATGGTGTGTCTACACAATACTAAACGGTTACCTATATTTTATATTCTGTATTCTGAATTCTGTATTCTGAATTCTGTATTCTGAATTCTGTATTCTGAATTCTGTATTCTGAATTCTGTATTCTATCATTTTACGATTTGCAATTTACATTTATTTTGGTACAAATAGAACATCTATAATTTTTTCTTGACCTTCTTCTTTCTTCTCCATACATTTATATACTAAAATGTTTAACAAAATATTGATAGCAAACAGAGGGGAGATTGCCATGAGGGTGATGCGGGCAGCAAAGGAGATGGGCATCAAGACTGTAGCTCTTTATTCAGAAGAGGATGCAGACTGCCTCCATCTTTCTTTAGCAGATGAGGCTATCTGTATTGGACCTGCCCCTGCTGATGAAAGCTATCTGATGATACCAAGGATAATGAGTGCCGCAGAGATTACAGGTGCGGATGCTATACATCCAGGGTATGGATTTTTGGCTGAGAAGGCTAACTTTGCCGAGATATGCAAGGATCATCTCAAGACATTTATTGGCCCTCCTGCCTCAGCTATCAAAATGATGGGGGATAAGATTGGGGCAAGGAATGCAATGGAAAAGGCAGGGGTTCCGATAATTCCAGGCTCAGCCAAGCCCTTAAAGGATTATAAAGAGGCAGAGAAGCTGGTAAAAAGGATTGGCTATCCCATCCTCTTAAAGGCTGCAGGTGGTGGTGGTGGAAAAGGGATACGGATTGTAGCCAATAGAGAGGCTCTGGTAGAGGCATGGAATATAGCCTCTGCAGAGGCAGAAAAAGCCTTTGGTGCTTCAGGGTTGTATCTGGAAAAGCTTATTCAACCTGCAAGGCATATAGAGATTCAAATTTTAGCTGATAACCACAAAAATTATATCTCATTTCCAGAAAGGGAGTGCTCCATTCAGGTCAGGCATCAAAAGTTGATTGAGGAATCCCCATCGGTAGGTGTAGATGCAAAGATTAGAAGAGAGCTTGGAATAGCAGCAATAAAGGCGGCTAAGGCTGCTGGCTATATCAACGCAGGCACAGTTGAGTTTCTCCTGGATGAGAAAAATAAGTTCTATTTTATGGAGATGAATACAAGGATTCAGGTTGAACACCCTGTCACGGAAATGGTTACCGGAATAGATATAGTCAAGGAGCAGATAAGAATTGCCGCAGGTGAAAAGCTCAACCTCACCCAGAGAGAGATAACCCTATCAGGCCACAGCATAGAATGTCGAATAAATGCTCAGGATTCAGAGAATAACTTTGCTCCATCCGTAGGAAGGATTACCTCTCTTCATTTGCCAGGTGGGCCTGGGGTCAGGGTAGATACACACATATATGCAGGATATAAGGTTCCCCCTTACTACGATGCACTCTTAGCCAAGCTCATCGTGCATGGAAGGAATAGGGAGGAGGCAATCATCAGGGCAAAAAGGTGTTTAGATGAGTTTGTGATTGAAGGGGTAAAGACAACCATCCCCTTCCACCAGAAGATGCTTTCTGATGAGGCTTTTAAGAAGGGGAATATACATACGCAGTTTACTTTATAAGGAATAAAAGAAGTTTATAGTCTATAGTTTATAGTCTATTAACTATCAACCATAAACTATCAACCATAAACCATAAACCATAAACCATAAACTATCAACTTACCATGATACCTTTATTAGACTTAAAAAGGCAGTATAAGGAGATAGGCTCTGAGATACGAGAGGCTGTCTTGGGTCTTCTTGAGAGCGGCAACTATGTCCTTGGGCCTGCTGTAGAAAGGTTTGA
Organism: bacterium; assembly: GCA_043798435.1. Taxonomy (GTDB): domain Bacteria; phylum UBA9089; class UBA9088; order UBA9088; family JAGUXG01; genus JAGUXG01. Next base: position 1,889 of record JAZDOR010000052.1, read on the forward strand.
GGCTGAGGTAGCCCAGTATTGCGGCAGCGACTATGCTATAGGTTGTGCCTCTGGAACGGATGCCTTGCTTTTAGCATTGATGGCTCTTGGGATTTCCCAGCAGGATGAGGTTATCACCACGCCATACTCATTCTTCTCTACAGCCAGCGTAATTTGGCGACTCTCTGCAAAACCCGTATTCTGCGATATAGACCCAGCCACCTACAACATAAACCCTGACCTTATTGAAGCAAAGATTACAAAAAAGACAAAGGCTATCCTTCCTGTTCACCTCTATGGACAAGCCGCAGATATGGATAAAATCAATGAGATAGCCAGGAAGCACAATCTCTTTGTGATAGAGGATGCCGCTCAAGCCTTAGGTGCAGAATACAAAGGCAAGAAGGCAGGCACTTTATCTGATATTGGCTGCTTCTCCTTCTTTCCAACAAAAAACCTTGGTGGCTATGGTGATGGTGGAATGATAGTTACCAGCAATAAGGAATTGGCAGATAGAATAGTAATGCTCAGGGTTCACGGCACATCTGCAAAATATTACCATAAGGTTGTTGGGATAAACTCAAGGCTTGATGCTATTCAGGCTGTAGCTTTATCTCGGAAACTTCCATACTTAGACCAATGGAATGAAGCGAGGAGGAGAAACACTGCTCTTTACAATGAGCTTTTAGCTACCGCAGATATTATTCTCCCAGCCGAGGCGCCAGATTGCAGGCATATCTATAATCAATATACTATCAGGTGCAAGGATAGGGATGGGTTAAGAGAATATTTGAAAGCCAAAGGCATTGCTACAGAGATATACTATCCCCTTCCTCTCCATCTTCAAGAGTGCTTCAAGGATTTGGGGCAAAAGGAAGGAGACTTCCCAGAAAGTGAAATCGCCGCCAAGGAAACCCTATCTATCCCTGTCTATCCTGAACTCACAGAAGGAGAGTTGAAAGAGGTAGCAGATGCTATCATCAGCTTTTTTCATAATAACCTTGCCTAATCTTTTAAAACGAAGCCTTTTATACCCAATGAAAATGTGATTTAGCGTAAGCGTTCAGATTTGATGTATAACCTGAACGGTTACCAAAATTTACAAAAGTTTAGCACTTATTCAAAAATTCTTTGAGAGAAAATTTATTTGTTATGCCTCTTTCAAACTTCTTTAGCCTGTTTTCAGAGATAAACTGGTGAGGGAGGTAAGGCAAAGGAATCAGAAAGAGGTGCTGGGGTGCAGAGGGTGTGCCAGAAAGCCCAATCACTACAAATACTGGAATTTTCTCCTTTTCCCAAAACCTGTTGTAGTTGCGTATCTTATATTTTGGTGCCCATAATATTCCATACTCTTCTTTTCCTTTCCAAAGGTTTGAGCGAAACTTACATTCAATGGCAAATAGCCTGTTCTTCCCTTTGTGCCTCATCACAAAGTCAGGTTCTGAGTCTTGCTCAACCTTTCTGCCCAACTTTCTTGATAGGTCGCCGGCTGTCCTGGCAATTGTCCATTCCTCTTGTGAAAATAAGTTTTGGACATATCCTTCAAAATCTACCCCCATTTTATATGCTACATCCCTTCCTGCTTTATATCTTCTGTATAATAGCCAAGCTATATAGGTAACAAGAATAATTCCAATAACCATCAATCTATTCAATCCACTAACCCTATAGATATCCTCTGGCTTTGCCTTTATTTCCATATCAAATCTATACCTTTTTTTATAGAAAATACCCTTTACCCTTACCCTATCTCCTTTTTTGAAAGAAAGGTGAGTATAGCTGAAGATGTTGATAATTCCATCATCCAAGGAGAATGTGGTGTATTTGCTACCCTTTTTGGATACCGAAAGTCTGATCTCTTTTACCCTACCTGTTATAGTCACCCCTTTTCTATCATAAAGAGATGGATCTTTCTCTATCTCTTTTATGGATAATGAAAAGGCTATCTGGGAAATGACAATTATCAAGACTATCTTTTTCATTAGCGAAATATCGAAACCCGTATATGCAAGTAATTATTTTTTAAGCTTTTAATCTATCTGTATAGACAATACTTCCTTTTCGCACTTTTTTGTTGCCAACTTCAACAGAGTCTCTTTTGGATATATCCATTATACTTATTGCGAAATAAGATATTCAACTAAACCGTATATTTACCCCTTGGTTTTTAATCTTTGAATTTTTAAGTTAAGGCTAAATCAAATTTCATATTTTGTAAAGATGCGATATTCTTAATTACTGAATTATACT
>JAZDOR010000067.1:0-6937 GCA_043798435.1 bacterium
CAATGTTATTGTTCCAATATCCGTGGTATCATTAGACTGGGTCTGGGTAATTATAGCTGTTCTTGTGGCTGGTGTTGCCCCTGGATAGGTAAAGCTCAGAGTGTATGTTCCAACAGGGATGTTTGAAAAGATAAAGTAGGAATTAGAATTGGTTGTTGTGGTTGCTTGGGTTTCTATAAGGGTTACAGTTATACTTGCTGTCCTTTGTCCTTCTGTTCCATAGTCTATCAGGCAGATTCCAGCAATATTACCGAATCTTCTCAGGGACCAAGCAGTAAAGTCAAAGGGTGATAGGCTTCCTGAGCTTGCCCTGATGGTATAGCTTCCAGGTGGTTCATCACCTAAGGTAAACTGGCTTGATGTGGTTCCATTGATATTTGTCAGGGTTTCTGTAGCAGAAAGACCATAGCCCTCTGCTCCTATGGGATAAGAAATAACCGTAAAGGACGCAGAGAGATTAGGACAGGGGTTATGATAAGCATCTTCTATCTTGACTACAAAGGGATAAGATAGGGTTTGAGTGCAGGTTGAGGTTTGGTTGTTACCACTTACATAAAGAAGTGATGTTGGTGTTCCTGGGGTAATATAAACATTGGTTGTACCAACAAGACCTAAGAATACAGCAGAGATTGTGTATGTTCCAATGTAATGAGCCTCAAATAGATTGGTGGTAAATGATCCTCCTCCATCTGCAGAGAATGTAGCAGAACCTGTAACATTGACACTCCCTGCTTCACAAATAGCAAAGGCAGAATAGGCTTGGGTATTACCCGCAGATATTGTTTGGTTTTGAGGTGAAACAGAGAGAGAATTTGCTACATAGTATGCACCCTCAACCTTATTGAATGGGATAGAACTGCTATTTGCATCTGCAAGGGTTGTGTTATTGCCAAAGATTAGGGTAGATGAGCCTCCCTCTTTTCCTTTGAACCTTATTGAGCATAATACACCTGAGCCAGTAGCAGAGCCAGTAAAGAGACCGGCAAAGTAATAGATTTGACCAGAGGTAGTATTAGTAGAGACAAAAGCACCAGATGGAAAAGAGCCGTTTTGTAACCCTATTACCTCAAGGATATTGGGATTAAACAAGAGATAGGCCTGAACAGCGGCTAAATTCCTAACATCCTTTATCTTAACATCCACATCAAACTCCTGATTCTTGGCAATAAGACTATAAGATGGGACTATCTTCAAGAATGTTGGTGGAAGGAGGATAAATGTAGTTGTGGCCAGGTTTCCTTCTGTGTCAATAGCAGTGATTACTTTGGTTCCTGGGGTTTGGGTGTTCACTATGAATGTGGCTGAGAAGGTGCCGTTTTGGTTGGTCTGTGTAGTAGTAATTGTCAAATGAGCGCCAAAGCTGATGGCAACCAAGCTATTCTTAAAGAACGATGATCCATGAACTGTAATTCCTGCACCAGCAAAACCAGAAGAAGGTGAGACTGAGATATTAGAGGGTATGATAAAGAAGGTTGTGGTTGCAAGATTTCCCAAGGTATCCTGTGCTGTAATAACTTTAGTTCCTGGGGATTGTGCAGAGACCTTGAAGGTGGCAGAGAAGGTACCGTTGGTGTTTGACTGGGTTGTGGTGATGGTAGGGTGGTTGCCGAAGTCAATATTGATTTGGGATGGGCTAAGCCCTGTTCCCTCTAATGTGACTGATATGCCGATTAGTCCTTGTTTAGGATTGATGAGGGTGAGTTTTGAAATGAGCTTAAAGAAAGCAGTAATAAGGTTTGTTCCATCTGAGACTGTGATTAGCTTTGTACCTGCAAGTTGAGTAGCAACGGTAAAGGTAGTAGAAAAAGTGCCATTCTTACTACTTGTGGTTGTGGTAATGGTTTGGTGGGTGCCAAAGTCAATGAAAAGTAGAGTATTCGTAGCAAACCATCCTCCTTCTATGGTAACTATAATGCCCCCAGGTCCTTCTGAAGGATCGAAGAATGTAAATCCTATCCAAGGTCTATAATTAACATAGTCGCTTACTTGATCGCCTTTAGCTAATGGAGTTGTATTAGGATGGTAAGGCCCAGAATAATTTCCCCACCAATTATATGTGGCAGAGATAGTGCCAGAGCTTCCATCATGAAAGATACCATAGCCCTTTGTCCCATCACCATCTTTGTTGTTAGATAGACGATTGTAATGGATAACTGAAGAGGAACCTGAGCAGGAATAGATCCCACAGCCAATGCCTCCTTGACCATCAGAACCCCCACAACCACCTGTTCCTCCTTGGCCACCGGTATTTGAAGATACGGTATTACTTGAGATTATGGTATTTGTAGAAGAATAAAGATATATCCCACAGCCTATACCACCTGAACCACCTGAACCCCCATAGTCACCTGTTTGGCCATTTTGACCAATCCCTCCAGAAATTTCGTTATTCCTTATAGTAAAGTTTGAGCAGTTTATAAGGACAATCCTTCCTAAGTTTGTTGAGCCAGAACCAGCAAGAGTCAAATTTTGGTTCTCAATCGTTATTCCAGATTGATTAGAATAATAATGGATAGACTCTCCATTATAGGTATTTGATGGTTCAATTGTATTATTTAAGCTATTTTGCTTAATGTATATCCCATATCCATTGCCTGGTGCACCAGATAAACCATAACAACCTGCCCACCCTTTTTTACCACCGGTATTTGAAGAGATAGTGTTGTTTAAGATTGTGTTATTTGTTGAAGAAGAAAGATATATCCCACAGCCTATGCCACCTGCACCACCAGAGCCTTCGTAACCACCTGTTCCTCCTTGGCCACCGGTATTTGAAAAAATGATATTGCTTAAGATTGTGTTATTTGTTGAAGAAGAAAGATATATCCCACAGCCTATGCCACCTGCACCACCTGAACCATAATAACCACCTGTCCCTCCTATACCCCCCTGGTTATTAGAAATAGTGTTTCCTGATATGAGATTATTTGTTGAAGAGGAAAGATATATCCCGCAACCGATACCACCTGCACCACCTGAACCAAAAGAACCGCCTGTCCCTCCATTCTGACCAATGCAACCTGAGATAGAATTATTTCTAATTGTAAAATTCTGACAGTTTATAAGCACAATCCTTCCTAAATTAGTTGGGCCAGAACCAGCTAATGTCAAATTCTGATTCTCAATCGTTATTCCAGATTGATTATAGTAATAATGGATAGGTTCTCCATTATAAGTATTTGATGGCTCAATCATATTGTTTAGGCTATTTTGTTCAATGTATATCCCATATCCATTGCCTGGTTCACCAGGTGCACCTTGACCATAACCGCCACCTGTTCCTCCTTGATTATTTGAGAGAAAGTTTTGTTGGATAGTATTGTTTGTTGAAGAAGAAAGATAGATTCCGCAACTCATCCCTCCTTGGCCACCTGAGCCTGAGTAAAAACCTGATGCTCCCGAGCCTCCTTGGTTGTTTAAAATTGTATTCTGGAAGATTGTGTTGTTTGTTGAAAAAGAAAGATAGATTCCACAGCCAATTCCTCCTGCACCACCAGAAACAGTACTGCCACCTCCTCCACCAGAGCCACCAGTATTTGAAGAGATAGTGTTGTTTGATATCGTGATGTTTGTTGAAGAAGAAAGATAGATTCCACAGCCTACTTGACCAGGAGAAGCCGCTGCCCCATCATTTCCTTTATTATCATGGATAAAGTTATTTGTAATCACAATCCCTGAGGTATTCCCCAAATAAACTGCTTGTTTAGCGTATTTTATTTCACAATAGCTTATTTTCCCATTTGCACCTGATCCACTGAACCCAATATTCTGCCAAAATCCAGCAGAAGGCGTTGTGGATGAAGCAGTAAAGGTAATTGTACTTGATAGATTGCCAATAGCAGTTAAAGTGCCAAAAACAATTAGGGATGTATTCTGGGCAAACCTTACCTCAACACTTGGGTCAATTATCAAAGTTGCTCCGTTTTGCACGGTTGCATTGGCAGTGACTATGTACGGACTTCCTGCTAAAATCCAATTGCCAGACACATTGCCACTCACATCCGTTGCCTGCACTACTTTCGTCCCCAAAACCGTTCCTAAAACTACTAAACCCACTAAAATTGTCTTTCTCATCATCTCCTCCTTACCTTAAAATTTATGCAAAGAAAAAGCAAGTCATATTTATGACTTGCTATTTTTATAATTTTTTGCTCTGCCAAAAAAATTATTTCTATATAAAGATTCCTTAAAATACTTATGGTTCTGCCCCCCCCCCAGCAATTCTGGTGAGATTAAAATTTCTCTTTTTCATTTCAAGAAGAATTATAAAAAATACTTCTAATTTTTGTCAAGAGAAATCTTTTGCTCTATTGCCTCAAGCATCTGTTTGGCGTTGGTGTCGTTTGGGTTAAGTTGCAATATCTTCTTGAGGGTAGAAGCTGCTTGATTAAACTCTTTGTTCAAATAATAGAGTGTGGCAAGGTTGGTCAGGATAGACACATTTTGTGGGTCTGCCATAGCAGATATTTCAAATGCCGATAATGATTCCTTGTACTTTCCGATCCGATAGTAGTAACCACCTAAGTTATTGTAAAAGGTAGAGACGCCAGTTTTTGCCCAGTAATCTTTATATTCTCTTTTGTTGCTTCGATACAAATATTCAAAAGTTTTGGTCGGTACTCCTTGATGCGTAGAGATAATTCCTTCTTCTATAATTGGGGTGTAAGGGTTTTTTAATCCAGAGCCATATACATAATAAATAGGGGTATCTTTTATATTGTTTCTCAAAATATTTTCGTATACAGACTGGATGTTCGTATAAAGACCATATTTATCTTTAAGTTCATCTTTCAGGGTCGTTCTAAGCCATAGGTGCCTCTTCTTAAACCTCTCTATTGTCCAGGGCTTAGAAAGCCATCCCTGAGGGATAACACAGGCTTCTCTTTCAGGTTCTTCACAAACAAGGAGATACCATAATGAAAAATAGCCTACATGAGAAGAGTCAAATAGAATTGCCTTCTCTGGTGCTGTCTTTAGAATATTCCTTCCATAGTCATAAACATGATAATAATCATTCATATTGACAGAAGACCAGTCTCTTAAAAGAAATCCAATAAGTAAGGCAGAAAGCCCAACGGAACTGACAATAATTGCTATTTTGCTTCTAACTCTCTTAAGAACCTCATCTATCCCATAGCCAATCAGAAGGGACAAGATAAGAAATGTCGGAAGGTAATAAACCTCTACATCGTAGATATGGTAATTGAGGCTAAAAATAATATTTACCACAATGGTAACAAGAAAGAAGATAAATAGTCTAAAATGTTTTTTGGCAATACAAAAGAGACCAAAAAATCCGATTAAAGCGAGATATGAAAATTGATCAAAGATAAGATGAACAAACCACTTGGCTTCTTTTACAGAATATGAACTTGAAAGAACCTGTTGAGTGAACTCTTTACCTGTGGCAAAGTAAAAGAACTCTTTTAGATTCGTGATATGTCCCCAGGCAAGGAATGGATCCTTTGCTGATGTGATAGGAAGATAAAGCCACAAAAGAAGTCCTGTGGCAAGAAAAAGAAAGAAGAAGCCTATTATTTTGGAGTTAAAACCCTTATTTCGGGTTGGGTTAAAAAAATATCTTCTATAATTTATAAGAATAAAGAGTAGTGTGCCTGGAAGAATAAAGAGTATAGAAAGGTGGTGAGAAAGTCCAATGCCACAAACAAAGCCTAAAAGGAGAAATGACGATCTTCTTTTTTCTCTTAAGAGCAGAAAGAGTATCAGGCTTATAAAGAAGATGTTAAGGGTATAAACCTCAGCCATTAGACTCTGTGACCAAAAGACCCAGGAGAATCCAAATAAAAGGGATGAAAAAGCAGGGATTAGAATTTTAAGTAAGCTTGAGGTTGACTTATATAATCTTCTTGCAGAAAAGAAGATGAGCATTACTGAAAGAGATCCAAAAAGAGAAGAGAGGCAGTTCATTCTATAGGCAATATTTCCTATTGGAATCTGGCAGAAGAAATGGCCGAGAATCATATAAAGAGGATAGCCGGTAGGATGAGGGATGCTTAAAAGCCAAGCACAGGCAATATGATCACCCACATCTCCACTTGTCACAGTAGGAGCCAAGGTAAGAAGATAAACCCCAAAAGAGATAAACAAGACCAAAAGTCCACAGAGATAGTCTATCTTACCAAAAGGCTCTGATATTGGCTCATCTCTTGGCAGCCATCTTGCAAACCCCTTTCCTTTCTTCACACCCCCAATTATATCAGGAAGGTCTGTCTTTGTCAATACTTGGCAGATAAGAAGCAGCAATTCTAAAATAATCACACAAAGGCACGGAGCACACAAAGAATAAGGAATGAAATAAGAATTAAAATAAAACTTTGTGTCTTTCTTTGTGTCTTGGTGGCTTTGTGTGAGAAAATAAAGCCCTGCAAAGAGAAAATTTGTGTAGGGATTTATGTAACTAACTATAACCACTTAAGATACGGAGACTTTGGAGAAATAAAATATAAGAGATAACTACGAAAGGCACGAAAGACGCGAAAAATTCTGATTTACAGAACGCTTATGTTCGATAGCTTTTTCCTTAAACACAATAAGATTATTCATTTTCGCGCCTTTCGCGTGTTTCGTAGTTCATATTTCCCTTTTACGGCCAATGTAGCTGAGTATAGTATCTTACATAAATAATCACACAAAGACACAAAGGTCACAAAGGGGAATATTATAATCTTTGTGTTCTTTGTGGCTCCAGAGTGAGAAAATTTGTGCGAAGATTTATGGAGTTAACTATAATCCGCGAAAATCCGTAGTATCTGTGTCATCCGTGTGCTATTATTTCTACTCTATAATCTGGGTGATAACCCCAGCTCCAACTGTATGCCCACCCTCTCTGATGGCAAATCTCAGTTTTTCTGTCATAGCTATGGGCATTATCAGCTCTGCATCCATATTGATGTTATCCCCTGGCATAACCATTTCT
>JAZDOR010000070.1:0-13280 GCA_043798435.1 bacterium
TGGGACGCAAATGAAGATGACATCCTGGTCTTTAAGATTAGAGAAGTCGTATGTGGCAGAGAGCAGGTTCTTTTCGCAAAGCCATTTTACATCCTCTGTTTGGACATCAGGAATATAACTTATGCCTTTATTCAGCTTGGACACCTTCTCTTTATCAATATCAAAGCCTGTGACAGTGAATCCACTCTTGGCAAACTCAGCCGCCAATGGAAGACCAACATAGCCAAGCCCAATAACCCCTATCTTTGCCCTTTTGTTTTCTATCTTTTCTAATAATTCCTGCACACTACTCCTCCTTTTCTTATAAGCATTCAGGAAGAAGATTTAAGCAGTAAGCTAAAAAGGATTAAGCTCAAAAAATAGCTGTAAGGATTAAGCTCAAAAGGATAATCTTATCTTGTCTTACAGCTTACTACTATTTTTGGTGGAGGCGGCGGGAATCGAACCCGCGACCTCTTCCACGCCAAGGAAGCATTCTCCCGCTGAACTACGCCCCCACAATAATGATAGTTTACAAAGAAGAATAATGAGTGTCAAGTTAATAGGGAATAGGGATTAGTAAAAACTCCTTCAACTATTTCCTATTCCCTTTTTATAGCTTTCTTAATTTCAGCAGATTTTTCTTGGAGCTCATCTATCAGATGATTGATCCTTAAAATAGCCTCTTCTGATAAGCCTTCTGTTCTTGGCTCCGAGCCTTTTTGGCTAAACTCATCCCTTTCTGCGGTCAGTTGATTGGTTCTTTGACTAAGCTCATCCCTTTCTACAGGAAGTTGATTGATTTTTTGGATAAGCTCATCCCTCTCTGCAGTAAGTTGATTGATTTTTTGGATAAGCTCATCCCTCTCTGCGGTCAGTTGATTGGTTCTTTGGCTAAACTCATCCCTCTCTGCGGTAAGTTGATTGGTTCTTTGGCTAAACTCATCCCTTTCTCGTGTTATCTGGTTAATTTTTTCAAAGGATTCCTGAAGCCTGCCAGATAGCTCAATCTTCTCTCTTTCCATCCAGCGGACACTCTCCTCTGAGCTTTTCAGTCTTTCGGATAATTCGGTTATCTGGTCAATTAAGCCTGGAGACTCTTGCGTCCTTGCTGATAATTCATCCCTTTCCCGTGTTATCTGGTTTACTCTCTCTGATAACTCTTGCACCTTTGCCAAAAGTTCATCCTTTTCCCTGGTTATCTGGCTGATGCTCTCCCAAGATTCTCGTAACTTGGCAGAAACCTCATCCCTTTCTGCTGTAATCTGGTTTACCCTTTCCTCTGCTTCTTGCACCCTTACCAAAACCTCATCACTTTCTGCTGTAATCTGGTTTACTCTTTCTACTGCTTCTTGCACCCTTACCGAAACCTCATCCCTTTCTCTGGTTATCTGGTTTGTTTTTTCCTCTACCTCTTGCATCCTTTGAGAAAGCCTATCTTTTTCCTCTATCATCAAATAAACGCTCTCCTCTGCTTCCTTCAACTTTCCAGAAACCTCATCCCTTTCCCTTGTCATTTCATTCACTCTTCCAACAGACTCTTGAAGTTTTCCAGAAACCTCATCCCTTTCCCTTGTCATTTCATTCACTCTTCCAACAGACTCTTGAAGTTTTCCAGAAACCTCATCCCTTTCTCGTGTTATCTGGTTTACCCTTTCCTCTGCTTCTTGCACCCTTACCGAAACCTCATCCCTTTCTGCTGTCATCTGATTGATTCTCTCTGATAATTCTTGCACCCTTGCTAAAAGTTCATCACTTTTGCCTGTTATTTGATTAGTATTCTCTAAAGACTCCTGTAACCTGGCAGAGAGATTATCCCTTTCTGTTGTCATCTGATTGACCCTATCAAAGGTTTCCTGAAGCTTTCCAGAAACCTCAACCCTCTCTGCTTTTATTTGATTGATATTCTCCTCAGAGGCTTTCAGCTTTTCAGAAAGTTCATTTTTCTCTTTTATCAAGCGAAGAACCTCTCCTTTTTCCGCATCAATGGATTTAATCAGGGTCTGATTAAACTCATCCTTTTTGCTTATTGTCTGGCTGAGTTCTTCTATCGTCTTGTTAATAGCACCCTCTAAGCTCCGTATCATCCTGTTTTTTGAGACCTCAGCTATTCTAACAGTAGTATCAGCCTGACTCAGTTTTTGAATGGTCTTGGTGCATTCATGAAGACCAGTGGAAACCTCCATTGAGAGGTCATTAAAGTCTTCTTGTGTCTGCTTCAATTTGCCAATATCCCTGAAATCCTCAATAATTCCTATCAGATTTCCATTGGAGTCTTTGTAGGGCGACACAGTCAAAAGGCAATGGACATTCTTTTTAGAAGGTGTCTCCTTGATTATCTCATAATCCTTTATCTCTTTCTTCCCCTCCATCTCCTTTAGAGGACACTGGGGTGTGTTGCAGAGCGAAGACTTAAACTGCTCATAGCACAGGGAAGTCTTTATTTCCTGGTCAGAGAGCCCACATAATTTCTTCATAGCCTCATTTGCTCTCAGCACTCTGAAGTGCCTGTCAATCACCCTTACGCTTGAGGATGTGGCCTCAAACACTTGAGAAGATTCATTCTTTACCTTCTCAAGCTCCCTCTTTATCCTTTCCATATCATCTGATGGTGGTAGTTTAGCCATAATGTTTATCTTTTCCTACCTCTTCAAAACTATTGTCAAAACAAATCAAATAATTGACTTTTTCTTTCTAAAAACTATACACTAAACACTCAAAAGAGTTAGAGAGTTTAGAGTTTAGAGTTTAGAGTTTAGAGTTTAGAGTTGAGAGTGTAGAGTTTAGAGTTGAGAGTTTAGAGTTTAGAGTTTAGAGTTTAGAGTTTAGAGTTTAGAGTTTAGAGTGTAGAGTTTAGAGTTTGAAAAGTTTAGAGTGTAGAGTTTAGAGTTTAGAGTTTAGAGTTTGAAAAGTTTAGAGTTTAGAGTGTAGAGTTTAATAAAATAACTCATAACTCAAAACTCATAACTCATAACTCATAACTCATAACTCAAAACTCATAACTCATAACTCATAACTCATAACTCATAACTCATAACTCATAACTCATAACTCATAACTCATAACTCATAACTCATAACTCATAACTCATAACTCATAACTCAATTATGACCAGAGAGACTATCGCCATTTTAGATTTTGGTTCCCAATATACCCAGCTTATTGCCAGAAGGGTGAGAGAGGCAAAGGCATTCTCAAAGATTTTTCCATATAACACATCCCACTTAGAGCTTGCCAAGCTCAATCTGAAAGGGATTATCCTTTCAGGTGGACCTGCCAGTGTTTATCTTGGTAATGCACCAAAAGCTGACTCAAAAATCCTGGATTTGGGTGTGCCTATCTTAGGGATATGCTATGGGATGCAGTGGATAGCCCAGACACTTTCTGGAAAGGTGAGGAGGGCACAGAGGCAGGAGTATGGAGAGGCTGAGCTGATTCTTACTGATAGCTATGACCTTTTCTGGGGACTGCCATCTACCATCAATGTCTGGATGAGCCATGGAGACATTATTGAAGAAGTTCCAGAAGGGTTTGAGTCTATTGGTCTGACAACAAACTCTCCTTATTCTGCTATTAGAAATAGGGAGAGAAAGATATGGGGTCTCCAGTTCCACCCGGAGGTTGTTCATACTCCAGAAGGAGACGAGATATTGAGAAACTTCCTCTATGACAGGATATGTGAGGTAACACCAGATTGGGTAATAGAAAACTTTGTTACCGAAAAGATTGAAGAGATTAAGGAAAAGGTTGGCTCTGATGGTGTGTTATGCGGATTATCCGGAGGGGTTGATTCGTCAACAGCTGCTGTTTTGGTTCACCGTGCCATTGGTGACCAGCTCACCTGTATCTTTGTCAATAACGGCTTGCTCAGAAAGGGTGAGTGTGAGAATGTTGTCCAGACTTTCAGGGATAATTTTCATATTAAGCTCATCTATGTGGATGCAGAAAAGAGGTTTCTTGAAAAACTTGCAGGTGTTACTGACCCTGAGAAGAAAAGGAAGATTATAGGACATGAGTTTATAAGGGTCTTTGAAGATGAAGCAAAAAAATTAGAGGGGATAAAATACCTTGCCCAGGGAACCCTATACCCTGATGTGATTGAAAGCGTGCAGGTAGGGGGGCCATCTGCAACCATTAAAAGTCATCATAATGTCGGTGGATTGCCTGCTGATATGAACTTGCAGTTGATAGAGCCTTTCAGGGAGCTTTTTAAGGATGAGGTCAGGGAGATAGCCGCTCAGCTTGGGCTTGCTGATGAGATTGCCTATCGTCAGCCTTTTCCAGGGCCAGGTCTTGCCATAAGGATTTTGGGGGATGTTACGGAAAAGAGCCTTTTCATATTGCGGGAGGCAGATGCTATCGTTTTAGAGGAGATGAAGAGAGCAGGGTTATATTACGCCACCTGGCAGTGTTTTGCTGTCCTTCTTCCTGTGAAGACTGTAGGTGTTATGGGTGATGAGAGGACTTATGAAAATGTCATTGCTATCAGGGCTGTGACATCATCTGATGGAATGACAGCAGACTGGGCTGAGATTCCCCATGAGATATTGGGAAGGATGAGCAATAGGATTGTGAATGAGGTAGCAGGCGTAAACAGGGTTGTCTATGACATCACCTCAAAGCCACCAGGGACGATAGAGTGGGAATAAGAGGTTCTAGGTTCTATGTTCTATGTTCAGAATCAACATAGAACTTTCTCTAATATTTCCCCTTCTTAAACATAGAACTTAGAACATAGAACTTTCTCTAACATTTAGAAAAATGGAAGCAATTGACGAGATTATAAAGATTATAAGGTCAGAGGAAAGATTCCTCATTGTTTCTCATATACATCCAGATGGAGATTCTATTGGCAGTCAGATTGCCTTACTCTGTATCCTGGAGGAGATGGGAAAAAGGTGCGCTATTATGAACGAGGAGATGCCTCCAAAGAACCTATCCTTCCTTCCTTTGCTTGAAAGGATAAAATCGCCTGCGGATGGAGAGTATGGTGCTACTATCATTCTTGATGCTAATGAATGGGATAGGCTGGGAAAGAGGACAAGGGCTTTGGTTGAAAAACAAAAGACAAGGATTAATATTGACCATCATCTGGAAGGGGGGATTGGGGATATTATTTGGTCGGACAAGGGGTTTTCTTCTACAAGTGAGATGATCTATGATCTTTCAAGCAGGCTGAACATAGAGATGGATGAGAAGAAGGCTATTCTTTTATATACAGGTATAGCCACAGACACAGGCTTCTTCAGCTATACAAATACATCGGCGAGGAGCCTTGTTATTTCGGCTCATTTACTTGGCTTTGGAGTATCTACCGAAAAAATAAAAGAAAGTTTATACAGCACAAAATCTATAGAGGAGGTAAGGTTTTCAGCCAGGGTGATCTCTAATATTTCTGAGAGTAATGGTGTTGTTTGGATAAAGATTCAAAGGCACTTGATTGATGAACTTGGGTTTGAACCAGAGGTTGACAGTATGCTGGATGAGGCAAGAAAGATTAAATCCTGCAAGATAACTGTTCTCTTGCGGGAGCTTGGCAAAAACAGGACAAAAGCCTCTTTTCGCTCAAAAGACGGTATAAATGTGGCTTCAGTGGCTAAGATGTTCGGAGGTGGCGGTCACCTTCAGGCTGCAGGGTGCGTCATTGACCTGCCAATGGCTGAAGCAGAAAAGGAGATTCAGGAGGAATTGCGTAACACTTTACTCATCTGAAGGGAAAATAGAAAAAACTGCGAATATGGGAAAAAGAGACTAACCACAAAGGCACGAAATTTTAATCGTGATTCGTGTCCGTTTAGCGTGTCCGTACAAAGAAATAACGGTCACGGATAACGGACACGGATACCGAAATTTTACGGTCACGGAGGACGATTCTATTTTTTGTGTCTTAGTATCTTGGTGGTAAAATCTTTTCTTTCCCATTTTTCCTCCTATTTCCCCTTTTTCCTTTGTTACGCTTCAGATGGGTAAATAGTTGAAGGGTGTGCAAAAATACTTGTGTAAGAAAGGGGATAAGGAGATAAAAGGGATATGGAGATTATTCATTTTTAATTCAAAATTTATCCCCTTATCTCCATAATCCCCATATCCCCTTTTCTTACACTACCTGAACGCTTACCCTTTTTTACACATTTTAGAATTATGCACATGCCTCAAATAGTTACCAAAATAAGAATAGAGGAGGTATAAATTGAAAGAATTTTTAGGAAGATTAAAGGAGAAAGGGCTAATTTCTTCACCTAAAAGGGCTCTTTTGGGGTTGGGTTATGTGAGCATTGGATTGGTGGCTCTATTTCTGTTGCACACAGGGATTCGCTACATGCGCTATGGTGGAAAGATTCCCATTAAGGTCAGTTCGTTTTCGCCTACAGGCGAGGTTACTCAAAAAACCAATTTTACCCTTGAGTTTAGCTCTGATGTAATTGACAAGGAGAAGGTCAATACAATCCTTCCCCCAAAGGATATCCCGATAAGATTCTCTCCAGAGATTCCTGGCAGATTCAAGTGGCTATCTACTAAAAAACTGCGGTTCTTCCCGGAGACAGACCTTCAAGGGGCTACCCAATGGACAGTTAAGGTTCTTCCTGAGGTCTGCACCAGGAAGAATAGGTATCTTAAGGGAGAAAAGGAGTTCAGTTTTCACACAGAGCGGCTTAAAATTCTCCAGTCTGCACCAAGGTTTGTTTATAAGAGAACACAAGAGATTGAGGCAAGGATTGAATGGAACCTGGAGTTTAATCAACCAGTCTCGCAAGATTCGCTAAAAGAGAATCTCCTGCTTTATTATGACGAAAAACCAGGAAAAAAACCCATCTCCTTCACTCTCTATCCAAATGAACCGTCTAAGGTCATAAAACTCATCAGTGACCCAATCAAAAGGGGAAAAGACGAAAAATCTATCAAGCTAAAGGTAGAGAAAGGACTAAGAACCACAGTTGGCTCCTTGGGTTTAACCGATGATTTTATCTGTGAATTGAAGGTAGAGCCAAACCTCAAGGTATATGAGGTCTATTCCCAACAGAATGAAAGGGAGTGTTGGATACGAATAGAGCTTTCATCTCCGGTTGACAGAGAGATAGCCAAAGAGCATATTAAACTTGAGCCTTCTCTTGACTTTAGAATAGAACAGGATTATCGCTATCTCAGCCTGAAGGGTTGTTTTAAGCCAGGAGAGGTATATCAAGTAAATATAGGTGAAGGCCTGCCAGGGGAGGATGGCACCTTCCTTCAAAAGGACTTCTCTACATCTGTACGGATAGAGGACCTGGCTCCAAGCCTCTCTTTCAAGCACAAAGGAATCTTCCTCTGCAGAAAGGGGGCAATGAACATAGGAATAGAGAGCGTTAACATAAAAAGGTTCAATCTAAAAGCTGAGAAGATATTTGCCAACAACCTTGTCTATCTCCTCTCTAATTATGGCTTAGACTACTGGAATACACCATATAACCTTGGCAAAACGGTTTATGAGAAGGAGGTTACAATTGAGGCTGAGAAGAATCAGATAGTTATTACAACCCTTAATCTTTCAGAGCTGGTCAATAAAAGACAGGGAATATTCAGGGTGAGCATCGGCGTAGATAGCGAAGATTATTGGGAACATGATGTCCAGCATGTAATGGTAACAGATATAGGTCTGGCTGCAAAGTTATCTCAGGATGATCTCCTTGTCTGGGCAAATTCTCTCAAGAACCTTTCTGCCCTTTCTGGTGTCCAGATAAGCATTATTAGCCGAGATAATCAAACCCTGGCTACTGGACAAACAGATGAGAATGGCATTCTTATCATAAAAGACCTGAAGAGTAAGATAGAGGATTTTGAGCCGTATATCATTACCGCCTCCCTCGGAGATGACCTTTCGTATCTTAAATTTGAAGACTGTCGCCTTCCTGCCTCTTCTTTTGATATTGGTGGAAGACCGTATCTTACCTCAGGCTATGAGGCATATCTTTACCCAGACCGTGGGGTTTTTCGGCCGAATGATAAGGCGAATATTACTTCAATTATCCGTGGAAAAGGGCTCAGTCTTGCCGAAGAGTTTCCGATAAAGCTTCAAATTTTAGACCCAACCAACCGTATTTTCAAGGAGTTTAACCAGAAAAGTAAAGCTGATATGATAGAATTCTCCTTTGAGATACCAGACTATGCCAAGACAGGTGAGTATATCGCTAAATTATTGGTAGCCGAGACAGAAATAGGTAGGTGTGATTTCTCTGTAGAGGATTTCATTCCAGACAGGATAAAGGTCTCTCTTGTCACAGATAAGGCTTCATATTCCGTAGGTGAGAATATGCTCATTGATGTTAGCGGGATATGTCTATTTGGACCGCCTGCCGCAGGAAGGAAGGTGACTGCAGAATGCCAGATAAAGGCGAATCCATTTTTTGCCCAGAAATTCCCGGGCTTTACCTTTGGTGACATTGATAAGGGATTCTCTGAGATACGACTTGACCTTGGCGAAGATAGATGTGATGACCAGGGAAAGCATAGATTCAACCTGAGCATTCCAAAAGATATCTACCCTCCAGCAAGCTTAAAGGGTATTATCTCAACCACAGTAACAGAGCCAGGTGGCAGGGCTGTAAGTGGTTACACATCCGTTGATATTCATCCCTATCCATTCTATATCGGGCTTAAACCATTAGTTGAAGGCTATGCAGATATTGGCAAGAAGTATGAGGTAGATTATGTGGTTCTAAACACTAAGGGTGAAAAGGTCAGTCCAAAGGTGCTCTCTGCCTCGTTTTATCGGATTGTCTGGCAGTGTATTCTGAAGAAAGATAACGATGGATATTACCGCTATGTCTCTGAGAGAAGTGAACAGTTGATAAAATCCTTTAACTTTTCTCCTGAGGAGGTAAAAAGGATTGGTTTCGTGCCAAATGATTATGGCGAGTATAAGATAGTTGTAAGTGATCCGCAGAATAAGGCAGCCTCATCCGTAAGATTCTATGCCTGCGGCTGGGGTTATGCACCCTGGTCCATGGCCAACCCTGATAGGATTGAGATTAACACAGAGAAAAACTCGTATCCTGTTGGAGGGATAGCAAGGGTGCAGATTAAGGCACCATTTCCTGGAAAGATGCTCCTGACTATAGAAAGGGAGAAGGTCTTTTCTCAGAGGATACTTGTTCTGAAGGAGAATACAGCAACAATAGAGATTCCAGTAGAGGAGCAGTATAAACCGAATGTCTATATCACGGCTACTATTATCAGGTCAATAGATTCAAAGGATACCCATAGCCCTATGCGGGCGTTTGGCATTACACCGCTCACAGTTGACTGCACAGCTAAAAAACTCTCTGTAGAAATTCTTTCGCCAAAGGTTATTCGTCCAAAGAATAAACTCAATTTGACTATTAATGTTAAGGGTGGAGGGGGTGCTTTGCTAACTGTAGCCTGTGTTGATGAGGGCATACTCCAGTTGACAGACTTCCAGGAGCCGGATCCATTCAATTTCTTCTATGGAAAGAAGATGCTTGGGGTTTCCTCTTATGACATCTATTCCTTTATTCTTCCAGAGGTCCAAGGCGAAAATAAGGGAAAGTCTTCTGGGGATTACATTGAAAAGGTCAGGAAGAAGCATCTTACGCCTGTCAGTGTCAAGCGGGTAAAGCCTGTTTCCCTCTGGTCAGGGATAATCAAATTAGACTCAGCAGGGAAGGCAAGGTTGAGCTTTGATATTCCCCAGTTTCAAGGAAGGCTGAGGATAATGGCTGTGGTAGCAAAAGGTTCTGCCTTTGGCTCTGGTAGAACTGATGTCACGGTAAGGGATCCGATTGTTCTTACCTCTACGCTCCCAAGGTTTTTGGCAGGAGGAGATAAATTTATTATGCCTGTTTCAGTCTTTAATGGTTGTGGAAAAGCAGGTGAGTTTACTGTCTCTCTCAAGGTTTCTGGTCCAGTAGAGATTATCGGTGAGACAAAGAAGAAGGTGAGTATTCCCAAAGATAAAGAACAGAATATATCTTTTGAGCTAATGGCAAAGGATTCTCTGGGTAAGGTGGAATTCAAACTTTTTGCCCAGGGCCTGGGTCAAACAACTGAGGATGTAACAGAGCTTCCTATTAGACCATCTGTCCCGGCAATAACAAAGAGTGGAAATCTTGTAGTAACCCCTGAATCTGGTGCAGAGTTTGAATTGCCAGGGGGCTGGATAGATGGAACCTGTGAGGCAAAGATTATAGCTTCATCCTTTCCAGCAGTTAGATTCTCCGGTGGATTACAGTATCTTCTGAGATACCCACACGGCTGTATTGAGCAGACAACCTCAAAGGTCTTCCCACTCCTTTATTTTGATGAACTGGCGAAAATGGCAGAGCCTGAGCTTTTTAAGAAGAATAGCTCTGGATATTACATTGGTGAGGGTATAGCTAAATTAGAGTCAATGCAACTGGATTCTGGAGCCTTTTCTTACTGGCCAGGCGGAGGTTATGTTTGTGAGTGGGGAAGCATTTATGCCTCTCATTTTTTAGTTGAAGCAAGAGAGGCAGGTTACAAAGTCTCTGATAGTGTTTATAAAAAGATGATTGGCTCTCTCAAGGAGGTAGTAAAAAGACAAGCTGATAATAATTATAACCTTGAACAACAGGTCTATGCCTGTTATGTCTTGTCATTAGCAGATGAAACCCCAAAGGGTGTGATTCAGTATCTCAAGGAAAGTAGGCTGAAGGAGCTTTCTTGTTATTCCCAGTTCCAGTTAGCCGGGTGCTTTGGTCTATCAGGTGACCTGAAAGAAGCCATGTCCTTGCTTCCCACACAGATACACCCTCAAACAATGGAAAGGGATACAGGCGGAAACTTTAATTCGTCTATCAGGGCAAACGCCATTATCCTTGATATCCTGGCACAGCTCTTTCCTGATAACCCGGGTATTCCTGTTCTTACTAAGGAGTTGGTAGATTCGGCAAAGGCTGGAAGGTGGTACACTACTCAGGAGAATGCCTTTGCCTTTCTTGCCCTGGGTAAGGTCTTCAAGCAGCAGGCTGAAGCTAAATTTACAGGAGAGCTTCTCGTTGATGGCAAAATATACAAAAAATTCACCCAGGAAAAGATGACAATTTCCGATAAAAGATTGGCTGGTAAAAAACTCAAGGCAAGGATTCAAGGAAAGGGCAACTGCTATCTCTACTGGCAGGTCTATGGTGTGCCAAAGGGCAATGATGTAGATGAGTCTGATAAGGGAATAAGGGTAAGAAGGGTATTTCTGGATAATACAGGTAAACCAATAAGCTATCAAGAGATGAAACAAGGAGAGCTGATTGTTGGAAAGATAACGATGGAGGCATTGAGCAAGGGCTTAGAAAATGTGATTGTCTGTGATATGTTACCTGCAGGTTTAGAGATAGAGAACCCAAGATTAGAATCCAGAGCCAATATCCCATGGATCGCAGACCAGGGCTGGCAGGCTGATTATATGGATATAAGGGATGACAGGCTTTTGCTTTATACCAGCCTGCCAAGGGGTGAAGCCCGCACCTTTTACTATGGCCTGCGGGCAGTAACAGTAGGCGAATTCTCCTTGCCAAGCATAGTCGCAGAGTGTATGTATGACCCCACCTATATCTCCACTGCCGGAAGCGGCCAGGTGAAGGTATTGCCTATGAAATGAGGTAGCTACTCAGATAGCAAGAATGCAGAATTCTGGGAGTCAGAATACCTGAACAGTTACAAATTTGATTATAACGGAAATTTTGTAAGGTAATCAGTCCTTCATTGACAAAGGATTAAAAGTCTTATATAAGTCTCGTTAAAGTTCCTGTTAAAATCATTATGAATTAGAATAAATAACAGTAAGAGACTTTTAAGAGACTAAGAGCAGAAAAACTTCTGTAATTGCTAAAGTTAGTAAAACTACATTTTGTCAAAGACAGATTGTAATCCTTTATAAGAACAAAGATTTCGGCTTACTGCAAAATCTCTGTTATAGCTTGTAGCTATTTTGACATTTGAGTTTTGGAATTTGTATTTTTGCCAAAGTTGAGGAGTAATTGTGCTTTACAATTTTAATGTAGGCATATACAGGTTGGAGCTTTTAGCAGAAGATGAGATAGAACTTCCTCCTTATTCAGGTTCAACCTTTCGTGGTGGATTTGGCTATGCCTTCAAAAGGAGTAACTATTTACCCAAGTGAAGCAAAAGATAATTATTCACCGCAGAGCACGCTGAGAACGCAGAGAATTTATAAAATTTTAAGTTTTTATTTCTCTGTGCCCTCTGCGACCTCTGCGGTTAATCTTTACTTCAGATGGGTAAAGTGTTGCCAAAAGGATTGTCTGCTTTGATAAAGAGAAGGTTTGCCAAACCTGCCTCTTAAGAGAGAGATGTGCCTACTTCTATATCTTTGAAACCTCTTCCCCAAAGGATTCAGCATACCTCAGGAAACTATCTGAGATTCCAAGGCCATTTGTCATTGAGCCACCTTCAGAAAATGTTTATAAGAAAGGGTAACCGTTCAGTCTATCTATCAAAGAGTGTAAAAAGGGGGATAAGGAGATACAAGAGATAGGGAGATGATGAAATATCAAAAAGCAGATTTTAGAAGGGTTGAATTAGAAAATATCCCCTTATCCCCTTAATCTCCATATCCCCTTTTCTTACACTACCTGAACGCTTACGATATTAAAGCCTGGTGGAAGGCTCAACATCTCTGAAATCATAGCAGAATCCCAAAATTTAGAGAAACTCACCCTAAACTTCCTCACCCCAACCAGAATGAAGCTGAACAAGGGGTATGTATCTGTGCCAGAGTTTCCTGTGCTTATCAGGAGCTTGCTCAGCAGGATTTCATCCTTAGCCTATTTTTATTGCGGTGAGAAATTGAATATAGACTACAAGCAAATGATAGAGAATGCAAAAAAGGTTGAGATACAAGAGAGGCATATCGGCTGGTTTGACTGGGAAAGATATTCAACCAGACAGCAAGTCTCTATGAAGCTGGGTGGGATTGTTGGCAAGGTAAGCTACACAGGCGACCTGAACCAATTTCTGCCATTGATTGCTTTGGGCAGATACATCCATGTAGGAAAAGGCGCCACCTTTGGGCTTGGGAGGTATGAGGTTCTCTAATTCAGACACAAGACCATAGACACGAGACTCAGACTTAAGGAAAGAAAGATGAGCAACTGTTATCTTGACAAATTCAAAGAAATATTTTAATATGGATATAATTCCCATATTTCGCACCCTACAATAGGGATTAGCTAAACTTTTTGAACTTTTGAAAAAATACTTAAGGTTTATACATAATATGCCGATATATAATATGTATGCAACCTATTTCTGAAGATAAGATCAAATACTTC
>JAZDOR010000090.1:0-3245 GCA_043798435.1 bacterium
AGTAAAGACTAACCACTCAAGACACGGAGGAAATTCATTGCAAATTGCAAATTTAGCATTTATCATTTCAAATTTGAAATTTGCATTTTGCAATGATAAATTTGCAATGAATTCTCTGTGCCTTTCCTACCCTTATTCATATTTAACAGCAATAGCAGGTGGAATATTGGCTGCCTTTATGGCTGGATATGTTCCACTGATTATTCCGATAAGGGCTATTGTGGCTATACTTAAGAATAGGCTATAGATAGGAATGACCATATCCCAACCTGTATATTTACCCATTAGCCATACCAGAAATAGCCCTAAGATAATGCCTCCTACTCCACCCTTTGTGGTAATAACAAAGGCTTCTTTCAGGAACTGAAGGAATATATCCTTTTTCCTTGCACCTATTGCCCTTCTTAGACCTATCTCGCTTGTTCTATTGTGAACAGAGAGGAGCATTATACTCAAGATGCCGATGATGCTTGCCAAGAGGGTTGCCAGACCAATATTTATAATAAAGGCATTAAAGGCCTGAGATTGTTCCTCAAGCTCCTCAAGAAGTCGTTTTCCTCTAGGAAATATGTGAAACTTCTTATCTTGACCATACCTTTCATAAAGCAGATCCAATATCTTATTTTTGACCCTGTTTACCTGTTCAAATCGGAGACCAAGGATATCCTTAGCCTCTTTTTCTGTCAACTCACTTCTTTGAGGATCTTCTTCAAACAACATAGGGTTCCATCTCTCTTCCTTATTGCCCTGCTGAAACCCCTTGCCCTTTTTCTCTTTTGCCCCATCTGTTTTAATGGTGAGAAGTATATCCTCCCAACGCTTTTCTGTAGGAAGCGCAATCTCTTCTAATGTTGTATAAGGAATAAATACCACTGCGTTTACAAGGCATTCTTCATGCCAGAAATCCCGACTAAATGGTTTATGCCTTGCCAATCCACCTATAACCTTAAAGGATACCCCTGGATATGCCTCTACCTTTATATCCTTGTTGAGTATCTTCTTTCCTCCCAAAAGGAGATAAAATGTGTTTCCCAAAACACAAACCTTTCTTTTCATTTTTAGATCTAATTCATTGATAAACCTTCCACTGGTTAGCTTTAAGGATTCTACCTTCTTATAACCCGGGGTAATCCCCATTAAATATGCAGGGGGTAGATACCTCATCCATCTTTCAAAGTTCCATCCCTTAGTCTCTATGGCCATAGGCCCACCTGTTGATATATCCGTCCTCTCCAATGAAATTGCCTTGATCTCTCTGCACCTTCTTTTGATCAATTGAATATCCCGAAGGGTAATTCTGCCAACTATTTTACTGCTTTTTTTATCAAAAATCTCTATCCACAAAGCCAATTTATTTGCACCCATACTTTCAATATTCTTTAATGTCTCTTTCCTTAGGGTAAAGGTCGCAGATAGGAGAAGAATCATACAAGAGATGGTTATAGAGATAAATAGAAAAGGCAAAGAGGTATATATCTTCTTAAAAAGGTCTCTTATCATTATTTCAATAAATTAAGCAGGGGAAGGCTTTGTCTCCTTCCCCTACTCCTTTATCTTGCCCTTTTTATGGGTATAGATAGAATGTTACTTTCCATGGCCATACCATCTTTCTTTGAGAATCGCTTGCCCAACAACAGTATACCCTTACATATCCTGTTCTCCTACCAGATGGTACCTTTCCCATATCAACGGTCCTCCTTCCCTCACCATTAAGGGTAAAGTATTTTATCCCTGTGCCATAATTGGATGTCCATCCCCTGGCACTATTTCCACACCACGTGTGATGGTGAATGAAATGATCAACCGACCCTGCCTCCACCTTCTGGGGCACCATAGCCATGCAGATCCCCATTACAGCTGTTGCTGCTAAAACCATACTTAATCTTTTTAACATTTTTACCTCCTTAAATTTTTTTTGAGTTAACTAAGCGCATTAAATAAGGAGGTTAGAAAGGATGAAGCCGCCAGAGATACAAAAGCTGTAGGCTTGGAGTGAAGGTTTGAGACAGAAAAAGGCAGAGTAAACCCCTGCCTGATAAATCTTTTAGCCCATTTTCCTTTAAGGAGCTTCTCTTACTCTCTCTCTCTCTCTCTCTCTGGCAATTTCATTCTTCATCTCCGTAATCGTAATGGTTAATAGCATAAACTTCTCCTCAAAAGATTGTCAAGTTCAATTTTTATCTTTACTTCAGAGGCTTGAGTGTATATACCGAGAATAAATCAGTCCTTGCGAAACACTTCAGTCCAATAATATTTTTGAAAATTTAAAAATCTGTTGTTTGTGAGCATAAAAGGCTTTTTACATTCACGGTTTACTCCTCAATATTCCCCGATTTACTTTACAGTCTAGCCCTCATTGACTCCCCTCTTTATGTATCAAATACATCTTGTGATAAATTAAACTTTTTAATCAATCCTTTTAGTGCATAGGGAAGGAGTTCTGTCTTTTTGCCATGTGTTTTTACAGGGAATAACGCCTTGCCACAATAGAATTTCCCGCTATGTCGTCCTTTCTTTGAGTGAGTAAATTTTATGCCATATTTAGAAAGGATAGTTATTACTTTACGAAGTTCCCTGGACTTAGGCATATACTAATTCCTTCTTTTGAATTTCCTGTTTAATCCTTTCTAAGTTTCTCTTAAAACTTTCTGCCTCTGGTTTAAGTTCTAACTCCCGATATAGATTCCAATATACCTCTAAATCAGGATCAAACAACTCATCAATAGCATTATTTTCTATAGCATGTTCAAGGTAGTCTATTATTGCTTCTCCTATGGCCTTTTTTGCCTCTTCAATATTCTCACCATGACTTGAAATGCTAAAATCCAAACACCTGGCGACTATGACATCATCTTCCTTTGTAAATAGGATATGAAGTGGAGGAATATCTGGTGAAATGTAGCATTTTGCTATTTTTAATCCTTCCATTGTTTCCACGCTCCTTAAATTATACCCAATGGTTCAGTTGGTGTCCACTCATTTTTTTCAATAACAGCAATTCTATCTTCTAAATCTATCCGTGCGATATTAAGACTAATCTTTTCATTTCTTAGTGGTTCTTTTGCCTTCTTTCTCTGATAGCTTGATAGAGGCTCCTCTGATTGCAATCCTACCTCCCATTTATTCTGGCTGCTCTCTAATCCTGTTGTTGTTTTAAGGTTTATCTTGAGCTTTCCACCAAGAGGATGTGGTCGGCTAAGGCAAGAGTCTAATTGTAGGGCAGGCTTATCTTTGGTCTTTGTAGT
>JAZDOR010000107.1:0-5064 GCA_043798435.1 bacterium
TATGAGTTATGAGTTATGAGTTATGAGTTATGAGTTATGAGTTATGAGTTATGAGTTATGAGTTATGAGTTATGAGTTATGAGTTATGAGTTATGAGTTTTGAGTTATGAGTTTTGAGTTATTATTCAACTCTGAACTCTAAACTCTACACTCTAAACTCTAAACTCTAAACTCTAAACTCTACACTCTACACTCTAAACTCTGAACTCTAAACTCTAAACTCTAAACTCTAAACTCTAAACTCTAAACTCTAAACTCTGAACTCTACACTCTACACTCTACACTCTAAACTCTAAACTCTAAACTCTACACTCTACACTCTACACTCTACACTCTAAACTCTACACTCTACACTCTAAACTCTAAACTCTAAACTTTTTAACTTTATATGTCTTACCTTGTGCTTTCAAGAAAGTATAGACCAAAAAACTTTGATGAGGTTGTTGGACAATCTCATATTACCACGACCTTAAAGAATGCTATCAGCCTGAACAGGCTCTCGCAAGGTTATCTCTTCTATGGGCCCCGTGGCACAGGAAAGACATCTATAGCCAGAATTCTGGCTAAATCCTTGAACTGTCAAGCTGGGATTACACCCATCTGCTGTGGAAAGTGTTCTTCTTGCCTTGAGATTGATGAGGGAAGATCCCTTGATGTTATTGAGATAGATGGCGCCTCAAATAGAGGGATTGATGAGATACGGCAGCTTCGCGAAAGAATAGCTTTCGCAGCAGCAGCTTCAAGGTATAAGGTCTATATCATTGACGAGGTTCATATGCTCACCACTGAGGCATTTAATGCCTTACTCAAAACATTAGAAGAGCCACCGCCACACATCATCTTTATCTTTGCCACCACAGAGCTTCATAAGCTGCCAAAGACCGTTGTCTCAAGGACACAAAGCTATGAGTTTAGAAAGATAGGAAGAACAGCAATAGAAAAGGAGCTTTTGAGAATAAAAGAGATTGAAGGATTTGGGCTTTCTGAGGAGGTTTTGGCTTTGATCTCTCGTCTGGCTGATGGTTCTCTGAGGGATGCAGAGGTTAGCTTAGAGCAAATCATATCTTTTAATCCCAAAGCAACTGCTTCAGAGATTCAAGAGCTGATGGGAATGTGTAATCAGGAAGCTATCGGAGATCTGTTCAAAATAATGTTAACCTCTGACCAGAAGGCAGTTTTAGAGAAGATAAACAACCTGATGGATGCTGGTTTCCTTCCTGACCAGATGATGAAACAAATGATAGAAGGGCTGGAGAGGCTCATTGTCTCTGCTGTTTCAGAGGGTGTTCCAAGCATAGATTGGGTAATTGAGACAGGGGATATTTTAAGGGATGGGTATGAGAGGATGAGAAGGCTTGGAAGTTTTAGCTCAATTCTTTTGCAGATTTCCTGTCTTAAGATATGTAGGATAGAGAGCAGGTGTCAGGTGTCAGGGGTCAGGGGTCAGGAGGCAGGAGGCAGAAATCAGGAGGAAGAAGTTAGAAGTCAGAAGTTAGAAGTTAGTAAAGAAGAAAGTCCACAACCAATGGTACATAGTCAACAGATAGCAGTAGGCAGGGAGGAAACATCTGCTACGAAGATTGACCTGTGGCCACAGGTATTGGAGAGGATAAAGAAGGAGAAGCCACCCTTAGCCAGTGCCTTAATAGATGGTAAGGTAGTAGAGGTAAAAGATGATGAAATTCTTCTTAGTTTTGAAAGGGTTTTTGCTCCCAACAAGCGGATTGCAGATAAAGACGAAAATAAAAGGTTGATAGAAGATCTTATTTATGGTATTATAAAGCAAAGGATAAAATTCTCCACAGTGCTTCTTGATGGAAAAGAAGAGGCTGATATTGTGGAGAAGGCTATTTCTATATTTGATGCGGAGGTGATAAAGTAAAAAGTGTAGAGTTAAGAGTTAAGAGTTGAGAGTTAAGAGTTGAATAATAACTCATAAACTCAAAACTCTAAACTCAAAACTCTAAACTAATTTAGAGATGATAAACTTTGATCTCTTAAAGGATATAGGCAGGATGAAGCCTAAGGTAGATGAGATGCAGTCCAGCTTAGGAAAGAAGAGGGTGACAGGCTCAGCCGGGGGTGGAATGGTAGAGGTTACTTGTAATGGGAAGAAGGAGGTTTGCGATATAAAGATAGACCCTGAGGTAGCCGGGAATGTTAAGATACTCAGGGACTTGCTCCTTTCTGCTATCTCTGATGCCCAGAAGAAGGCAGATAAGATATTTATTGAGGAGATGTCTAAGGTAGCAGGCTCTCTCTTGTCAAAAAAATGATTGACGGAGGCACGGAGGCAACTAATGGGTTATAAGGTAAATGTAGCAGGCTCTCTCTTGTCAAAAAAATGATTGAAGGTGTGCTGGTTAGACAATTAAAAAAGATACCTGATGAAAGGGGGTGCATCTACCATATGCTTCGAAAGGATGACCCCATCTTTGAAGAATTTGGAGAGATATACTTTTCTGTAGTCTATCCTGATGTGGTCAAGGGATGGCATCTACATAAAGAGATGACCTTGAACTATGCGGTTGTCACTGGGATGATAAAGCTCGTCCTCTATGATGAGAGAGAGGGTTCGGTAACTAAAGGTAGCTTGATGGAATTGTTTATCGGTGAAGAGAATTATTGTTTGGTAAAAATCCCGCCAAATGTCTGGAATGGATTCAAGGGGATAGGGACAAAACCTGCAATTGTGGCTAATTGTGCCACCCTGCCTCATAGCCCGGATGAGATGTTAAGGCTTGACCCGTATACAGAAAAGATTCCATATGATTGGAAGATAAAAGAGGAAGGATAAAAGGTAATCAGGTTATCGGGTAATCGGTGATCAGGTAATTGTTTCCCTTACCGATTACTGATTACTGATAACCGATTACCTAACTATAGAGGAGGAAAAAATGGAAAAAGAGACAAAGGAGATACTCAAGATATTGGAGAATAATGCAAGATTGACCCCAGAAAAGATTGGGGTTATGCTTGGAATCTCTGAAGAAAAAGTAAAAGAGCAAATTGAAAAATTAGAGAAGGATGGGGTAATTATCAAGTATAAGACACTCATAGACTGGGAGAAGGCAGAGGAGGAAAAGGTCTTTGCTTTTATTGATGTAAGGGTTATCCCAGAGCGTGGTAAGGGATTTGATGCCATAGCAACCAGGCTTTATGAATATCCAGAGGTTCATTCTTTATACCTTATGTCAGGTGCTTATGACCTTGCAGTCGTCGTTGAGGGAAGATCAATGAAGGAGATAGCCTTCTTTGTGGCAGAGAGACTGGCTACTTTAGAGGGTGTTCAGTCAACAACAACCCACTTCCTCCTTAAAAAATACAAGGTTGATGGCGTGGTCTTACGGAAGGAAGAGGATAAAAGGCTTGAAATGGTATTATAAGATCGCAGATTTATTTGCAATTTCAGATTTTCTGTAACCGTTCAACGGCTATATTTTAAGATGTGTAAGAAAGGAGAAAGGAGGAAGATGTGGAAGAATTAGAACGCAGATTTTCAGGATTTTTCAGGATTAGCGCAGATTCTTATTTAATTCCTATCTTGTAAATCAGCGTTAATCTGCGTCCTATTTCTCCTTATCTTATGCTACCTGAACGCTTACAAATTTCCAGGAATCCAACTACAGCAAAAATCAAGTCATAAGGCATAGTTGGAATGTGGAAGCGGGGAACAGCAAAGATAAGGGTATGCGTTATGGTAAAATAGAGGATTATGGCAAGCATTGGTAGTTTGTCCCGCCAATTCTCTTTTAGCCCTACCCATACTCCCAAAAAAGCTAACAAGAGCACAAAATAATAGACAATATATAACCCCAGTTTTATTTTAGGATACGGTTTTAGAACCTCCACCCCTCCAGGAATCCAGAACCAATACCGCTTAAATTTTTCTACACACAGCCGTAAATATCCTGAAGGGTTATTGAGGATATTCTTGGTCCCTTCTCTGTAATATGCCTTATCTGCTTCAAGTGGAGATAGTCCCCTGCTAACTTCAAGAAAAGCCTCTCCATCCTTTGGATCTTTATATTCTTTATCTGCAGAAGTAACTCCATAAGGCATCCCTCCTGGTCCATCTGAAGGAAGATGGGTTCCTGCCCACAGGTTTACTCCCCGGTCAGTTTGGCATGGTATAAAAGCATTAAACCTAATATAATTCCTGATAGTCCATGGAGCTACGGTGGCAATCATAGAAACCAGAAGGATAGATATTAAGACAAACTCTCTTTTCTTAGATGACGAGAACAAAAGGGTAAAATATAAAAAGATGGGAAAAAGAAGGGTGATGGACCGACACAAGGTAGTCAATCCCAAGAATATTCCGGTAAGGATATAGTAACTCACCTGTTTTCTCTTTATGGCTCTTGTCAAAAAAAGGATGCTTATGGCCAACAAAATAACGGTAAGTTCCTCAGAAAGAATAAATCCAGCCGTAGAGATAAGTGGAGGATAAAAAGCCATCACTATCCCTGACCATAATCCTATCTTGTGGTTAAATGACTCTTTGGCAATAAGGTAAATAATAACACAGCTTATAGCTCCAAGAATTGCCTGCACTAATTTTACCGCTAAATGGCTCTGCCCAAATAAGGAATATATGCCTGCTAAGAAGAGTGAGTATAGCGGAGGTCTTTCTGCGGTTGGAATTCCCGAAAGAGAAAAACCATTTCCATTAAGCAGACTACAGGCCATATCATCATACTGTCCTGTATCCGCAGCAAAAAGTGATGGGAAGAAAAGGACAAAGA
This sequence comes from bacterium, assembly GCA_043798435.1. Classification (GTDB taxonomy): domain Bacteria; phylum UBA9089; class UBA9088; order UBA9088; family JAGUXG01; genus JAGUXG01. The sequence goes on from JAZDOR010000107.1 coordinate 4,749, forward strand.
CTGCCCTTACAACTAAAGCCAAAATAAAAATGAGATACATCTGTCTTTTATTACTCATTTTTCTACCTCCTTTTTTGAGGAAAGTATACAAAATTATCTGGGTTTAGTCCACAAGTAATTTCTAAAATGATGTTATCATATAAAAATGTTATACTGCATCACTCCATTTGAATTTGTGGGTAGAGTCGTTTGAGCTTAATGCGTGCATCTTCGGAGAGTAAATTGCCAGTCAACCCTCTTTTGTTTTTGGTTGCGTTTGCGCTGCCATGCCTTAGTTTCCTTACACAAGGTTTTGAATCTAGAGTCTGTCGATTCA
>JAZDOR010000158.1:0-4863 GCA_043798435.1 bacterium
AGTCTTTACCTATCCAGGGGCAACGCCAGCCACAAAGACAGCTATAATTACCCAGACCCAGTTTAATGATACCACAGATGTTGGGACAGTCACCCTAATCTCTGGTGACCCTAATGGAGATGGACAGATAAATATGCTTGATTGGCCATACTTAGCTGATTCCCTTGGCTCAGCCCTTGGAAGCCCAACCTATAATCCATCCTGCGACTTCAACTCTGATGGGAAAATAGATATATGGGACTTTATGATATTCAGAACTAACTTTGGAGAACAACAGCAAGGAGGAAAGGGAATGAATGCCAAGACAAGGACCAGAGATAGAGCCATAGCTCTGAGGTTTGAACCAAACTCAATAGATAATGCCAAGATAGGAGAAATCATAACCTTGAACATCCTCATCTCAGGTGCAAAGGATTCTTATGGTGGAGAGGTTCATTTATCCTTTAACCCTGATGTATTAGAGGCAATAGCAGTCAATAAAGGAGACTGGATACAGAACCCACAGGAACTGATGAACAGGATAGACAATAATAAAGGAAAGATAGACCTTGCCCTTGGTTCTATAAAGCCTATAACGGAAAGCTCAGGTTTATTTGCTAAGATACGCTTCAGGGTGAAAGCAGAAGGAGAATCCCTTATCAAGTTTGAATTTGACACAGAAGCAAACAGAAGGACTCTCTTTATTGAGAAAGACTATGTTGTTCCAGAGATAACCCCGGATGAAGGAAAGATAGAGGTTATTCCAAGTGTATCCATACTTCTCCAGTCCTATCCTAACCCTGCCAAGGATTCCTGCTTCATACCCTTTAAGCTATCAGAGGATGCAGATGTGACAGTAGAGATATGCAACATACTTGGACAAAAGGTAAAGACAATAGATGCAGGATACAAGAAGGCAGGTTTATACATAGCAAAGGAGAAAGCCTTATTCTGTAACCTGAGAAATGATAGAGGGGATAAATTAGCCCAAGGGTTATACTTCATCAATCTTAAAGCAGGAAAGTATTCTGGAAGACAAAGGTTAGTGATTCAGAGATAAGTAAGCGGTATTTACTCAAAATCTTTTCGGAAATATTTAGCCACAGATGAACACAGAAGAGATATTTAGACACTGATTTACACAGATAAACACAGATAATTTTTAATTCTTATCAGTGTAAATCTGTGTCAAAAGAATAAGTGTTAATCCGTGTGTTGTTATAAAGTCAAATGTTATATTTAATTATAACGAAAAATGTTAAATTTATACACCACATAATACTCTCTTTGACTCAAAATCTTCTCTTTTCCCTTTTCCTTCTGCCTATTTTTGCTTCCTCTTAAAAGCATAAACTCTTTTGGATGATAGAGTCTTTATACAAAGTAAGGACACGATCATCTTCAAGAATACATACAGTCACCTTAGCTTTAGCAAAAGAGAATCTCGTTTTTTGATATTATAATCTCATCCCAGAAAAACGGGTTGACAATATGAGGAAGAGGAGGTATATTTTTGCTATGTTGAAATTTCTGCTTTTTATCCCTCTCATAGTCTTTGGCTCAGAAACCGAAGGTATCAAACCTCAAGAAACTCATTATCTTCCTGTTGATTGGGTGAACCAGATTGCAATCACCAAAGGCACACCTTCTTGTCTTTATGCTGCCACTCATTTTGGGGTGTATAAAAGCAGGGATACGGGTGTTACCTGGCAAACAGAAAACGATGGGTTGGAAAACCTGATAATAAATAGCCTTCTTATCACCAATAAAGATATATATGCTGCCACAGATGAAGGGGTATGGACAAAGGAGATTGATTCTTCTTTTTGGGAAAGGGTAAACCTTCCTGATGTATTTATTTACTCATTGGCTAATTTTGGCTCTAATCTCTATGCAGGTGCGATGGATACAATATGGAGGAGCAGGGATTCTGGAAAGAGTTGGGAGATAGCAAAGGAGGGTGTAGGCACAATTCTATCTATTGTTACGACAGGCGGTTGTATTCTGGCGGTTTCTTATGGGCAGGGTGTATTTGTCAGCTATGATAGGGGAGAGAGCTGGGAGAATATTGGTCCAAAAGATATGGGTGCCAGGGGTTTGGTAATGAAGGAGAATATGCTTTGTCTGGTTACAGAAGAAGGGTTTATGATGACTCAGGACTGGGACAATGATTGGAAAGGGCTGAATTATGGACTTTTTTCTAAAAATCTTCAGACAATAACCCTGGCTAAGGATAGGTTTTATGTTGGTTCATTATTGGGAGGGGTTTTTCAGAGCAAGGATTGTGGAGAGTCCTGGGATGCCATAAACACTGGCCTAAACAACACCAATATCCGCCATCTCCTTATTGACCCGGATAATGAAAAGAGGATCTATGCGGCAACAGAGGGAGGAATATATATTACAGAGACCGAGGGTGTGGTCTGGAAAAGGTCTTCTGGATTAACAAGGGTAGAAGAGAATCCTCCTTTGGCTATAACCCCTGAGCTTGTAAGGGAAAGGATGAAAAAGATTGGCATTCCTCCACCAGCAAAAGAAGGCGAGAAAGAAGCTAAGGAAGAATAGGGGTAACTGTTCAGGCTATACATCAGAGGTGTAAGAAAGGGGATAAGGAGATAATGGGGATATGGAGATTATTCATTTTTTAAGGGGATAAGGGGATAATGAGAGAGATATAGAGATGATTCATTTTTAATTCAAAATTTTATCCCCTTATCCCCTTAATCTCTATATCCCCTTTTCTTACACTACCGCAGCGCTTACAAAAAACAAAAACCTTGATTTTGATAAAAAGATTGTATATAATCCACTTGTATGAACGAGATAATCCCTTTTTTACGGAATGTGTCTATCTTTGCTTCTTTCAGCGACGAAGAACTTAATGCCTTGTCAAAGATTGTCCAAAAAAAGACTTATAAAAAAGGAGAGACTATATTGAGGGAAGGTGAAACCGGGGATAGTTTCTTTGTCATCTACTCAGGATTCGCCAAGGTTTTTACAAATCTCTCCGATAAAGAGATACTTATAAACATTATGACTGAAAAGGAGTTCTTTGGAGAGATGGCTCTTCTTAATGAAAAGAAGAGGTCTGCGACTGTAATTGCTCATTCTGATTTAGAAATTCTGGTAATACTCAGAAAGGATTTTGTAAGATATATTCTCGGAAACTATAATGCCCTGGTGAAGCTCTTGCAAATAATAAGCGAAAGGCTCCGAAAGGCTGATAGAAGGTGTGAAATATTCGCCTTTTTCCCGGGAGAGAAAAGATTAGCCGCAGTATTATATGACCTGGCCAGAGAGCATGGAAAAAAGGATGATGGAAAGATTATTATAGATCTTGGCTTAACCCATATTGATTTAGCCAGAATGGTTGGTCTTACCAGAGAGGCGACAACATTGATTCTCAATAAGTTTGTCAAGGCTGACTTGATAACGATAGGAAGAAGAAGGATTTCCATCTTAAACACCGCACCCCTGCTTGAGATATTTTCTAAATATTCGTAACCGTTCAGCCTATCTATCAAAGAGTGTAAGAAGGGGGATAAGAAGATAAGAAAAGATATGGAGATAAAGGAATTTTAAATTAGAATAATATCTCCTTATCTCTCTATAATAATCTCCTTATCCCCTTACATATCCCCTTTTATTGCACTACCTGAACGCTTACGAAAAAATCCGTGTATCCGTCTCATCAGTGTTAATCCGTGTGCTATTTATGTTAAGTTATCTATCAGATTGCATATATATGAAACCCGAAGACCGTCTCATCATTGCTTTAGACACAAAGGATATGGCGAGTGCAGAAAGGATTCTGGATGAAACATCACGGTTCTGCAACACATTTAAGATAGGACCGGGGCTCTTCATTAAGGAAGGAAAAGATATAGTTGGGGCTGTCAAGGGGAGAGGGAAAGGTTGTTTCTTGGATCTGAAACTTTTTGATATTCCAAATACAGTTCTTTCGGCTTTAGAATCAGCCGCTACTCTGAATGTTGACATCATTACACTTCATATATTAGCTGGGGAGAAGGTGTTAAGGTCTGTCGTAGATTGTGGTCTGCGACCAAAACTTCTTTTGGGTATAACTATTCTTACATCGTTTGATGAAGAAGAGGCAAAAAGGGTGGGAATCAGCTCTCCTCTTTCTAATGCAGTAATTGAGCTTGCCAGGCTTGGAAATAATTGTGGGTTGAATGGTGTTGTCTGTTCTGGAGCAGAGGTTTCGCAAATCAAAGAGCTTTTTGGAGATAGTCTCTTGACCTGTGTTCCTGGAATAAGAATGGAAAGCTCAGTGGACGACCAGAAGAGGGTTGTTACTCCAGAGTATGCGATAGCAAATGGTGCAGATTATATCGTTGTAGGAAGACCAATTTTAGAGGCAGATTCTCCAGGGGAGGTAGCCTCTGAGATTATTGAGAGGATAAAAAAGGGATAAGAAGATATGGAGATTATTTATTGCTTAAAGACTGTTTTGTGTTATAGCACTTATATAGATTTATTTCTATCAAATTCAATGCCATCTGCCACTATAATGGTCGGGAAAACTGTCCCCATTTTTGAGCCAATAAATAAGGTGTAAAAGAAGATATAATTATAACACTTTACCCAACTGAAGTAAAGACTAACCATAGAGACACAATCATTTCAAATTTAGAGCTTGTCTATAAATAACTGTCTCATTTTATCCTTGGGCGGATAATATAATTCCATTCCCCCTTAAAATTACACCGCTCTATATTTATTAGGTAATCGTTTAGTATTGTGAATAAATCTCTTTATGAAAAACAAAAAAATGCCGATATATATTATAGATGAACCATTTAATAAAACAGCTTCAAAAAGAGAATGCTCAACTTTTTGCAGAGAATCAAGAACTCAAAAGAA
>JAZDOR010000160.1:0-2004 GCA_043798435.1 bacterium
TCCATCCACTATGTTTGAGATATTGACATTACTTTGGTCCATAGAAAGAACTGATATGTGACTACCTGCTCCATCGCCTCTTATATGTCCTATCAATATGTAGTCACCAGGATTATTGATCTCAATCAGATAGTCAAGCCAGCTATTCCAGTTCCTTTTTTCAATCGGATATCCCACCGGCGTCGTCATATAGATGATGTTAACCTCCTGATAAGTAGTGAAGGAACCATACGCCATATGGCTATCTTCTGCCTCAAACTCTAACTTACCATCTGTCTCAACAAAAGGAAACACAGAGGTAGGGACAAGGATTACTTCCCTACGGCTATACCAACCGGGACAATAAGGAAGATTAACTTGCGCTTGGGTTTTGGGAAAGGGTTCACTCTCTGTGCCATCCGTAAGTTGTGCCATTACCCGATAGAGATAGACCTGACCATTAGTGAGACCAGTATTCTGATAGCTTGTGCCATTTACCAATGCCTCATTTATTTTAACAAATCCTTCTCCATCAAGGTCAGTAGTCCGATAAATATTGTAACCGGCTATATCTTGTTCTTTATTAGGAGTCCAGGATAAATTTACTACACCATCCCCTGGCACAGCCCGCAGACCACAGGGAGGAATTACCTTTACCTCTTCCTGCTTGATTAAGACCGCTCCTTTTCCATCTTCAAGGGCGATCTCTGTGATTGGTCCAGTCAAGCGAGCATCAGAATGGAGCTGGTAATATGAACCTCCAAGAGAATGGGTGGTAGTCCCACAATTACCCTTTGTCTTTACTAAAATCAATGCTTTATCATAATCCCTTGCCCATATCTTAAAATCTGGACCAGTAAACCACTCATAATAACTTCCTTTGGGTTGACCAGTATTATAGGCAATGGCATCAAACCATTGAAACACCGTGAAGAAGTCGGCTGGCGCACTTTCACCCTCTTGATTACCATTCTTTGCCCCAAAATATACATTCTCTCCTTTAACTAAGTAGTATCTGGCAAGCAGGGTCATAATCTCTTTGTCTATATAACAACCCCAGAAGGAGCATTCACCAAAAAGTAGCTCTTTTTTTCCAGATGCTGCTTCATTGATTATCTCATTGAGGGTTGATTCATTGATAGGGGATTGGGATAACCAGTCTTTCCTCAGAACATAATTGGTGTTGGCTTCCTGTTCAGCTTTTGAAGCAAAGTAGACCACATCCGGATTGATGCCCTGGAGGATATTGCGTTCCCAATCTGGGTCAAAATCAGGAAGAGTATATTCTCTCAGGATCACATCATAATTCTTGCCCCACCACTCTACATCACTTTGTTCAGCCTTCCCCCATTTAGCCCACAGGAAGGTATTGATATGCGAATAAGGCTTGGCATAAGCTGTTGTGCAAAAGACCAGGCCAATAAGACCACTGAGCAAAACTATTTTTTTCATCACTTTATTAACTCTAAACATTTTCTTCATCTGTCGTATTTTCCTCTGAAAATAGATATTTATCTTCGGAATATTTCATACTTCAATCTGTGAATCTGTGGCATTGAAAATGTTTGCCACAGATTCACAGATAAAATTATTCTTTCACCTAAAATACAGGGTTCGAGGAACTTCTTAATCCCAAATTTTCATCATCCTTTGTGACTGAAAGTCATGTATGTTTCTTTTCTCCCTTACAACCTGATAAAGCCAAGGACTATCTTGACAGTCCTTTCTATCTCTTCCATTTTAGACTCTGTCAGCATTCCAAATCGCTTTATTAACCTTCCTGTATCAATAGTGTATATCTGATGGCACTTTATCACTGAATCTACCGTGAGTCCTCCTTCTCCCATTTTTACACAAACATTGAGGACACCTCTCCTTTTGACCTCGTTTGATTTTGAGATAGCTAAAATAACAGTTGTGCCAAATCCTGTCTGATTGATAAGATTGCTCTGAATAACCAAAGCAGGACGCACACCCTTTTGTTCATGTCCTCTTGCCGGATTAAAATCTACCAGCCAGACTTCG